>DATJLT010000372.1:0-22594 GCA_035509195.1 Streptosporangiaceae bacterium | reverse complement strand
TAAGAAAGGAACCCGAGGCCAGGTCGACAAACCTCAGCAGCACGGAAGCCACCGTCGACTTCCCCGCCCCGTTCGGCCCGACCAGCGCGACCGTCCTGCCAGGTGTCAGCTCAAGGCTCACGCCGTCCAAGGCGAAAGGCCCGCCAGGCAGGTAGCGCACCCGGGCATCGCGCAAGGTCACGGTGAGCGGCCCGGCGGGCAGCGGATCAGGATGAGGCGGATCGGCGACCGGCTCGGGAGCTTTCATGACGGCGCCGATCCTCGCGGCACTCGTCCTGGCGTGGGTAAGCGCGATCGCGGCGCCGGGGAGCACCCCCACCACCTCGAACGCGGCAAGCGCGGTCAGCGTCGCCGCCGCAAATGGCACCCGGTCGATGGCACCGCTGCCAACCGCGTTCACGCCAGCCAGCAGCACACCCCACACGGTCAGGCCAGCTATCAGCACGGGCAGCCCCTTGCTCAACCCGGCGGCCATGGCGTCCCTCCTGGCCAGGCCGCCAAGCTCCTTGCTGCTCAGCGAGGCGCGGGCCACCGCGAACTCGACGCCGCCGTACACGCATAGGTCCGCCGCTCCGCTCAGCAGGTCGGCTACCTCGCCGGCGAACTTTCCCCGCGCGGGCGCCGTACGCCGCGCCGCGTTCCTGACCGCTGCCAGGCAGGTCAGCGGCACGATGAGCCCGCCAGCGATCAGCCCGGCGGCCAGTACCGCACCGCCTGCGCCGCCGATCAGGGCCAGGCATGCCAGCACCGCTCCCGCGCCGACCAGGCCAGCGGCCAGTGCCGGCGTGATCGCGCGGATATACAGATCCTGAGTGGAGTCGACGTCGGAGATCAGCCGGGCGAGCAGGTCGCCCGAGTGAAATTCTGGCAGGCCGGCCGGCGCGAGCGCCTCAAGCCGCCGCCAGATCGCCACCCTGGCCTTCGCGAGCACGCGGAACGCCACGTCGTGCGAGGCCAGCCGCTCACCGTACCTGAACATCGCGCGGCCAAGGCTCAGCCCTCGCACCGCTACGACCGCGACGGAAAGCGCGGCGATGTCGGGGTGCTGCGAGGCCCTGGCCAGCAAGAACCCGGAAACGGCTAGCAGTGCGACCGCGCATCCTGCCGCGAGTGCCCCGGCACCTGCCGCAGCCGACAGCCGCCACCACAGCGAAACGGTCAACGGGCCGCCGCCGTCAGCTCACGCCCGGCCTCAGCGATCCGGCCGCTTCCTGCCACAAGCAACCGTCCTTCCCCGCCGACGTGGTCCGCGTGGTGAGTGACCACGATCAGGGTGCGCCCCGCCGCCAGCCGGCCGATCACGGTGGTCAGTTCGGCTGCGCTGACGGGATCGAGGTGTGCGTCAGGCTCATCTAGCAGCACGAGCGGCGCGTCCCTCAGGAAGACCCGCGCCAGCGCGAGCTTCTGGCGCTGCCCCGTCGACAGCCGCAGCGCACGCTCGTCAAGCACCGCTTCGTACCCGCCTGGCAGCTCGCTGATGAACTCGGCCGCGCCGGCTAGTTCGGCCGCTCGCTCCACGTCCGCGAGCGTCGCGTCTGGCTGCCCGAGTGCGATGTTGTCCCGCACGGACCAGGGAAAGAGCACGGGCGACTGCGGCAGCCAGCCGATCTGAGCCCGCCATTGCGCAAGATCCACCGCAGCAAGATCGGCCGCTCCTGCGAGCACCTGTCCGCTGGAAGGGACAATTATTTTCAGCAGCAAATGGACAAGCGTGCTCTTGCCCGCTCCGTTACTGCCCGTCAGGGTGACCCGCTCACCTGGGCTGATGGTGAGATAAATGTCCTTCAGGACGAGCGGTCGCCCTGGGTACCCAAGGCTGACGCCCTCCAGCTTGATGGCGTCGTACCGCAGGTCTGGTGCCTGGCCGGTCGCCCTGGCCGGGGCGCTCGGCTCCTCGTCAAGGATCTCGAATACCCTGCCCGCCGCGGCTGAGCCGTCCGCGCTGGCGTGAAAGCGTGCCGCCGCCTCACGCAGGGGCAGGAAGGCCTCCGGGGTCAAGAGCAGCACGAACAGCGCCGTGGAATACCCCAGGTGCCCGTAGAGCAGCCGAATCCCGACTTCGACAGCGACCAGCGCCGTCGCCACCGAGGCCGCCAGTTCCAGTACCAGCGAGGAGAGGAACGCGACCCGCAGCGTCGACATGACGCTGACCCGGTACTCCTCGGTGACCTTGGCGATGATCTGCTCCTCCGCCTTGGCCCGCCCGAAGATCTTCAGCGTGGTCAGGCCCCGCACTACGTCGGTGAAGTGGCCGCTGAGCAGGGCAAGGGAGCGCCAGTTCCGCTCGGTCAGTGCCTTCGTTCGCGATCCGATGAGGACGCCGAACACCGGGACGACCGGCAGCGTGACGGCCACGATGAGGCACGAGATCCAGTCGGCCGTGCCGATCGCAAGAAGCACCGCCGCCGGAACGGCGACCGCGAGCAGCAATGAAGGCAGGTAACCGGCGAAATAAGGGTCAAGCGCGTCGAGTCCGCTCACCGCAAGCGCGGTGACCTCGCCGTAACGCTGCCCCGCCAGCCAGGCGGGTCCGCGCTCGACGGCGCGCCTGAGCAGCCTGATACGCAAACGCTCCTTGATGGCGGCCGCCGCCCGCAGCGCCGTGACCTCGGTGCCATGACTGGCGGCCGACCTGATGACCACGACGGCGAGCAGCGCCGTGAGGCTTCCCTCCACGGCTGTCGCGGCGGTCCCCCTCGCGGCAGAGGCGAGCACGTGGGCGAGGAGACCAGCTTGCGCGAGGATCGTCGCGGTCGTGGTCAGGCCGAGCAGCAGGCAGACCGTGAGATAGCCGCGCGCCGCGGCCGACTCTCCAAGTAGCCGGCGAAGGTCAGCCTTCAGCGTCAGTTCCTGGCTCTGGCAGCGGCGCGTAAACCGAGCGCAGCCGTCCGACCGGCCTGGCGGTGAACGCCCGCTCGCGCCTGATGTCCAAGGTGAAGGCCCACCACCAGGTCAAGATCGCGCCGAACCTGTTGCGGAATCCGGTGAGGAACGCGATGTGGATGAACAGCCAGCACCACCAGCCGACGAAGCCGCCGAGCTTGAGAGGACCCGCCGCGACGACGGCCTGCCCGCGCGCGATGTAGGCGGCCGTGCCCAGATCGCGGTACTTGAAAGGGGCAGCGGAGGCGCCGCTTCCCGCCGCGAGTTCCCTGATCCGCCGGCCTGCGTAATGTCCCGACTGCATCGCGACCTCGGCGACCCCCGGCAGGTGACGCAAGCTCATGACATCGCCTGTCACGAAGATCTCCGGGTGGCCGGGGATCGTCAGGTCATCGCCGACCACGATCCGCCCGGCGTGATCTTGTTCCGCTCCCGTCGCCTTGGCCACCGCGGACGCGAGCGCGGGCGCGGCGACACCTGCCGTCCAAAGCACGGTGCCGGCGTCGTAATGCTCCTGTTTGCCATCGCGGCTGGTGACCGCGATACCGTGCTGGCCGACATCGGTCACTCGCGAGCCCATGTGCAGTTCGACCCCGAGCCTGGTGAGAGCGGCCGCCGCGCGCTTTGACAAGGTTTCTCCGAATGATGCGAGCGGGTCGTTGCCGCCGTCGAACAGCAGGACGCGGGCGTCCTCAGGTTTCACGTGGCGGAACTCGGCATGCAGCGTTTTCGTCGCGAGCTCGCGGATCTGCCCGGCCAGTTCGACTCCGGTCGGTCCGGCGCCGACAAGGGCGAACGTCAGCCGGCGTCGGCGCTCGTCGGGATCGTCCGCGCTTTCTGCCAGTTCGAACGCTCCGTATACCCGTCGCCTGATCGTGAGCGCGTCCGCGATCGACTTCATGCCGGGAGCCCAGGCGGCGAACTCGTCGTGCCCGAAATAGGATTGCTCGACTCCGGCGGCGACCACCAGGTAGTCGTAGCTGAGCTCGATCCGCTCGCCGAGCGGCCTGATGCAGGTGACTACGCGGGTACCGGCGTCGAGGCCGGTCACCTTGGCCATCAGGCACTCAACGTTCTTGTCGTTCCTGAACAGCCGTCGCAGCGGTGCGGTGATCTGGCCTTCAGACAAGATCCCCGTCGCGCACTGGTAGAGCAGCGGCTGGAACAAGTGGTGTTCGCTCTGGTCAACGAGCGTGACCGCGCAGGACGAGCGCCGTAGCGCCTTGGCCGCGAACAGGCCGGCGAACCCTCCGCCGATCACAACTACGCGCGTGGCCATTACGGCTCCGGGTTATGCCAGGAGTCACCTTCTGGCAGCAGCGCGTCGGCTTCCTTCGGACCCCAGGTGCCACGGGCGTAAGCGTGCACGGGCACTACGTTGCCGAGTACCGGGTCCACGACCCGCCAGGCCTGTTCGACGGTGTCCTGCCTGGCGAACAGCTCACGGTCGCCGGCCAGGGCCGCGCCGATCAGCCGGTCGTACGGGCGCATGTCGGTCGCGGGCTGCTCGGCGAATGTCAGTGTCTCCGATTGCGCGATCCAGCCCGCCCCTTGCTTCTTTCCCGCCAGCGTCAGGCTGACACGAGCCGAGGGGTTGACACGGAACCGCAGTGAGTTCCTTTCCATGCCGGTGAGATGGATGCCGAACACGTCGTGTGGCGGGCGCAGGAACTTGATCGCGACCTCAGTCGCGGTCAGCGGCAGGCACTTTCCCGCTCGGATGAGGATCGGCACGCCCTCCCACCGCCAGGAATTAAGGCCAAGCCGCACGGCGACGAAGGTCTCCACCGTCGACTGCGGGTCAACGCCCGCGACCTGGCGGTAACCCTCGTACTGGCCGCGCACGGCTGTTTCCGGTGTCAGGGAGGAAAGCGCGCCGATGATCTGCGATTTCGAAGAACGCCAGGTGTCGATTCCCCGGCTGTCCGGTGGCTCGGCCGTGACCGACGCGAGTACCTGGAGCAGGTGGTTCTGCAGCACATCCCTGATCGCGCCGTTCTTGTCGTAGAAGGCGCCACGGTCGGACACGTCGAAGGCCTCGGCCATCGTGATCTGAATGCTGTGCACGTGATCGCGGTTGAGCAGGGGTTCGATCATCGAGTTGCTGAACCTGACGAACAGCATGTTCTCCACGGGGTCAAGGCCGAGCCAGTGGTCGACGCGGTAAATCTCGTCCTCGGAGAAGTGCTGGTGCATGGTGTGGTTCAGTGCCTGCGCGCTCGCCAGGTCGTGTCCGAACGGCTTCTCCACCATTACGCGTGATCCGGCCGCCAGCCCGGCGGCCGCGATGCCATCGGCGATCCGCCCGAACAGGGACGGCGGTACTTCCAGGTAGAACAGCAACTTCTTGCCCGGGCCGATCTCGCTGGCCAGTTGCTCGTAGGTCTGGCTGGAGTCCAGGTCGCCATCGATGTACCTGAGCAAGCCGAGCATCTTGGAAGCGGCCGGCGAGGCGGGGTCGATGCCGCTATGACGCAGCGAGTCGGTCGCGTAACCGCGGAACTGGTCAAGTTTCCAGCCGCTCTTGGCGACGCCGATGACCGGCATGTCGAGGATCCCGCGCTCGGCGAGCCCGACCAGCGCGGGAAACGTCTCGAGTTTGGCCAGGTCCCCGGTGGCGCCGAAGATGACGAGCACGCCGGCCTTTTCTGCGGGAATGGTCATGGTGACTCCTTAAGCCTTCGCCTGAATACGTAATATGTCCACGCTGTATAGGCAAGCACGGCGGGCAGCGCGATGACCACCACTATGGTCATGACCTTCAGCGGATAACCAGGCGAGGCGGTGTTGCTGATCGTCAGGTCGTAGGCCGGGTTCGTGGTCGAGACCATGACGCGCGGATAGAGTTCGCTGAACAAGGACAGCACGGTGAGCGTGATCGCGACGGTGGTCGCCGCGAACGCCCAGCCCTCCCTGTCATCGGCGACCAGCCAGGCGGCCGCGAGCATCGCCAGCACGCCCGCGATTTCCACCGGATTGGGCAGCAGTCCCTTATGCGCGATCGAATGGGTCCAGATGACGAACCCGAGCAGCGCGAGTGCGGCGGCTGGCGCGAGCAACCTGGCCAGCCGCACGGCCCGCCGCCGCAGGCCGCCCGAGGTCTTCAACGCGATGAACGTCGCACCGTGCGCGAGGCAGAGCACGACAAGCGTGATGCCCGTGTAGATGCCGTAGGGCTGGAGCAGGGTCCAGAAGCTTCCGGTGTATTCGTGGGCCGCGTTGATCGGCAGCCCGTGCAGGAGATCGCCAAGCGCGATCCCGATCAGCAGCGGCGCGAGCAGGCTGCCCGCTCCGAGCAACCAGCTCCAGGTGGCACGCCAGGCCGGGCTATCCCGCTTGCCCCGGTACTCGAACGAGGTGCCGCGTGCCATGAGCGCGGCGAGCAGCAGCACAAGCGCGAGGTAGAAACCGGAGAACAAGGTCGCGTACCAGCCGGGGAACGCGGCGAACATGGCCGCGCCCGCGACGATCAGCCAAACCTCGTTGCCGTCCCAAAGCGGTCCGATCGTGCTGATCGCCGTGCGCCGGCCCGCCTCGTCGCCGCCGACGATCCCGTGCAGCATGCCGACGCCGAAGTCGAAGCCTTCCAGCAGGAAGAACCCCGTCCAGAGCAGCGCGATGATCAGGAACCAGAACTCGGCCAGCGTCATCCTGGCTCCTGTTCAAGTCCGCGGCGCGAGTACCTGATCATCAGCACGGCGTCCACTACCCCGAGGGCCGTGTAGATAACGCCGAAGGCGATCAGGCTGATCACCACGTCGGTGAACGTGACAGAAGGCGAGACGCCCTGCCGGGTGAGCTGCAGGCCCTGCACGATCCACGGCTGCCTTCCGCTCTCAGTAAGCAGCCAGCCGGCCGTGTTCATGAAGAAAGGAAGGATCACGACCCAGGTAGCGGCCATCAGGAACCAGCGGTTCGCCGGCACCTTGCGCTTGCGCATGAGCAGCAGGCCCCACAGGCCGAACAACAGGACAAGCCCGGCCAGGTACGCCATGACCCTCATCGACCAGTACTGGATGAAGACATTCGGCACGTAGTAGCCGGGCCCGTACCTGGCTGAATACTGAGCTTGCAGCGGCGTGAGGCCGATGACCTTGCCATTCCAGGAGTTCGTGGCCAGCAAGGACAGCAGGTGCGGTATCGAGAAGATCTGGATCGGGGAGTGGTCGTCGTTGCCGCCGCCGATCTGGAACAGCGAGAACGAGCAAGGCTGGCAGGTCGTCCACTGTGCCTCGGCGGCGGCGATCTTCATTGGCTGGTACCTGGCTTCGATGACGCCGAGTTCGCTGCCCACGAACATGTCGAGCAACAAGACGGGGACGAGGATTGCCAGCGCCATCCGCATGGTGTGCCCGAACTCTGGGCGGTTCCTGCGCAACTGCCAGGCGGAGACCGCCAGCATCACTGCGGTGCCGGTCACGATCGAGTCGAGCACGA
This sequence comes from Streptosporangiaceae bacterium, assembly GCA_035509195.1. Classification (GTDB taxonomy): domain Bacteria; phylum Actinomycetota; class Actinomycetes; order Streptosporangiales; family Streptosporangiaceae; genus Chersky-822. The sequence goes on along the minus strand of DATJLT010000372.1, from coordinate 15,274 downwards.
CGTGCAGGTAGCCCCACAGGAAGACCGGGTTGGTAAAGACCGCCCAGATGTCGGTGAGCTGCGGCATCCCGTGAACCAGCTTGTATCCCACGGGATGCTGCATCCACGCGTTGGCCATCAAGATGAAGGCCGCCGACAGGACCGTGCCGATGAACACCAGCCAGATCGTGATCAGGTGCACTTTCTTAGAGAGCTTGTCCCAGCCGAAGATCCAAAGGCCGAGGAACGTCGACTCGAGGAAAAATGCCGCGAGGCCCTCCATCGCCAGCGGCGCTCCGAAGACGTTGCCGACCATCCGTGAGTAGGACGACCAGTTCATGCCGAACTCGAACTCCTGCACCAGGCCAGTGACCACGCCTACCGCTACGTTGATGACGAGCAGAGTGCCGAAGAACCTGGTGAGCCGCAGGAACTGATCCTGCCCCGTCCGGTACCAGGCCGTTTCCAGCATGGCCACGAGAAAGGCCAGGCCAATGGTCACCGGCACGAAGAAAAAGTGATTGATCGAAGTCAGCGCGAACTGCCAGCGCGCGAGATCGACCGTCACCCGCGTGACCGTTCCCTGCCTGGCTGATCTGGCACCACCCGCAACGGGTGATGTGTCAGATCGAACGCGGCGGGCAGGGTCCATGGCATGGCCGACCACTATGACGTGATCATTGTCGGTACCGGTGCGGGCGGCGGCACTCTCGCGCATGCGCTTGCCCCGGCCGGCAAGAAGATCCTCCTGCTCGAGCGGGGCGACTTCCTGCCCCGCGAGCTTGACAACTGGGATCCTCCAGCCGTCTTCGTCGATGGCAAGTACATCTCGCACGACACCTGGTACGACGACCATGGCACGCCGTTCCAGCCGCAGGTGCATTACTTCGTCGGCGGTGCGACGAAGATGTACGGAGCGGCGCTTTACCGGCTGCGCCCGGCTGACTTCGGTGAGATCAAGTACTCCGATGGTGTCTCGCCTGCCTGGCCGATCGGCTACAGCGACCTTGAGCCTTACTACACCAGGGCCGAATGGCTGTACCAGGTGCATGGCGATCACGGCGAGGATCCGACGGAAGGGCAGGCGTCAAAGCAGTACCCGTGGCCTGCGGTATCTCACGAACCGAGGATCGCCAAGATCTCCGATGACTTGTCAGCGGCGGGTTATCACCCGTTTCACGCGCCCTGCGGAATACTCCTCGACGAGGTCCGCCGGCCGGCCAGTACCTGCATCAGGTGCGCGTGGTGCGATGGCTACCCGTGCCTCGTGCACGCCAAGTCTGACGCTGAGGTCATCGCGGTCAGGCCGCTGCTCGGCCAGCCCAACGTCACCCTCCTCACCGGCGCCGAGGTGACCTCGCTGCGGACCGATTCATCTGGCCGGGTGGTAACCGACGTCGAGGTGCGGCGCGAAGGCGAGACCGAGCGGTACTCGGCCGACATCGTCGTGCTGGCAGCCGGGGCTGTGAACACCGCGAAGATCCTGCTCGCCTCGGCATCCGATCAGCATAGGAACGGCCTGGCGAACGGCTCTGACCAGGTCGGGCGGAACTTCATGTTCCACAACAGCAAGGCGGTCGCCGCGCTCGGGGCCGAGCCCAACGACACCGTTTACCAAAAGACGCTCGGCATTAATGACTTTTACCTGGCCACCGCCGAGCGGGCTCCGCTCGGCAACATCCAGATGCTTGGCAAGTCCAACGCCGGCGCGATCAGGGGCGAGGAACCCAGGCTCACGAAACTGGCGCCGCACTGGAGCCTGGAGGACGTCGCGCGGCACAGCGTGGATTTCTGGCTGACGACAGAAGACCTGCCGATGCCTGGTAACCGGGTGACGCTCGACCCCAACGGCCGGGTGCACCTGTCTTACTCATTCACCAACGCGACCGAGACGGCGGGCCTTTACGAGGAACTCAAGATCATCCTGAACCGCACCGGCCTCGCCGCGCATCACGTCTTCCGCAAGAACTTCTACATGGACATGGAGGTCCCCATCGCCGGCGTGGCTCATCAAGCCGGCACGTGCCGTTTTGGCAGCGAAGGATCTTTGTCTGTTTCCGACGTCAACTGCAAGGCGCATGAGCTTGACAACCTCTATTTCGCCGATGCCAGCGTCTTTCCGAGCATCGGCGCCGTGAACCCCGCGCTGACCGTGATGGCCAACGCGATCAGGGTTGGGGATCACCTGATTCAGCGGTTGCGTTGACTTGGACAATCGCGGGGTAGTCGGACGTCGTGGAACGATACCCGAACATCGCCGATCACGGGCTGATCGGCGACCTCCAGACAGCGGCCCTGGTTACGACCGAGGGCGTCATCAACTGGTTCTGCTGCCCCCGCTTCGACTCGCCGAGCATCTTCGCTTCGCTGCTCGACGCCGACAAGGGCGGGCACTTCCAGATCGCTCCCGAGCGATCTGACTATGTCACCAGGCAGCTCTATCTTCCTGACAGCGCCGTCCTGGTCACCAGGTTCATGACCCCTGACGGGGTTGGTGAACTCGTCGACTTCATGCCAGTACAGACAGGCCGGCCGACCGACCGGCACCGGATCGTGCGGATCATGCGTGTTCCACGTGGAACCATGCAGTTCGCGATGAGCTTGCAGCCTAAGTTCGACTACGCGAGGGCCAAGCACAAGACCGACATCTCCGAGCACGGGGCGATGTTCGAGTCGGACGACATGCGGCTTACCCTGCATGTCGCCGGATCGGGCAGCGGCAGCGCGCGGAACGGCGCCAGCAAGGTGCACCGGCAGGGCAACGGCGTGCGAGCGTCGTGGACGCTGCACGAGGGCGAGACCGCGGGCGTGATCATCGAGTCAATGGGCGGCCAGCCGCGCCGGCTGCAGGTAAGCGAGCTTGACCGGCTGCTTCACGAGACCACGAGGTTCTGGCTCGACTGGGTGCACAAGAGCACATACACCGGCAGGTGGCGCGAGACAGTGGTCAGGTCGGCGATCACGCTGAAGCTGATGACCTACGCGCCGACGGGTGCGCCGGTCGCGGCGGTGACGGCCGGGCTGCCCGAGGATCCGGGTGGCGAGCGCAACTGGGATTACCGGTACACCTGGGTAAGGGACGGCTCGTTCTCGGTGTTCGCTCTGCTCGGCCTCGGCTACACCGATGAGGCGCTCGCCTTCGGCGCCTGGATGCGGCAGCGGGTCAACGAGCGTGCAGGCGATGGCTCGGGTCCGCTCAAGATCATGTACCGGGTCGATGGCTCCTCCGACCTCACAGAAGACACGCTCAGGCATTTCGAGGGCTGGCGGGGTGCCAAGCCGGTGCGAATCGGCAACGGCGCGGCCGATCAGCTACAGCTCGATATCTATGGCGAGATGCTCGACGGCCTCTACCTCGCCGACCAGCAGGGTTTCGACATCCCGCATGAAGGCTGGCAGTCGGTGGCCGTGCTGGCCGACTGGGTCGCCGAGCACTGGGATCAGGCGGAAGAGGGCATCTGGGAGACCAGAGGCGGCCGGAAGGACTTCACCTACGGGCGCTTCCAGTGCTGGATCGCGCTCGACCGGGCAATCAGGATCGCCGAGCACCACGGAAGGCCGGCGAACCTCAGCCAGTGGATGATCGAGCGGGACCGCATCTACAACCAGATCATGGACCGGGCATGGAACCCGAAGATCAAGGCCTTCACCCAGCACTACCAGACCGACGTGCTTGACTCCTCCCTGCTGCTCATGCCCCTGCAGGGCTTCATCGCCGCACGCGATCCCATGTGGCTCTCCACGCTGAAGGCGATGGACGAGACACTTGTGTCCGACAGCCTCGTCTACCGGTACAACCCGTCGATGACTTCGGACGGCCTGCGCGGCAGCGAGGGCACGTTCTCGTTGTGCACGTTCTGGTACGTGGACGCGCTGGCCAGAGCTGGGCGAGTCGAGGAAGCGGCGCTGACGTTCGAGAAGATGCACACCTACGCCAACCACCTTGGCCTTTACTCCGAGGAGATCGGGCAGACCGGCGAGCAGCTCGGGAACTTCCCGCAGGCGTTCAGTCACCTGGCGCTCATCGGCGCCGCCATCAACCTGGACTACCAGCTCGACCACGGCGCGGGCATACCCGAGCCAGTGATCGGGGCGACGATGATGGCGCGGGCGCGGTAACTCCGGCCGATCACGCGCTTAGGCTGCCTGGATGATGACCGTCATCGTGGCGGGAGTGTCTGGCTGCGGCAAGACCACTGTCGGTGAACTGCTGGCCGAGCGTCTCAGCCAGCAGCGCGATTGCGGCGTGCGGACAGACGTCCGTGCGCCGCGATGGCAGTTCATCGACGGTGACTCGCTGCATCCGGAAGCCAACGTCGCCAAGATGGCGCGCGGTGAGCCGCTTACCGATGCGGATCGTGCTCCCTGGCTGCGCCGCATCGGTTCGCGCATCGATGCGGAGGAGGCGGCCGGCCATCGGTCGGTGGTCGCCTGCTCGGCGCTGAAGCGCCGTTACCGTGCCGAGTTGCTCGGCGGCCGGCCGTCGGCGCGGATGGCGTTCCTCATGATCGACTACGAGGTCGCCTGCGAGCGGCTCAAGGCCAGGCGCGGTCACTTTTTCGACGCTAGCCTGCTCGGAAGCCAGTTCGCGGCACTTGAGCCGCCCGCGCCTGACGAGGACCGCGTCGTCTCCGTGCCGGTGCGCGACCAACCCGAGGCGACCGTCTCCGATGTACTACGTGCGCTCGGCCTGGTCGCGAGCTCGTGAACACCTCGAACCTGTTCGAGCAGGCAGCGGGGTTCGCGCTGCTTGCCGCGTTCTATCCGCCTGCCATGCTGATCGCCGCGCTGTACCTGGCGTCCGAGCGGCCGGGACGCGTCATGGCTTTCTACGTGACCGGCGGCATCGTGATGGTGACCGTCGTCGCTGTCGCGGCGCTGATCGCGATCCGGGCCGGCGACCTCAGCCATGTCGGGCACCACCAGACCAGGTACGGACTGCGGCTCGCGCTCGGCGTGCTTGCGATCATCGCTGCCGTGTTTCTCTGGCGACGCCAGCGAAAGCCGGCTGATCAGGCGAAGCCCAGGAAGCCCGGCCTCGTCCAGCGCCTTTCCGCCCGCCCGACGCCGCTGACCGCGTTCGCGGCAGGCGCGGTCATGTTCGGGCCCTCGCTGACGTTCGTCGCCGCGGTGCAGGTCGTGGGCACGGCCAAGGTCGGCGTCGGCGAGACCGTCGCCGCGATGGCAATGATCATCGTCTTGACCGTCGCCTTCGCCTGGCTGCCGCTCATCGCCTACGCCGTCGCGCCGCAACGCACAGTTCGCCTGCTCAGGCACTTCGAATCCTGGCTCAAGCTACACGGCAAGACGGTTCTGACAGGCGCCGTCGGCCTCGTCGGCATCCTCCTGGTGATCCAGGGCATCCTCGGCCTAACCTAACGCCCCGCCGGCTCCCGCCGGCCCGCCGGGCCGCGCCCGGCCCCGCCGGCCCGCGCCCGGCGTTGCCGGGCTGCCCTTGAATCCGGGGTTTGTAGGTAGATTTCGCCCTCAAACCCCGGATCCAAGGGGTCGGCCAGGTAACGCTCGCTTGATCTTGACCCGGCCGAGGACGCTGGCACCGGTGGTGACGAGGATCGGGGTGGCTGGGCCAGGCGCGGAGGCGCTGCCGGTGACGGAACGGGCGCCGAGGAAGGTCAGGCCCGAGTCGGCGACTTGCATGCCGGGCGGCAAAAGGACCGTGACCTGGCCAAGGATGGCGACTAGGCGGACGGTGACCGGCCCGGCCGACTCAGCAGCCGGCCCTCCTGCTGAGTCCCCTTCGCGCAGGTCGAGCGTGGACAGGCTGCCGATGGCTACGACGGTGCGGCGCGGCTGCCGGTCGCCGTGGGTCTTTGGCGGGTGGGTTTCGGGTGGAGCGAAACCTGGCGGCGGGTCGGTCGCTGGCGGGTCGGCTGCCGGTTGCGCTGCGGCGGCCGGGTTGGCTGGTCCTGGGGTATCTGGTGCGGCGGGACCGACCGGACCGTCCGCGGGTACCGGGTCAGCGGTGACGCCGGGTCCGTGTCCCTCACGTCGGCCGAAGCGCAGGAAGATCGTCAGGCCGACGATGATGACGGCGACGCCGATTCCGAGGAACAAGATGCCGCGCTCGTCGTGCGACTCGACGAGGATGTCGACGAACGTGATCGCGGCGACGAGGATCAGCATCGAGGTGACCCTGGCCTTCAGGTCCTCCAGGTCGCGCATGACCAGCCAGCTTGGCAGCCAGTGAAGATGGCCGGGCCGTTCCTTCCTGATCACGAAGAGCTCGTAAAAGCCGAACGCGGCGATCAGCAGCGTGGCGCCGACGAGGAACGTATCCATCACGATCAGGAAGATGCCGAGCCTGCCGCCAATGCGGCTCGGCTCGCCGAGGTCGCCGTCCGCGGTCCTGATCAGGATGTCTGAGCCGTAAATGAACGAGCCGGCCGCGTCGAACAGCAAGAAGATGACAGGGATGAGCGTGAGCAACCTGGAGAACGAGAGGAAACGCTCGAACCAGCGCTGGATTGTCATCACGCGCCGGTTCGCTTCGCCCGTCACATCCGGCATTTACCCTCTGGCCGCGTGATCACGCAGACGCCCCCGGAGCAGTTGCTCGCGAGGGCGCGGCGTGTGTCGGCGCGAGGTCGCCTCTCGGCGAAAGGCTCAACGCGGCTCCAGCCGGACGGTAGTCCGCGAAGGCAAAGGTGTAGGCCCGGGGGACACAACACGCCGACGGTTCGTGTAACGACGGAACGGGTGCCAGTATTCCGCCACTCCCTCCCCGTGTGCACCCGGTCGCGGAGCGGCGTACTCTGGGTTTCCTGGTTGCTGCGGTTAACAGATCGCTTCGGTAAGAGGAGCGGCGCGACATGGTTGCGGGCGTCTCGGCCATCGGCTGCATCGGCGTCATCACTATTGCGACTCGCGGCCCGGTAGGACCTGGCGAGGTCCAGGTACAGATCCGCGGTGGTTCTGAGGCCTTCATCGCGTGGTCAGATGAGCCCCTGGCCAAGGGCACTTCCGTCCTGGTGATCGAGGAGCGCGGACACAGGACCGTCGACGTGAGCGCTTGGAATGACCCGCTAACCCCTGAATAACAAACCCCGAGTGGAGATGACAAAATGCTCGGTTACCGAGTTCCACGGCCAGACCAGGCTATGTTGGTATCTGGCGGACGCTTCGGCATGAACGGTGCACCCTTCAAGGTCGTCACCGGTCATGGCGCTTTCGTTGCCCCGTTCTTCCGCAAGGCGAACTTCCTGACGCTGTCCATGTGCGAGGCCGAGGTCTCCGAGCAGTGCGTGACCAGGCAGGGCATCACGCTGAACATCCGGGCTGTCATCGCTTTCAAGGTCGGCAACGACCAGGAGAGCATCGTCAACGCCGGCCAGCGGTTCCTGTCCGACCAGAACCAGATGTCCACCCTGACCGGCCGGATCTTCGCCGGTCACCTCCGGTCGATCATCGGCTCGATGACCGTCGAGGAGATCGTCACCGAGCGGCAGAAGCTCGCGATCGAGGTGCTGGACGGCTCCAAGTCTGAGATGGCGAAGATCGGATTGTCCGTCGACTCGCTGCAGATCCAGTCGATCGACGACATGAACACCGGGTACATCGACGCGATGGCCGCGCCGCACACCGCCGCGATCCAGCGGCAGGCACAGATCGCCCAGGCCCAGGCGCAGCAAGCGGCGGCCGAGGCACAGCAGCAGTCGCAGCGAGCTCAGGCCGAGTACGCCAGGCAAACCGCCGTGGTCCAGGCGCAGTACAAGGCGGAGGTCGACAGGGCACAGGCCCAGGCGGCGCAGGCTGGCCCGCTCGCCCAGGCCCAGGCCCAGATGGAGGTGCTCTCGGCTCAGGCAGACCTGGCCAAACGGCAGGCCGATCTGCGCGAGCGCCAGCTCGTAAGCGAGGTCATCAAGCCGGCCCAAGCCGAGGCAGAAAAGGTGCAGATCCTGGCCAAGGCCGACGCGGAGAAGGTCAGGCTGACCGCGGAAGCGGCCGCTTCCCACAACAGGGTCGCGCTCGACCGGATGATGATCGAGCAGCTACCTCAGATCGTGAAGGAGGCCGCGGTCGGGCTTCAGGGCGCGAACCTCAACGTGCTGAACGGGGCCGACGGCCTGAGCGAGATCGCCGCCGGGCTCGTCGCTCAGGGCATCACGATCCTTGACTCGGTCAAGAAGGGCCTGAGCAACGACGCGATCGCTCAGCTTCCCGCCTCTGACAGCGACTCCTGAGCGACAGCGGGGCGGCTTACAGCATCGTTGGCTCTCCGCTGTCGTTAGCGGGCCGGGGCCGGGGACATCGTTGGCTACCTGATGTTGTTCCCGTAGCGTCGCGGGGCCATCGATGCTGGTCGCGCCGGGCCTGGCTGCGACATCGGTGGGTACTTGATGCTGTGAACTCCTGGCCGGGCGCGCGCTTTCCAGGAAATTGTCGGCAAAAACGGTTGATATTGCGTTAGCAAATTGTAATTTTGGTGGCGACATATTGGTTTCGCGACCATCATGGGCGGCATGACGCATGCAACTGATTTGTATGTGGCCATAATCGTCACGGCGAGCCTGGCCGTCGGCTGGTATGGGTCGCGGGCGTGGATTGCGCACGGGGACCTGACCGGAACCGTTAGGAAGATCTCTGGCCTGCGAAAGGCACGTGGTACTAATGGCTCTATCGCACTTTTAGTGATAGTTATAGCGCTTTTCTTGCTTTACGAATTGGTGGCGCGGCATAAGTGAACCGCGCGTACCGGCGCACGCCGCCGCACCGGGTCGGCCAGGGCTTCGGTTAGCTGTTCGAGCGCCGTGACCGTGTGGGCGCTGACGACGGCGTCGCAGTGGGGCCAGGCGGCAGCCATGCCGCCGGCCAGCGGCTGATAAGCCGTGCTCTTCGTACGGGGGTTAACCCAGACGATGCGGTAAGCGACCAGGGAAAGCCGCTCCATCTCGCGGCGCAGCAGTTCAGGGTCTCCAGTCTCCCAGCCGTCAGAAATTATCACCACGACGGCGCCGCGGGCCAGGCCTCGCCGCCCGTAGGAGTTGTTGAACTCCTTAAGCGCTGCTCCGATCTTGGTGCCGCCCAGCCAGTCCGGCGCGACCTGTCCCGCCTGCCGCAGTGCCCGCTCTGGCGAGGTACGTGCCAGGGCGGAGGTGATCCTGGTCAGCCTGGTCGCGAACGTGAACACCTCGGCGCGTGGGCCTCCGGCGGCACAGTAGAGCAACTGGATCATCGCCCGCGCGTAGGGCTCCATCGACCCCGAGATGTCGCAGAGTACGACCAGGCGACGCGGCCGGCGAGCCGGTGCGGTGCCGATGAGCCTGAATGCGTGGCCGCCGGTCCGCCTGGCCTGCCGCAACGTCGCCCGCATGTCGGTGCGCGGCCCGCCTGGCCTGCGTCTGTACCGGCGCGAAGAGCGAGCAGGCAAGGCGAGGGTGATCCGCCTCATCAGCGCGGTCAGCGAGCTCAGTTCAGTCTCTGAGAGGTCGCCGAAATCCTTGCCTGCCAGCCGCTCGGCCGGGCTGCCCATGAACCGGTCTTCGATCTCGCGGTCCGCGTCCGGGTCGGACGAGTCCGCCTCCGATCGATCCGCGCCATCGAATGGAACACCGTGAGACTGGGCGGCGAGCGCGGCCCTGGCGAGCAGGGCTTCTGGTGAACTGGCCCCGGCCGGCCAGCTCGCGGCGGAATTCGACTCGCCGGCCTGGCTGGCCAGTTCCCCGCCCAGATCCTCGAAGACCTGGCCGAACACGCCTCGCAGGACCTCGCCGTGCTCCTTGCTCGACACCAGCGTGGCGAGCGCGCACAAGTAGAGCGCTTGTCTTGTACGCGGTCGCGCTACGGCGACAGCGGAAGCGAATCGCTCGCACCTGCCAGGGCCCACAGGCAGCCCCGCCTGGCGAAGCGCAGCGCCGAATCTGGCACTGACCTCGGCCAGGTCGCTAGCCATCGGTGATCGCGGCGAATCCCGCCCGGCGCACGGCGGCCAGGTCCTCTGAGTACTTCAGCACGGCCCCGGCCGTTCGCTCGGCGGCGAGCGCGTCAAGCTCGTCCGCGCCAAGCACGGCCAGCGCGTTCGCCCAGCTAATCGCCTCGGCAACGCCGGGCGGCTTGGCCAGGTCAAGCTGCCGCAGGCGGCCGACCACCCCGGCGACCTGCTCGGTCAGCGCCCCGGCCGCATCTGGCACACGCCGCCTGATGATCGCCGCCACCCGCGCCACGTCCGGGTACTCGATCCAGTGGTAGAGGCACCGGCGCTTCAGAGCGTCGTGCAGATCGCGCGTCCGGTTGGAGGTCAGCACCACGATCGGCGGGTAAGCGGCCCGGCGGGTGCCAAGCTCGGGGATCGTCACCGCCGCCTCCGCGAGGAGTTCGAAGAGGAACGCCTCGAACTCGTCGTCTCCCCTGTCGACCTCGTCGATCAGCAGCACGGCGGGACGCGGACCGAGGTGGTCGATCGCGGCGAGCAGCGGACGCTCGAGCAGGTACTCGTCGCTGAACAGGTCGGCTTCGCGCGGGGTCTCGCCCCTTGCCTCCGCCAGCCTGATCGCGAGCAGCTGCCTGGGATAGTTCCACTCGTAGAGCGCCTCGGACGAGGTCAGGCCCTCATAGCACTGGAGCCTGATCAGCGGTGTATCGAGCACGCTTGCCAGGGCCTTAGCGGCCTCTGTCTTCCCTACTCCAGGCTCGCCTTCGAGCAGGATCGGCTGGCCCATGCGCGCCGCAAGGAACAGCGCCGTGCCGAGCGGCTCATCGGCAAGGTAGCTCGCCTCGTCCAGCCCGGCCAGCAAGGTGCCGACATCGGGAAGCTGCTCGGAAAGATCACTCATCCGGCGCTTCGACCTCCTTTGACGCATCCTGGATAGCACACCACACCGCTGCCGGAGTCAACGGCATGTCCGCGTGCTTTACTCCGAGCGGCGCCAGCGCGTCCATCACCGAGTTCACGACGGCCGCAGGCGAGCCGACCGTCGCGGACTCACCGATGCCTTTCGCCCCGATCGGGTGGTGCGGCGAGGGGGTCACGGTCGCGCCGAGTTCGGGCGAAGGAACTTCTACAGAAGTGGGCAGCAAATAGTCCATGAGCGATCCGCCCAGGCAGTTGCCTTCTGTGTCGAACGTGATGTTCTGCATGAGGGCCATGCCGATGCCGTCTGCGAGTCCCCTGTGCACCTGCCCTTCGACGATCATCGGGTTGATCCGCACTCCGCAGTCGTCGACCGCGATGAACCGGCGCACGATGACCTGGCCGGTACCTGGGTCCACGTCGGTCACGCAGATATAGGCGCCGAACGGGAACGTCAGGTTCGGCGGGTTGTAGACCGTGATCGCGTCAAGGTGACCTTCCACGCCGGGGCCTAGGTCAAGCCCGGAGTGCGCCGCCATCGCGATCTCGGCGATGCCGCGGGCCTGCTCTGGGTCGCCCTTGACCCGCCAGGCGCCGTCGTCCCACTCAAGGTCGTCGGCCGAGACTTCCATCATGGCCGCGGCGACCAGCCTGGCTCGATCCCTTACCTTGCGGGCGACGACGGCAGCCGCCGCCCCCGACACGGCCGTCGAGCGCGAGCCGTACGTCCCCAGGCCGAACGGCGTACGGTCGGTGTCGCCGTGCACGACCTCGACATCGTCAGGGGAAAGCCCGAGCTCGGCGGCCACGATCTGCGCGAACGTGGTCTCGTGGCCCTGACCCTGAGTCTGGCAGGAGATCGCGAGCACTACCTTGCCGGTGGGGTGTACGCGCAGGTCAGCGCCATCGGCCATGCCGAGACCGAGGATGTCCATCTCGTGCTTGGGCCCGGCGCCCACTCCCTCGGTGAAGAAGCTGATCCCGATCCCCATGTATTCGCCCCGCTCGCGCCGCTCGGCCTGCTCAGAACGCAGCGACTCGTATCCGGCGAGCTCAAGCGCCGTGTGCAGGGCCCTGGGGTAATCACCTGAGTCGTACTCGAGTCCTGTCGGGCAGGTGTAGGGAAACTGCTCGGGCCGCAGCAGGTTCTTCATGCGCAGTTCGGCCGGGTCGAGCCGCAGTTCGCGAGCCAGCAGGTCAACCATCCGTTCGACCAGGTAGACGGCCTCGGTGATACGGAACGAGCACGAGTATGCCACCCCGCCTGGCGCCTTGTTCGTGTAGACGCCCGTGACCTCGCAGTAAGCGGCCTTCAGGTCGTAGGACCCGGTGAAGATGTGGAAGAAGCCAGCGGGGAACTTCGACGGCTGCGCGGCACCGTTGAACGCGCCGTGATCGGCGAGCACGCTCGCGCGCATCCCGAGGATCTGGCCATCGGAGGTCGCGGCGATCTCGCCGTGCATGTGGTAGTCGCGGGCGAACGACGTGGACATCAGGTTCTCCGACCGGTCCTCGACCCATTTGACCGGCTTGCCGGTCATCATCGAGCCGACGATCGCGCACAGGTAACCGGGATAGACGGGCACCTTGTTGCCGAAGCCGCCGCCGATATCCGGTGAGATGACCCTGATCTTGTGCTCGGGCAGGCGAGTCATCATCGCGTACAGGGTCCTGTGGGCATGCGGTGCCTGTGTCGTGCACCACATGGTCAGCCGGTCAGTAAGGAGGTCAAAGTCCGCGATAGCGCCGCAGGTCTCCAGCGGAGCCGGGTGCGATCGCGGGTAGAGCATGTCCTGGCTTACCACCACGTCTGCCCTGGCGAACACGTCGTCGGTCGCCGCCTTGTCTCCCGCGGCCCAGTCGAAGATCCGGTTGCTCCTTCCTTGCCCGAGGTCATCACGGATCACCGGCGCACCATTGTCGATGGCCAGCCTCGCGTCGGTAACGACCGGCAGCGGCTCGTAGTCCACGCTGATGAGTTCGAGTGCGTCGCGGGCTGAGTACCGGTCCCGCGCGACGACGAACGCGACCTCCTGGCCCTGGAATCGCACCTTGTCCGTGGCCAGCACCGACTGGACGTCGGCAGAAAGGGTCGGCATCCACGCCAGGCCGCGCTCGGCCAGGTCCTCCCCGGTGATGACGGCCTCGACCATCGGGTGGGCGGCGGCCGCCGCCGTGTCTATTGACAGGATCCGCGCGTGCGCGAGCGGGCTCCGCAGGACCGCCCCGTGCAGCATGCCAGGCAGGGCGATGTCGTCAACGAACGTGCCCTTGCCTCTGATGAAACGGGCGTCCTCCTTGCGTGCCACAGGGCCGTATGCCTTTTGGCTGCTCAAGGTTTCGCTCATAGCTGATCAGCCGCTCGCTCGCTGGCCTCGTATTCCGCCGCCCAGCGTACGGAACGCACAATGTTCTCATACCCGGTACACCGGCAGACTTGGCCTGAAAGTGCTTCCCTGATCTCGGCTTCAGAGGGGTCTGGGTGATGGTCGAGCAGCCAGCGGGCGGTCAGCATCATGCCAGGGGTGCAAAAGCCGCACTGGAGCCCGTGGCAGCGGGCGAAGCCTTCCTGCACCGGGTCGAGCCGCGCGCCGCGTGCCATGCCCTCGACGGTCATCACCCGCCGGCCGTCTGCCATCGCGGCCAGGACGGTGCACGACTTCACCGGCTTCTCATCGAGCCAGACGACGCAGGCGCCGCAGTTGGAAGTATCGCAACCCCAGTGGGAGCCGGTGAGGCCGAGTTCGTCACGGATCAGGTGAATCAGCAGCAGCCTGGGCTCGATGACGCGGCTGTACTCGGTGCCGTTCACGGTCAGCGTGATCTGCATCCTCAGTCCTTCGCGCGCTTGACGGCCCGGCGCAGCGCCCGCACCGTGAGCTCGCTGGCCAGGTGCCGCTTGTACTCGGCGGGCCCGCGCTGGTCGGCAACAGGCCGGCAGTTCTCGGCGGCGATCGCCCCGGCCCGCGAGAAGGACTCCTCTGTGGCGGGCGCGCCACGCAAGAACTCCTCGGCTTCACGTGCGGAAAAACGCCGCGCGCCGACGGCGGTCAGGCCGATACCCGCCGCACCGATCCTCGGCCCGTCGAGCCAGACCGCCGCGCCTGCCGCGGCGACCGGCCAGTCACCTACCCGCCGGCCAACTTTCTCGTACGCGCTGCCGCCTCCCGGTGTGATCGCGATCTTGATCTCGGTCAGGATCTCGCCCGGTCCGACCACGGTCTCGTAGGGACCAACATGGAATTCCCGCGCGGACACGGTCCTGGTGCCGTCGAGGCTGGCGATAACCATCGTCGCTTGAAGCGCGGCGAACGCGGCCGAGAGGTCTTCTGAAGGGTCGGCCTGGCAGAGCGAACCGCCGACCGTGCCCCAGAGCCTGACGACCGGGTCGGCTATCACCCGTTCGGCGTCGGGCAGGATGGCGAAATGCTTCCCGGCCAGTGGTGAGTCAAGCAACTGCGAGTGCCTGGTCAGCGCCCCGATTCGCAGTTCGTCGCCGGCAACGTCGATAAAGGAGAGCTCAGTAATGCCGTTGATGTCGATCAAGGTCTCCGGCTGCGCGAGCCTGAGCTTCATCATCGGGATCAGGCTGTGACCGCCGGCCAGGATGCGCGACTCAGGGCCGAACTTAGCGAGCAAGTTCAGCGCGTGGGCAAGGCTGGTCGCCTTCTCGTACTCCACGTATGCGGGAACTTGCATCGGTCACCCCGTGTCACTGGTTGCGTAATAATCAAAACAGTCATGACACTCACACAGCTCAACGCCTTCGTGCTGGTCGCCCGGCTCGGCTCGGTGACGGCGGCCGCTAACGCGCTCGGCGTCAGCGAACCCGCCGTGTCCCAGGCCCTGTCCGCGCTGCGCATGCACCTCGGCGATCAGCTTGTCAGCAGGGGCCCCAACGGCATGACACTGACTCCAGGCGGCTCGCGGCTGCTCGCGACCGCGTCGCAGATCGTCGTGCTCGGCGCAGAGGCACACGCGGCCGTTCGAGCCGCGCAGGGAGCACCTGAGCAACTGAGGGTGGTGGCCTCGCCGACGGTGGCCGAGTTCGTGACAGGTCCGCTGCTCGAGGCGTTCACCAAACGCTACGCGACAGGACTCGAGGCCTCCTCGGGCGTCGCGGTGACCAAGGAAATGGCCGTGCTGGTCGCAAACCGGCTGGCCGACCTGGCGATCGGACCTGACGTGGCGGTCGATCAGGGACTCCCGGTCGTCAGCGAGCCGATCTTCAAGTACCGCCTCGTCGTCGTGGCGGGCGGGCAATCGCATCCGCGGGGGCCCGCTCATCAGTGGCGCTGGCTGGTCGGGCCATCGGCCACCGATCCTGGCAGCGACGTCGGGCAGTTCGTCGCCAGGCTGCGCGTGCCAGAGGAGCGGATGAGCGTGTTCCCGAGCCAGACCGCAGCCTGGGCCGCCGCCGCCGACGGGGCCGGCGTCGAGGCCGCGGTCGCGGCCCAGCCGGACGGCGCCCGTCCGGTCGCCGTGGTC
>DATJLT010000371.1:0-8833 GCA_035509195.1 Streptosporangiaceae bacterium | reverse complement strand
GCCATCGCGCCATCGGCGAGGGCATAGCCTGCATCAACGAATAGCGCGCAGCGATCCACCCGACACCATCCTTTCCCCTGAGCCGAGACGTTACCAGCGCCTAGCGGCCTTCGTGACCTATAGCGCAGATCACAGGCCTAGAGCCCGGCCTGGATAAGGACCGTCATAGGCGGGCGGGCAAGACACGCGGGCCGAGGTTCCACTGCTTCCGGGCCGCTGGCCAGTACTCTTGGCCGCAGCGTTCCGTCCTCCCCTGGACCAGCACCGCCCCTGAACCCCGGTAAACCGCGGAGCCGCATGTGACCGACCGCACCGAACTGCTTGCTGCGATCAAGGAGCTTGCAGTCGTGCACGGAGAAGTGATCCTGACTTCCGGCCAGCGCGCCGACTGGTATATCGACCTGCGCCGAGTCCTGCTCGATGGCGCCGTGGCCAGGCTGGCGGGCCGGGTCATGCTCGACCTGACCGCCCCTTGGAAGTTCGGAGCCGTGGGCGGTCTCACGCTTGGCGCCGACCCGGTCGCAACGGCAATGATGCACGCCGCCGCCGAGCAGGGCCGCCCGTTGAACGCATTCGTAGTGCGCAAGGAGGGCAAGGCTCACGGCTTGCAGCGCCGGATCGAAGGCCCTGACGTGGTTGGCGTCAGGGCGCTGGCCGTTGAGGACACTTCCACGACTGGCAACTCGGTGCTGGCAGCCGTTGACGCGCTCACCGAGGCGGGCGCGGAAGTTGTCGGCGTAGCCGTGGTCGTTGACCGGGGCGCCAGAGCGGCTGTGGAGGCGCGCGGGCTGCCCTATCTGGCCGCCTATGAGATGGCCGAACTGGGCTTGAACTGACCCTGCGGCCCGGTCAGGGAGATACTTGAGCCGCACGCCTGACTAGAGGGAGCTACAGCGATGCCTATCGCGACACCAGAGATCTATGCACAGATGCTCGACCGGGCCAAGGAACACGGTTTCGCGTACCCGGCGATCAACGTCACCTCGACTCAGACGCTCAACGCGGCGCTGCGCGGATTCGCCGATGCGGACAGCGACGGCATCGTGCAGATTTCGACCGGCGGCGCCGAGTACCTGTCAGGTTCGCTCAAGAACATGGTGACGGGGGCGGTCGCGCTTGCCGAGTTCGCGCATGTGGTCGCGGACAAATACCCGGTGCACATCGCCTTGCACACTGACCACTGCCCTAAAGACAAGCTAGACGGCTACATGCGGCCGCTGCTGGCGATCTCAAGGCAGCGCGTCGCTGAGGGCAGGGAACCCTTGTTCCAGTCGCACATGTGGGACGGCTCGGCGGTACCGCTCGACGAGAATCTTCGACTGGCCGCTGACCTTCTGGCCGACTGCGCGGCGGCGAAGATCATCATGGAGCTTGAGATCGGTGTGGTCGGCGGCGAAGAAGACGGCGTCACCGGCGAGATGAACGAGAAGCTTTACAGCACGCCCAAGGATGCGCTTGAGACCGCCGAGGCGCTCGGCCTTGGCGAGAACGGCCGTTACATCCTGGCCGCGACCTTCGGCAACGTGCACGGCGTCTACAAGCCCGGTCACGTCAAGCTCAGGCCGTCGATCCTGAACGACATACAGCAGGCGGTTGGCGAGGCCTACGGCAAGCAGAAGCCGTTCGACCTGGTCTTCCACGGCGGCTCAGGATCAGCGCTTGAAGAGATTCGCGAGGCGATCTCCTACGGCGTAGTGAAGATGAATGTTGACACCGACACGCAGTACGCGTTCACCAGGGCGGTCGCCGCCCATATGTTCACCAACTATGACGGCGTGCTCAAGGTCGATGGCGACGTCGGCAATAAGAAGGCTTACGACCCGCGCACCTGGGGCAAGGCTGCCGAGGCCGCCATGGCCGCAAGGGTTGGCGAAGCCTGCGCGGACCTGCTCTCGACGGGGAAGCGCCTGAGCTAGCGCTTTCCTAACTCGCGCGCAGCACGTTCGCCCCGGCAAGCGCTTCGATCGCCTGCCGGGCCGTGCTGCGCACGAACGCGGCCCTGATCGCTTCTATTACCTGGTCAGGGTTGAGCCGCAGCTCCTGCCAGCCGAAATGGACGACCTCGAAGCCGGCTTCCCGAAGCTCGGCGTCGCGCCGCAACTGTTTCCTTGCCTGCTCGGGGTTGGCGTACTTCGCTGCCCCGTCCGCTTCGGCGATCGTCGAGAACTCGGGCCAGAAGAAATCGGCGCGGCCAATGATCACACCGTCCTTGCCGACGACCGCCTGGAGTACGGGCGGCGGCAGCCCGCCCTCCGCGAAGGCGACTCGCGATATCGACTCGAACACGGACTCGGACCGGCCGTCACTGAACGCCACTACCTTCCTGGCCCGGCCTATGCCTGACCATCTCACGCAGAACTTGATGACTTCTTCAAGCTCAGCTCTGGTGGTGAGCATGCGGCGCAATGCCGAGTCAGCGATGACAACGCCCTCGACGAACGACGTCGAGCGAGCGAGATCCACGACGGTCCTTGCCGTGGACGTGACCTGCACACCACGCCAGGCGATCCGATGGTGAGCTGGCAACGCTGCGGTGTGCAGTTCGATGCCGGGCCGCACGGTACGGCTGCCGCGCGTGCCGGGCGGACGGGTCATTGACGCGCTGGCCTGCTCGGCTCGGTTGTCGGTCTTGAACAGGTCAAGCCCGTGGATAATCGCCGCGTCGCGATGACTGATCGCTGCCCCGTGCCCGCACACGACAGCGGCGGCGGTGGCCCGCATGGCTCGCAGGCCGCCGGGTTTCGCGGTCAGCTTGAGAGCTTCGCCGGCGCGGGCGTAAATGCCGCGACCCATCGGCATCAAAATGCCCTCGTCTTTCAGGGCACGGAGGTCGGCATCGGAGATGCCAGCACGGAGGAGTTCGGCCGTGCTGATCATCCCGGCTAACCGGCCTGGGTCAGGAAGCAGGGTTGAGCGCATACCTCAAGGCTTGCACGAGCTACTGACAACGCTTTGGGGTGTCGCGTCACTGCGCGCCGACCGAGCGGCAGGATTGACTCTATGACGCATGAGAATCTTCTGGCTGCCCCGACGCCGCCGCCGACCTACCTGCCAGAGAACGAGGAAGCGGCCGCCGCCCTTCGCGACGGTGCGGATCCGGCATCTGTAGCCGCCCGATTTCCTGCCTACTGCGCGGCATGGGCAGACCTGTCCGAAGCGGTGATGGACGCTGATCCCGTCGCGGCCTATGCCTACGCACGAACCGGTTATCATCGCGGGCTCGACCAGCTCCGGCGGGCCGGATGGCGCGGGTACGGGCCAATTCCCTGGGAACACCAGGCTAACCGCGGATTCCTGCGATCCCTGCACGCACTCGGTGCGGCGGCGGCTGCTATCGGAGAAGAGGACGAAGTTGTCCGGGTTAGCGAGTTTCTCTCCGATTCCAGCCCGGCCGCAGTCGAGGCATTGCCGCCTTTGGGGTAGCTCAAGATCACCAAATCCGTTGCGACGGAGTCAGTCCGGAAAGTGAACCCGTACTGGGTCGCAGGCAACCCCTCGACCCTGTACGGATTTCCTATGTCGAATTACGTGGTTACGTGCTTTCTGCCGGTTTCTGGCAGCAGGAAATCCGTACAGGGTCGCGGCTTCTCGGCGACCCTGTACGGGTTCACTTTTCAGATTTACGCGAATCCGATAAGTCGGGCTCTCGGCGCGGCCCAAGGGCTGCCAGGCGGGCGAGCGCCGCTGACCGGAGGCGGCCCAAGGGCTGCCAGGCGGCCGAGCGCCGCTGACCGGAGGCGGCCCAAGCGGCCGAGCGCCGCTGACCGGAGGCGGACCAACCGGCCGAGCGCCGCCCTGGCCCGACGGCGGGGCAGCGCCGGCCAGCCGAGACGACCACGCTGGAGAGCCGAAGGCGGAGCCGGTTGTAGCGCCTGCGCCGGCTGGCCGATAGCCTTGCGTTCATGCCCGCCATCGTGATCGTTGGCGCCCAGTGGGGCGATGAGGGTAAGGGCAAAGCTACTGACCTTCTCGGCGACAGCGTCGACTACGTCGTCAGGTATCAGGGCGGTAACAACGCCGGGCACACGGTTGTCATCGGCGAGGAAAGCTACGCACTTCACTTGCTGCCATCGGGGGTGCTGTCGGAACACTCAGTCCCGGTGATCGGCAACGGCGTAGTAATCGACCCCGCCGTCCTTATCAAGGAGATAGACGACATCGAGGCCAGGGGCGTGTCCTGCGACCGCCTCCTGATCTCGGCGAACGCGCACCTGATCATGCCCCACCACGTCTCGCTCGACAAGGTCACCGAGCGCTACCTGGGCCAGGCCCGCATAGGCACTACAGGACGTGGCATCGGCCCGGCCTACAGCGACAAGGTCTCGCGGACGGGCATCAGGGTTCAGGACCTGTTCGACCCCGCCATCCTCCATCAGAAACTCGACCTGGTCCTCCGAGAAAAAAACCAGGTCCTCACCAAGGTCTACAACCGCAGGGGCATCGACGGCGACCGTGTCGCCGATGAGTACCTGCGGCACGGCAAGCGCCTGGCCGGCTATGTCGCCGACACCGGGCTGGTACTCAACCAGGCGCTCGACGACGACAAGGTCGTGCTGCTCGAAGGTGCCCAGGCCACGCTGCTTGACGTGGACCACGGCACGTACCCCTTTGTCACCTCGTCCTCGCCAACGGCCGGAGGCGCCTGCGCCGGCTCTGGCCTTGGCCCGACGCGGATCACCAAGGTCCTCGGCATCGTCAAGGCGTACACGACCAGGGTCGGCGCCGGCCCATTCCCGACCGAGCTGACCGACGCGATGGGCGAGTGGCTGAGGAAGACCGGGGGCGAATACGGAGTGACCACGGGACGTGAGCGGCGCACCGGGTGGTTCGACGCCGTCATCGCCAGGTACGCGACCCGCGTGAACGGCATCACTGACTACTTCATTACCAAGCTCGACGTCCTGTCGGGCCTGGAGAAGGTTCCCGTGTGCGTTGGCTACGAGATCGACGGCAAGGTCAAGGACGACGTGCCCATGACCCAGACGGAGTTCCATCACGCCAAGCCCGTCTACGAGTACTTCGACGGGTGGTGGGAGGACATCTCTCACGCGAGGACGCTGAATGAGCTGCCCGCGAAGGCCCGCGAATACGTGCTGGCGCTCCAGGACATGATCGGCGCTCCGGTAGCGGCCATCGGGGTCGGCCCGCGCCGCGACCAGACCATCCAGCTTCGCCAGCTCATCTGAGCGAAGGCTAGGCTCACCCGCGTGCGCATACTGCTACTAGGCGGAGGCGGCCGCGAGCACGCCATTGCCAGATCCCTGGCGGCGGATGCCACCGACCTCCATGCGGCCCCTGGCAATCCGGGCATAGCAGAGCTGGCCGAACTCCACGCGATCAACCCGTCCGACGCCAGTGCGGTAGTGGCTCTCGCGAAAAGCCTGAACGCTGGCCTCGTAGTCATTGGCCCCGAAGCCCCGCTCATGGCCGGCGTGTCCGATGCTCTCCGCGAGGCAGGCTTGACGTGTTTCGGCCCGAGCCTGACCGCAGCCATGATCGAAGGCTCGAAGTCCTTCGCCAAGGATGTGATGCGAGCCGCGGGAATCCCGACGGCCGCCTCGTACACCTGCCGCACGGAAACAGAGGCAGCACGGGCGCTGGCTGCCTTCGGCCCTCCTTATGTCGTCAAGGCCGATGGCCTGGCCGGGGGCAAGGGAGTGCTCGTCACCGACGACCTCAAGGCCGCCCAAGCCCACGCCGCCGGCTCCAGCCGGGTTGTCATCGAGGAATACCTGGCGGGCCCGGAAATCTCCGTCTTCGCCCTCGCGGACGGCAAGGACGCGGTCACGCTCATGCCCGCCCAGGACTACAAGCGGGCAGGCGACGCCGACACCGGGCCCAACACAGGCGGCATGGGCGCTTACGCGCCGGTACCCTGGGCACCGCCAGACCTCGCGGGCACGGTGCTCGATGCGGTTATCGCGCCAGCGGTCAGGGAACTCAGCGAGCGGGGCACTCCCTACCAGGGCCTGCTGTACGCGGGCCTGGCCCTGACCCCAGACGGCGTCAGGGTCATCGAGTTCAACGCGAGGTTCGGCGACCCGGAAACCCAGGTCATACTCGACCGGCTCGCCACGCCCCTGGCCGGTCTCCTCGCGGCCGCCGCCCAGGGCGACCTGCGCAGCGCCGCCCCGCTCGGCTGGAGACCAGGCGCCGCGGTCACCGTGGTCATCGCCGCCGAAGGCTACCCAGGCGCCCCCGTGGCCGGCGACAAGATCGAAAATCTTCATGATCTACCAAAAAGCACCGAAAGCTACATCTTGCATGCGGGCACGGCCATCAAGGACGGCGCCCTGGCGACCAGCGGCGGCCGCGTGCTCAACGTCGTGGGCACCGGCAAGGACGTTGCCGTGGCGAGGCAAGCCGCCTACGCGACAGCCGCCCGCATCAGGGCAAGGGGCACCTGGTACCGCACCGACATAGCCGACCTGTCCTCACCGCACGCTCGTCTCTAAGGCTCAGGCGGTCATGCCCCGTCGCCTGGGATAATGGAGGGGTGATCGATCGCTACACGCTTCCGCAGATGGGACAGGTCTGGAGCGAGGCGCATAAGTACGAGCTGTGGTGCCTGGTGGAGACTCTGGTGCTCCAGGCCCAGGCCGAAGCCGGCCTGGTGCCCGCCGACGTCGTCGGGCCGGTGAGTGCCGCGCCGCCGCCCACGCCTAACGCGGTCGCCAAGATCGAGGCCATCACCAATCATGACGTGATCGCGTTCCTCAGCGCCTGGGCAGACAACACCAGCCCGCGCGAGGCCGCCGCCTATGTGCATTTCGGCATGACCTCGTCTGACCTGCTCGATACCGCACTCGCCGTGCAACTAACTCAGGCGACCGATCTGATCATCGACCGGACCGTCGCGCTGACCACCGTGCTGCGCGATCACGCGCTCGCGCACAGGGACACGCTTCGGGTGGGCCGCACTCACGGCGTTCACGCCGAGCCAGATGTGTGGGGCCACCGGGTCGCCGACTTCGCGTTCGCGATGGCCAGGTGCACCAGGAGGCTCAGGCTGGCGCGGAACGGCATCGCGGTCGGCAAGCTGTCAGGACCCGTCGGCACCTATTCGAGCATCGGACCGGAGATCGAGGCTACGGTGATGGCCAGGCTCGGCCTTGGCGCGGCCGATACGTCGACCCAGGTGGTGCTGAGGGACGGCATCGCCGAGTGGACGAGCGTGCTCGCGATCATCGCGACCGTCTGCGAAGCGGTGGCACTTGAGGTCAGGCACGGCCAGCGCACCGAGGTACGCGAGCTGTCAGAGGCGTTCACCGCCGGGCAAAAGGGCTCATCGGCGATGCCGCACAAGCGGAATCCGGTGCGTTCTGAGCGGATCTGCGGCCTGGCCAGGATCGTCAGAGCACAGGTCGTCCCTGTGCTCGAAGGCATACCCCTCTGGCACGAGCGCGACATCTCCCACAGTTCGACCGAGCGGGTCGCGCTCCCCGACGCGGCGATCGCTACCGACTATCTGCTTGAGCAGACGACCGGGCTGGTCGCCGGGCTGGTCGTGGACGCTGAGCGGATGCGAGCGAACCTGGACCTGACCGGCGGGCTGATCTACTCATCGGCCGTGCTGCTCGAGCTCATCGACGCTGGCATGTCGCGTGAGAACGCCTACGCACTGGTGCAGGAGGCGGCCATGGAGACCTGGCAGACAGGGACGCCGTTCAGGGACAGGCTGCGGGTCAAGGCCGCTGAGCGCGGCCAGGTACTTGACGAGACACGGCTCGATGAGGTCAGCCGACCGGAACGATACGTCAGCCGGCTTGGCGCCGTCTTCGAACGGCTGGCCAAGCTAGACCCAGAGCAGGGGCTGAGCCAGTGCTGACGCACGTTTACTCGGGCAAGGTGCGCGAGCTTTACCGCGCCGATGACGGCACATTGCTGATCGTCGCCACCGACCGGATCTCGGCCTTCGACTACGTGCTCGACACGCCAATCCCCGACAAGGGCAAAATCTTGACCCAGCTCTCGCTTTGGTGGTTCGGGCAGCTCGCCGACGTGGCGCCGAATCACCTCATCGACGCGCCCGTTCCTCCTGAGTTCTCCGGCCGGGCGATGACCTGCATGCCACTGACGATGGTCATGGCCGAGTGCGTTGCCAGAGGCTACCTGGCGGGCTCTGGCCTCGCCGAGTACCGGAGGGACGGGCAGGTCTGCGGCATCAGCCTGCCTCCAGGGCTTACCGACGGCTCGAAGCTGCCCGAGCCGATCTTTACCCCGGCGACGAAGGCGCCGCGCGGCGAGCACGACGAGAACATCAGCTCGGCGCGGCTGGCCGAAAGGGAAGGTGTCGAATTGGCCGCTGAGCTTGAGCGGCTCACGCTTGCTGTCTACCGGCGCGGAGCCGAGATCGCGGCCGACCGCGGGATCATCGTCGCCGACACGAAGGTAGAGTTCGGCGTCGACGCGAGCGGTACGCTCAGGCTCGCCGACGAGGTGCTGACCCCTGACTCGTCGAGATTCTGGCCGGCCGGGCAATGGGAGCCAGGTCACAGCCAGCCATCCCTCGACAAGCAGTTCGTCAGGGACTGGCTAACTTCGGCTGAGTCAGGCTGGGATCCGGCTTCGGGAACAAAACCTCCGCCGCTTCCCAGTCATGTTGTGGCCCGAACCAGGGAAGCATACGTCATGGCTTACCAGCGCATCACCGGCCTGACCTGGGCTAACGCCAGTTGATCAGAGTAGGCGAGCGCGCGGCCACTGCCGGTTACGGATTGGACGCGACCGGCTACCTTATGTAACGGCGTCGTCTTAGTCCCTGGGGGTCAGCAAGCAGTGGAATACTTGGCTACGCGCGAGATGGACCGTACCCAGACATCCGATCTGGCCC
>DATJLT010000370.1:0-15510 GCA_035509195.1 Streptosporangiaceae bacterium | reverse complement strand
TCGGACACCATTTCACGGATTCTTAGACCGAGACACGGTAGACCGATTGAGCCTGGATGCTGACGCGAGCATGGGTCGTGGTTCACAGATCCAACACAAGCCCGGGTCCGCAAAGTCTCTAACACGCAAATAACACGGACGGAATTGCACTCTTCGGCACACGGCGGCATAGCTGTTAAAATGGACCCGCAAGCCGCTGATCAGTCTCGACGCAGGTGACGGGGCTGGCGAACATCACGGGACGAAGGCTCTCGCCCTTAGGGCAGACCTTCTTGTAAGCGGCAGGTCAGCGGTTCGAACCCGCTCACCGGCTCCCCTCAGTCGACCAGTGTCAGCCCTCCTGCCTGCGGAAACGCAGGAAGCGAGTGATCTTCATGGCCCGGGCGCGAGCCGTCGGCCTCAAGATCACTTCCCGTGTCGGCCCGGCCGCCACATGGGGCTGACGGGGGGTGCGCCGTCGGGCAGGCTGAGGGTACCTGTTTCGTGGAAGCCGAAGTGCTGGTAGAGCGGTACGTTTTGGGGTTTGGAGGATTCGAGGTAGGCGGGCAGGTCGTCCTGGTCGCAGCGCCTGAGCCGCGAGCGCAGCAGGGCTGCGCCGATCCCGAGTCCTTGCCGGGCAGGATCGACCCCGATGATGGCCAGGTACCAGTGCGGCTCTTCGCGCGGATGGGCGCGGACTGCGGCGGATTGATACTGCGCGACGGTGACGAAACGGCGGCCGAAGGCTCGCAGGTAGCCGGGGAGGGCGGACGCTTCGGTGCCAAGTGAGGTGCCGGGCGGGAACCAGACGGCGGCTCCGGCTACGCGCCCGTCGGCACAGGCGACGTCCACTGCGCCGTGTCGGAGCGATTCATGGCGCAGTTCGGTCACGAAAAAACGCCGCAGCCGCCGGTCCCGCGAGCCCTCGGCCGGAAGCATCCAGCCGAAGACCGGATCGTCATGGAAGGCGCGGGCAAGCACCTGAGCGGTCCCGGCGGCGTCGCCGCGCCCGGCTT
Source organism: Streptosporangiaceae bacterium (assembly GCA_035509195.1). GTDB lineage: Bacteria > Actinomycetota > Actinomycetes > Streptosporangiales > Streptosporangiaceae > Chersky-822. The sequence continues at coordinate 14,515 of DATJLT010000370.1, read as the reverse complement.
GCCGTATCTGAAGACCAGCCACGCGAACCATCCTCCGAAGTCAGCGGGCCCGGCAGGTCTTCGCCTGCGCCCACCGCGATGCAAGTTCATGTACTAGTGACTTTTGGATTCCGACGGTATCTGAATGCTGCCGGTATGTCAATGTGGCAGAATGAAGGTGTGGCCAGGGTGACCAGAGCGGAGTCCACGCAGCGCACGCGGCAGCGGCTGCTGGCCGAGGCGCAGCGCCTGTTCCGCGAGCGCGGCTACGCCGCGACGTCGCTGGAGCAGATCGCGGAGGCGGCAGAGGTAACCAAGGGCGCCATCTACGGGCATTTCGCCAGCAAGGAAGACCTCATGCTCAGCGCGCTCGAAGCGGCCCCCGCCCCCGACTACACGAGCACGCTGAACGACCAGTCCCGGCCGCTGCGCGAGCGCCTGGCAGAGTTCAGCCGTGCCGCCGCTGCGGAAGACGCCGGGGACACCCAGGAACTGGCCATGTACCTGGAGTTCTTTGCCGCCCTGCTGCGCGCCCCGGATGCGCTGCGTCGTTACGGCAGCAGACGCGAGCGCCGGCTCCGCGAGCTAGCCGGCGCCGGCAACGGCGGCAGCGCCGATCCCGCCGCCGGCGTCACGCCCGTCCAGGCCTGGGCCATCGGGCAGGCCATGCTCGTCGGCCTGCAGATCGAAAAGCACCTGGCCCCCGGCCTCGTCACCCCCGAGGTGTTCGAGCACGCGTTCGGCCTGCTGGCCAGCCTGTACCACGAACACTAACCACGATGCGCAGCTACCACGCCGCCGATAACAGCATCGCGACCACGGCCATACCGCCCCGACAACAGCGGCAAGCCAGAACTCGTCGCGGCGCAGCTGCAAACCTTCTTCAGCTAGCCCGGCCGGCTCCCGGCATGCGTTCACCGAAGGGTGTTGTCCAGCCAGTTGAACACCACTTCGTTTCTGGTCTGGGGCGCCATCGGCGCATCGTGATATTCGGCTCCTTCCGCTGCGGTGAAGGTATGGAACTGCTTGTCGATCCTGGCTGGCAGCAGCCGGAAGATCTCGCTGGCCTGGCCCGGGTAGAACGTTTCCTTGGCGTAGTTGAGCACCAGCGTGGGCGAGCTGACCCGGCCCGCGGTCGACGTGCAGTTGACCTGCATGATCGCCTTGCCGAGGTCGTAGAGGTCGGTGAAGGCTTTCCCTGCCCGGCCGGCTAGCAAGTACTGCCTGCCGAACAGTTCTGAGCGCTTAGCGAGAGTGAATTGCTCGACCGTACTGAGCGCAGGCTTGATTTCGGTGTTCCAGACATGATTGACCTGCTTCCTCGCAGCGCCGCCCGCGAAGAGCTTCTGGAGGATTTCGGGGAAAGCAAGCCAGGCGTCACGCACTCCAGGGTCGGCGACGACGGCAGCAAGCCGGTGCTCGAAGGCAGCGGCGCGGATCACCGATTCGCCGCACATGCTCCAGCCCGTGAGGGCGATCCGGCGACCATCGACATCAGGCCGGCAAAGGAGCCAGTCAACGATGGGAGTGATGACGCGCTCCCAGTCAGGCCGGAAGAAGATCTCGCGCTCGAACAGAACCGAGCCCTGGCCAGGGCCTTCGAAGATGAGCGCGTTGTATCCGCGCTCGGTTGCTGCGGCTCCTCCGAAGGCGTAGATATCGATGTTCTGTCCGTCGCTTCCATTGTTCAAGATGACGGTCGGGCGCCGGACCTGTGGTCCAGGCGGGCTCAGGAAATATCCGGGGAGCCAGGAATTGCCATAAGGGATGCGTACGTATTCCGCCGGCGGATCGAGCATCAGTGCGGCGCGATTCCAGTTGCGCTGCATGCTTGCATAGACGGCGGCCTCCCTGGCGCGATCGCTGGTACCGAGAACGAAGAACAGGCACAGATCGAAGTAGGTGGCCGCACGCAGGTAGGCGCTGCGGGCGCTGACCTTGTGCCCTGCTGCGAGCGCACTGTCGCCGGTCGCGGTCAGCCGCCGTGCCATCTGCGAGAAGGAGGAGAAGTATGCCTGGTAGGACGCACCCCGAGCGTTGACCTCGTTGACTGCTGCGACGATCTCGCCTACCTCGGACGTGCCGTATCCGGCCGTGCCCAGAGCGAGCAGTGTTTCAAAGTTCAGGTCTGAAGCGTCAAAGAGCGAGAAGGGTCCACGTCTGGCCGCCCCGGCGGCTGCGCGGGCACGGGCAGCGGGAAAGAGGGCAGGCCCGGCCGCTGCGGCGCCCATCCCGCCGGCGACCATGCCGGCCACGAGCGCTGCGCGCCTGGTCGGTTGCCTGGGCTGGCTGGCGTCAGGGAGGTCCTGCCGACTCACCTGAGCCAATGCCGACTCATCACTCTCAGTAATTGTCATGAACGGATCGTAATCAAGCGACGGCCTGTTCCCCCGTATTGACGGCTCGAAGCAGGTGCTAGTCGCAGTTCGTGAGGTGTTTGGCCAGAGTTGCGCAGCGCGGCGGAGTGCGCTAGTACGTTCAAGCGTATGAATGAGCGGGCACCGAAGACGGGGTTCTCGCCGTGTTTCCCTGTCAAAGACATGCGTGCGGCCCTCGCCCACTACCAACAACTCGGTTTCGAGGTCATGCCGTTTTACGAGGGAGCCGACTGGGCGTGGGCACGGTTTGGTGCCGCGGAGTTGCACCTGTACCTGAAGCGGGATCACGACCCGGCACGAACCGCGGCGGCAGCCGACCTTGCGGTCGAGGACTGCGACGCGCTCGAAGCCTTCTGGAACGCCACCGGCCTTCCAGGCACCAGCGACCCATATGACACTCCCTACGGGTCCCGAGAGGCTGTGCACGTTGACCTTGACAACAACCTGATCAGGTTCGGGTCTCCGGTGAAGCGGCGCCAGACGGCCGAGGCCGGGTGATTAAGCGCACCTCAGGTCAGCGCCGGCGCCTGATCGGTATTCATCGCGGGGGAGCGGTCAGGACGGGTGACCGCGGCGGCGATGTCGTCCAGGCTCCGCCCCGCCGGCTCGGGCAGCACGAGCGTGAGGGCCAGGCCGAGCGCCGACATGCCAGCGGTGAGCAGCAGCGTGCCCCGCAGGCCGAAGGAGGTCTGCAGCACGGGGAAGAGGAACACGCCTGCGAAGGCGCCAAGCTTGCCTATGCTGGCGGAGATCCCGTGGCCGGTCGTGCGCATCGCGGTCGGGAACAGCTCGCTCGGCAGCACGAACGTTGTCATGTTCGGTCCGAATTCCGTGAAGAAGTAGCTGATGCCGTAGACGACCAGGAACGGCACGACATACGTAGTCATTCCGGGAACTGTGCCGATGATCAGGAAGCAGAGACCCATGACCGCGAAGCCGATGAACTGGAGCTTGCGGTGGCCGATACGGTCGAGCCGCGCGATCGCGAGAAGGTATCCGGGTACCGCCGCGACGGCGAAGATCGCGAGCTGAATGGCGATCTTGGTCATGGTCGAAGCGGCCGGAGAGATCAGGCTGAGTATCTGGGGCGTAGAGATCGTGTTGCCGTAGTAGGCATAGTCGAGCAGGAACCAGCAGCCGGCGGTCCCGGCTAGCGTGACGAGCCACCGTCGGCTGGTAAGGAATGCCCTGAACCCGGATTGATGCGGGCTGCCAATGGCCGGGCTGTCGCTGGGCTTGCTCAGGACCTGGGCCTGGAACCGCGGTGACTCAGGCATCCGGCTGCGCAGGTAGACAACAGCGGCGGCAGGCACCGCGCCGAGTGCCAGCAGCACTCGCCAGGCGGTGTCGTCGCTGGCGCCCGAGCCGAGCAAGGCGAGCGCTATCAGCGGTCCGACGATCAGCCCGAGTGCCTGTGTGCCGAAGACCATGCCAACCAGCTTGCCGCGATCCTTCTTGTTGGCGAACTCGCTGACCATTACGGCGCTCACCGGGTAGTCGCCGCCGACGCCGAATCCCAGCGTGAACCGGAAAGTAATCAGCATCCAGAACGACTGCGACAGGGCGGACCCCAGTGCGCCGACGATCATGATCGCGGCAACCAGCCAGTACACACGCTTGCGGCCGGCCTTGTCCGCGTAACGGCCGAGAAGGAACGCCCCTAGGCAGGCCGCGCCAAGCATCGTGCTGTTGAGCACCGCCAGGTGACCTGCGCTGAGATCCCAGTCCTTCGCGATCAGCGACGAGGCGATGCCGATGACGAACAGATCGTAAGCGTCGGTAAAGAATCCGACTCCTGAGGCAATAACGGCACGCAGATGAGACCGTCCCAGCGCGGCTTCGTCCAGAGCAATGATCAAAGGGGCCCGTCCGCTACCGTCCGCTGCCTCGTCGGCCCTGGACATATGCTCCCCCCGCAGTCCTCAAGCGGCACGCTTGCCCGCACGGGCGCAAGCTATCTGGCACAGGCGACGATTAACCGACGCATACATGAATGAACGATGAATACAGGTCGTACTGCGATCGACCCCGGCCGGATCGCGGTCGCTGAGGGACGGGGAGACTCAGTCGCCCGCATGCTCTGCGGCTGGCTAAGGCTTTCGCGACCATTGGACTCCTCCTGTCCCGACGACTGCGCATGTGGTTCGAGGCCCTGCGCTGGTGCGCGATACTGCTGTGATGAGCGAGCGAAATGTGCTCGGCGGTGAACTTGAACCGTGCGGCGATGATCCAGTGACAGGGTTCTACCGTGATGGCTGCTGCAACACCGGGCCGGAAGATCTGGGCAGTCACACCATCTGTGCCGTGATGACCGCCGAGTTTCTCCAGCACCAGCGGCGGATCGGAAATGACCTGATCTCGCCGATGCCCTTGTATAGCTTTCCTGGTCTGGTGCCAGGAGACCGGTGGTGCGTCACGGCCGCGAACTGGCTGCGGGCGCACCGAGACGGCGCGGCCGCATACGTGGTGCTGAGATCCACGCATGAGCGCGCGCTTGACATCGTTCCGCTCGATGCGCTGCGCGAGCACGCGATCGACGTGCCGTCGAGCCCTGGCTCGCTCGCTGAGTGACGGCACGAAGCGAGCCAGGGCGAGGCGAGGCGATTACGAGTTCGAGTAGTTAGGAATGCCGGCGTTCGCGTGCACGGCGTCAACGTGCAACGTGACGTTGTGCGGGCATACCGACACGGTGAACGGCGTCGTTTCCGCGTGGAACTGGCCCGGGGCATAGACCTTCAGTTCATGTCCGGTGACCGGGTGCGTGCAGACCGCGCCGGGGTCCGTCACCCGAAGCACGACATGCGCGGTGCCCCCGGCTGGGACGGTGACGACTGACTTGGCTCCGCTGTGCCCGGCCGGCAGGCCCACCTGGGTAGTGCCGTTGACCGCGGATACTCCCGGATAGCCGTAAAGCGTGCAGGCGTGCCTGCCGATGTTGCTGATCTCAAGTTCGTAGTAGACGCTGCCGGCGGTGCCGTTGCCTGGCAGGCCGGTCCACACGGTCGTGTTGTGGGAGACACATTGCGGAATCGCCGGGCTTGCCGGGGCGGCCGACGCTGCGGCGGCTGCCAGCGTTGCCGTGCCGGCGATCAACGTCGCCGCGGCGGCGCCGATCGCGAACGTGAGCCGGCGGCGGGATGCGAGGTGGGGGAACTTCATCGGTCGTACTCCTTTGAGCGGTCTTCTACGAAGTGGGACGCTCAACCCCGCGTATCGGTTGGGACAACGCGTCGAAATGCCGGCTCGTCCGCTTTGAAGGTCATGTCAGGCAAGGCACAATAACTGGGTGATGGTGGCTGCTATGACACGGTGCTCGCTATGACACAGAGATTCCGCGGCTGGCTCATCGGGGCCGTGCTGGTCGTGGTGGGCGTGCTTGTGGGCTACGCCCTGCCCCAGAGTTCGGTTTCCCCCAAGTCGGAAGCTGGCACAGTAACCAAGGTGACCGGTCCGATCGGCGGCAACGGCGCCAAGCTGGCGTTCAAAATAAAGGGACAGACCGGAACGGTCAAATACCCGATGCAAGATCCGCTTCCCTGGCAGGGCACCAAGAACGGGACCTGGCATCACAGCGGACAGCCTTCTTGCCTGGTACCCGGCTCAACCAAGCCAGTCAAAGCCACCCTCGGGGTGATCTCGGTGCACGCCGATGGCTCAGCTCCCGGCGGCTCCATGATCGTCTGGGTGGAGTGCTACAACTGAGCCTCGGGTCGCGCGTCGCGATGGAGCGCTACCCCATCAAACCGGGGTTTGGTGTGGGCCGGGCTTGGCCGCGCAGGGCCGCTTAGTGCCGCGCTGTGCCCGCGGGGCCTGCATGCACCGGTTGGGTCCACGGCAGGACTTGGCGGCGGCAGGCGGCATCCGTGGCCGGCTGGCCTCTCGTGGCCGATACCTTTGACGGGTGAAGCGGACCCCGGCCGGCGGCTTGATCGGCGCGCTGCTCGCCTTGCTCGTGGCAGGGCTCGCGGTGATCACCGTGCTGACGGCGCTGACGGACGGCGCGAGCCTGGCCGTTACGGCGAAGCCGGCCAGAAGGCCGGTGATCCTGATCGGAATTTCCGGCCTGCGCTGGAACGACATCTCCCGGCAAGCCACTCCGGCGATCTGGGGCCTCGCGGCAAGAGGGGCCGTAGCCTCGCTGGTCACCACCTCCGTGCACGCGGTCACCTGCCCTGACGATGCCTGGCTGACCTTGAACACCGGTGCCAGGGCCGCCGCGGAAAAGCCAGGCGCGACTCCCAGGTGCCCGCCGCTGGCTGTACAAGCGGTGGCGCCCGGTCACGCCCGGATACCTGCCATGCAGTCCGTCGTCGCATACAACGGCACCACCGGCTACGAATCCGCCTCCGCGTGGGGCACCCTCGCCAGGGCATCCGGCCAGGGCCAGTGCGCCGCAGCCATAGGCCGGGGCGCCGCGCTAGCGCTCGCCAGCCGCGACGGCGACGTCGGCGACTACCAGCCAACTCTGCCGCCGGACGGGCCGGCGCTCAGAAGGGACCTGACCCGCTGTCCGCTCACCGTCATCGACCTCGGTGTCCTGCCGGTCTCCAAGATCCGGGAGGCTCGGCTCGCGGCCGCCGACCGGTCGGTTGCGGCGATCATCGCGGCCGCTCCCCGCGACTCGATCGTCGTCGTCGCCGGCATGGGCGACAACGACAGCCCGCATCTCCGCGTGATCGTCGTCTCAGGTCACGGCTACAGCCAAGGTCAGCTCACCTCGGCCTCGACGAGGCAGCCTGCCCTGGTCGCGATCACCGACCTGACGCCTAGCGTCTTTTTCTGGCTTGACGAGCCGGTTCCTGTCGGCCTGACCGGCTCGATGGTCAGGTCAGAGCCGCGCGGCTCCCTGCCGGCGGCGATCACGTCGATGATCGGGCAGGACACCGCCAACCAGGTTTACCGGTCGATCACGGGCTGGTTCTTCCTGTACTACGCGGTCGCCGAGGTGGTTATTTTTGCTGCCATAGCATTTGCCTTTAGAGGTGAAGATGAACGGCGCAAGCGCCGCCGGGTCGCCTGGTACACCGGAACGGCGGCGGTGGGAGCGGCCGTGCCTGCCGGCACCTTCCTGGCGGGACTCGTGCCCTGGGGGCAGTTCGCGCACCCCGCGCTCTGGCTCTACGGGCTCGGGTTCTTGTGGGCGGCGCTGATCGGGGCCTGCGCGCTCGCCGGTCCCTGGCGCAAGGCGCCGTTCGGGCCGCCGGGATTCGTTTGCGCGGTGACCGTGGCCGTGATCGGGGTCGACGTGATCACGGGATCGAGGCTGCAACTCGGTGCGCCGTTCGGGCTGTCGCTGGTGGAGGCTGGCCGCTTCTACGGTATCGGCAACAACGCGCTCGGAGTGTACGCGGTCGCCGCGATGCTCGCCGCTGCCTGGGCGGGAACGGCAGGGACCACCCGCAGGGCCAGGGTCGCCGCGGCGGGCGTAGTCGCGCTCGTTGCGGTCATCGCGGCCGGCTGGCCGGGGTTCGGTGCCAAGGTCGGCGGCACGATCGCGATGGTGCCTGCTTTCCTCGTTCTCCTCGCGGCCATCGCCGGGATCAGGATCACCTGGCGTCGAGGACTGCTGATCGCGGTGAGCGGACTGGTCCTCGTGGCGGCGTTCGCGGTTCTCGACTACCTCGTGCCCGCGATCGGGCCTTCGCACCTGGGCGGGTTCGTCGGGCAGATAAGGCACGGCGGTGCGGGAGGGACGATTCAGCGGAAGATCAGCTCAAACCTGCACTCGCTGACCGTGACGTGGTACGCGCCCGCCGTTCCGGCGGTCGCGATCGTCACCGGGCTGATGCTCGCCTGGCCAGCCCGGATGCGCCTTCGCACCTTCGTATCGGCCAGCCGGATCAACCCGCTGCTGCGGCCCGCGCTGTTCACGGTCTGGCTGGCGGCGGTGCTCGGCTGGCTGGCCGATGACTCGGGCGTGAGCGTGGCGGCAGCGGCGCTGCCCGTGGCGCTGCCGCTCGCCATCGCGCTCGTGGTGCGCTCGGCCAACCAGACCGCGGGAGAAAGGACCGCCACCTCGCGGGCTAATCTTTGCCCCAGCGGGGCAATAGGAGGGTAACTGTCCAGGTAAGGGCCACTTTCGCGGCAACCTTGGAGGATTGGGTGAAGTACCAGGCGTCTAGGGTGTTTCTCGGTCCTGGCCTGCGGCTGCTCGCCAGGACTACCGTGACGGGAGAGGAGAATGTGCCGGCCGAAGGGGCGGCGATCCTGGCATCGAACCACCTGTCTGTCCTTGATTCGTTCTATTTGCCGTTCATGCTCGAACGTCCGGTGACGTTCGCAGCCAAGTCCGAGTACTTCACCGGCAAGCGGCCGCAGGACCGCCTCGTCGGTGCTTACCTCCGTGCCACCAAGCAACTCTCTGTCGACCGGGCATCCACGCGGGCCGCGCAGGAAATGCTCGAGGCCGCGCTCAACTTGCTTAAGGCCGGTTCGCTGTTCGGCATCTACCCGGAGGGCACCAGGTCACCTGACGGGAAGCTGTACCGCGGCCGGACCGGTGTAGGCTGGCTGGCCCTCCATTCCGGTGCGCCCGTGATCCCGGTCGCGATGGTGGGCACAGAACGCCTGATGCCGCCAGGGGCGAAGATTCCCCGGCCAGGCCGGATCGGGATCAAGATCGGGAAGCCGCTGACCTTCGAGGAATTCGCCGATGCGCCGGCCGGAGCCAGGCAGAGGCGGGCTGTCACCGACAGGGTGATGGCGGCGATCGGAGAATTGTCAGGACAGCCAGTGGAGCCGATCTATGCCTCGGTAAGGAAAGAACAGCTCGCCGGGGCCAAGGATGCCGCCGCCAGTCAGGCGACCGGACCCGCCTCAGCCGGCTAGCGCTTGTTGTCGTTCGACCCCGTGCCCATCGGCGTCCACACGAAGATCGGCCCGCGTTCGCCCTCGGCCTTGCGATCGGCGGACCTGCGGCGCCTTGAGGCTGGCCGTTGCGGTTCTCCGCCTGGCAGATCCTTCCAGGAGGTCGGCTGGGGGCCCGCGTCCGCCGGCACTGGCGCGGGCATTGCCCCAGCGCCCGCCGCGGCTTGACGACCAGGCCTGCCCTGACGGCGCTCAGCGGGTGAAGGCTCGAAGAGAGAGGGGGGAGGGCCGGACGCGCGCGGGCGGTCTGACCTTGGCCGCGGCGCGGGGGCCGACTCCCACACCGAGTCTGGCGGCGGTGGAATGGCACGGGGCTCCGCGCTGATAGCGCGGGGTGCCGTTGGCTGGGGAGGCACGACAGCCCAGGGAAGGTCGCTGGTCGGCTGTCTCGCGGGCTCCCATGGAGGGGCTCCAGAGACTTGAGCGCGGCGGACGACCGGCCCGACTCCGGCAGGGTCAGCGGGGCCGCCAGGACCGGTCGGCGGTGCGGCCGGCAGATCGGAAGTTTCATCATGGCCGCCCGGTAGCGCCCGAGCGCCCGAGCCAGCGCCGCGCGGGTCGGCGGCGGGAAGCGCAGAAGCTCCGGTACCGCTGTCGAACGCCGACCGCCCGGTCAGCGGGGTCGACATGGTCGACCGGCCGGTAAGCCCCGGCCTTGGCTGGAATTTGAACGCGGCAGGATTCCTGGCTCCCTGGGCTGGCACGGCTGGCCTGGCGTGCTGGGGGCCGAAGAACTCAAGCAGCGGATCGGCCACCATGGAACCGTGACCCGAGGTGACCGGCCCTTCCAGTGAGGGCCCGGCCGCTGGCGCCAGCACTTCACGCCGGTCGCGCCGCCTCATCGCGAGGCCGTAGAAGATGATCGGCACGAGCAGGATCAGCAGCAGCAGGCCGGAGAACTCGGCGTCACCGCTGATCTCGCGCATGATCACCGAACCCGAGCCCTGCACCGTCGGGGTGACGGGACGGTCGCGTGATCGCGCGCCTTGCATGGCAGGCCTGGCGTGCGGGGGAGACAGGGTCGCGGCGCCCGCCAGCGCGCGGAAGGCATCCACTGTGCCGTATCCTGACCCGTCGAGATGCCCGCCAGCCGGGTGATACAAGGTGCTGTGCGTCATCGCCGCGACGACTTGCGTCGCCGTGAGGTTCGGGAACTCTGACCTGATCAGGGCCGCGATCCCGGCGACGATCGCGCTCGCCGCGCAGGTGCTGTTCATCGTGAAGAACCCGCTGCGGCTGGCCGCCTGGACGCCCTCGCCGGCGGCTGTGAGCGTGACGTAGCGCTGGCGGCTGCTGTACGGAGCCTTGTCGAAAGTGCGGCCGAACGCGCCGACCGCTACGACTCCATGATAGGAGGCCGGATAGTTCCTCGCGTCTCCGGCCTTGCCGTTGTCACCGGCGGGTGCCACAAGGAGCACGTTCTTGCTCTCCGCGTACCTGACGGCAGCCGCCTCAGCCGGACTGCCGCCGGAGGCGGAGGCGGAGCCGCTGCCGATCGCCGAGTCACGGATGCCAGGGTCAGCGGGAAGGTCGATAATCGTCGCTCCGTGCGTAACCGCGTACCTGATGCCGGCCGCGATGTCGCCGGGCAGTCGCCTGGTCACCGACTTGTCGGCCCAGAGCGGATCGCCAGGGCTGAGCGTCACCCTGACCGACAGCACCTTCGCTGCGGGCGCCACTCCGTCGACGTCACGGGTTCCCTTGCCGAAGGCACTCTCGCCGTGTCCCGCGATCAGGCCGGCCAGGCTGGTCCCCATCACGCCGTAGGAATGACTGCGGGGGGTCCGGCCGGTCCTAGTGAAATCGGGACCATAGATTACCGAGCCCGCAAGGAAGCTCTCACCTGGCTCGACTCCGTCGGAAAGCACCGCGACCGTGATCCCCGCGCCCTCGCCGGAATGCCAGGACCGCGCGACGCTGAGCGTCCGCAGCCACCATTCGTATTTCGGTGACGCCGCTGTCGGGGCTGACTCACTGGATTTCGCGAACGCGGGCATGCTGACGGCAACGAGCGGAGCCGACGCCAAGCTGATCGCGACCGCGGTCTTGGCCAGTCGAAGAAGCCTCAGCGGCAAGTCTCGTTGCCTTCCTTGGGGAGTAGGCCCATTCTGCCACGTTCGTAACGCTTCGTCGGCGGAGTCGACCTCAATCGGGCTCATTCTGCCTGGGGCAAGGGATTGGCGGCTATTCTCACCCTCGCCCCTGGCGGCAGCGATAGTTTCTCGGCCGCGCTTCCGCCTCTCACTGCCAGCGAGATGAGGCCGGCGCTGTCGGTAAACGCGATGAGTTCGCCAGGCGCGGCCGAGCCGAAGGTGACCACGTAGGGAAGGACGATCTCCCGCCGGTTGCAGCGAATCGCCAGGTAAGAGCCGAAGACGATGCCGAGTTCCGCTGCGGCCGCCGAGGGAATCGACAGTTGCACGTTGCCGAAGCGGTCAACCGACAGGACCTCACCTTCTGCCTCACCATGGAGCATGCGGCTGGTCGGTGAGGAAAGGGCCACCAGCCCTGTCGCGTCGATCTGGGTGCCGGTCTCTGCCAGTGTCCTGCCGCTCAGGAGGTGCGCCGCCACCGGCGTGAAGATGTCACGTCCGTGAAATGTCGGCGAGACCGGGTGATGCCAGAACTTTTCGTTGGTCAGCTCGTATGCGGCGTCGGTGCCGCCGAGCGCTTCTGCGGCCCAGGAGAGCAGGCCGTTGTCCGGCCCGATGAGAATGCCCTCGCCGGCCAGCATCCCGATTGCCCGGCGGCTGGTACCAACCCCGGGGTCGACGACCGCCACATGCACGGCAGGCGGCATCGACGTCACAGTCTGTGCCAGTACCGCCGCTCCGCGGCGCACGTCACCAGGCGGCACCAGGTGAGTGATGTCGATAATCCTGGCGTCAGGGACAATACGGAACGCCACGCCGTGGCAAGCCGCGACGAACCCGTCCTCCAGGCCGAAGTCGGTGAGGAAGGTAAGGCAGCGGCGCGAGATCACAAATCGTGAGCGTACGTGCTCGGCCCTCCGTCCGCTAGCTCTGACCTTGCCGTGACCTGGCGCTGGCCTACGATGAGCAGGGGGAGAAAGGCCGGGCCAGACGTGGCGACACTGACCGAGCTCGAGATGCGCATCCTGGCGTTCGAGCGCAGCCTCTGGCGATCACCCGGTGCCAAGGATCGTGAGATCACCGATGCGCTCGCTGTATCTCCCACTCGGTACTACCAGCTTCTGAACGAGCTCATCGACCGGCCGGAGGCGGCCGAATTCGATCCTGAGCTGGTCGCAAGGCTGCGGCGCAGGCGGGTGGCGCGAGGCCGGCTACGTTCGGCCGACTGACGGGTATCCCCGTTAGCATGGCCACCAACACGCTGCCCGGCTTCATCCCTGACACGGAGGCAGGAGCGGTCGGCCTCGCCGCGATCATCGGGCGTCCCGCCGAAGCCTTGATCGCGCTCGACTTCGACGGCACGCTGGCACCGATCGTGCCCGATCCAGCGGCCGCCAGGGCGCTGCCTGAGGCGGTCAGCGGCCTTCGCGCCCTCGCGCCGCTGATCGGCACTCTCGCGGTGATCACCGGGCGCCCGGCCGACGTGGCCGTCGAGTACGGCTCGCTCGACCAGGTCCCCGGCCTTCTCGTGCTCGGCCAGTACGGCCGTCAGTGCTGGGAAAACGGCGTGCTCAGCGCGCCGCCGCCGCCACCAGGCCTGGCCATCGCCCGCGCACGGCTGCCCGTGCTGCTCGCCGAGGTGCGGGCGCCGGTCGGGATCTGGGTCGAGGATAAGAAGGAGGCGCTCGCCGTGCACACCCGCCGTGCCTCCGACCCGGTCGCCGCGCTCGACCGCCTGCGTGCACCGCTGCTCGCGCTTGCCGCGGAGACAGGCCTGCGCGCCGAGCCTGGCCGCATGGTCATAGAGTTGCGTCCGCCCGGCGCGGACAAAGGCAAAACCCTTAAAGAATTGGCAGCCAAAAATCACCGCACCGCTGTCATGTACTGCGGTGACGATCTAGGCGACCGCCCCGCGTTCGCCGCGCTGCGTGAGCTGAGAGCCGCAGGGATGCCAGGCGTCGCGGTGCTCAGCCAGTCGGCCGAAGTACCAGAACTCGCGGCCGACGCAGATCTCGTCGTAGACGGACCACAGGGCGTCGCCGCCCTGCTCGCCGCCCTGGCCACCGCGATCGCCTCAGGCTGACCCCTGCCGCTGCGTGCCCCGCCCGCACTGCCGGAAGTTCGGCGGTCCGATAGTGCACCCAGATTCCCACTAACCTGGGCGGCCCAAACTCGCTTCTGATGGGACCTGACCGTCGAGCGCGGCGAGCTGGCTGTTGAACCAGGCGGTTGGCGGCACGGCCGATCCAGCGGCAGCGAGGGCACGGCAGCGGCGCTCGCGTTCGGCGTCTGACATGAGCAGTGCCTCATGCAAGGCCGCCGCCGTTGCGCTGATGTCGTACGGGTTGATCATGAGCGCGTCTTCGGCCAGTTCGTCGGCTGCGCCCGCCTCGCGCGACAGCACAAGTGCGCAGCACCGGTCGGACAGGATCGGCCCTTCCTTCGCTACCAGGTTCATGCCATCCCTGATCGGGTTGACGAGCAGCACGTCGGCGAGGCGGTAGCCGGCAAGAGAACGCGCGTAGTCGTCTTCGGTGTGCAGCAGAATCGGAGTCCAGTCGGCCGAGCCGAATTCGTCGTCGATGGCCCTGGCCAGCCGCTGCACGCTGGCCGTGTATTCGCGGTACTCGGGCAGGTCGTGCCTGGACGGGTAGGCGAAGGCGAGCAGCATTACCTTTCCCCGCCACTCGGGATAACTGAGCAGGAACTCGCGGTACGCGGTGAGCCCGCGCAGGATGTTCTTGGACAATTCAGTGCGGTCGACCCTGACGATCAGCTTCCGGTCGCCGATAGCCTCGCGCAGTACCGACATTCGCATCTCGACGTCGGCCTGAGCGGCCCGGTTGATGAGTTCCCCGGCGTTGACACCGAGAGGATGAACTCCGATGCCGGTCCGATGACCCGCGTAGCTGACGACCTGCTTGTCCCGGTCCGCGGTTGCCCCGAGCACGTGCTCGCAGCAATCCATGAAGGCATTCGCCCAGCGCTGGCTGAGGAACCCGGCGTGGTCCGCGCCGAGAATCCCGGTGAGCACCTCCGCGGCGACCGAGTCCGGCAGCAGCCTGAAGTAGTCGACCGGCGCCCATGGCGTATGCGAGAAGTGAGCGATCCTGACTTCCGGCCTGAGTTCTGCGAGCATGCGCGGTGCCAGCGTGAGGTGGTAGTCCTGGATGACCGCTCGAGCCCGGGCACCCGTGC
>DATJLT010000369.1:0-2430 GCA_035509195.1 Streptosporangiaceae bacterium | reverse complement strand
CTGCCCGGCCGGATCGGGTTTCCTTATCCCGTTCTCGCTGAGGTTACGTTCGATCAGCTCGTTCGGGATGTCCGAAAGCTGCGCTTCCAGGCGACCGCCGATCGGCCTGATCTTGTCCGGCGCCCTGAGCTGCTCCTCGAGCACCTCGGCACCGCGCAACGCCTGCGCCGAGCGCTCGCGGGCCGCCGACTCCTCGGGCTCCCATCTCGTCACGAGCCTGCGCATGTCCGCCGCCTGGCTGCCCTCGACGGCACCTGGCTTCAACGCCGTTCCGGCCGTTTGGCTGGCTTCCGCAGGCCCGGTGGCCTGAGACAGGCCTCGGAGGCGGATCTCGAGGTCGGCCACCGATGGCTGCTTATCTTCCCGGCGCTCTCTCAGGCGCGTGACCCGGTCCGCGGCCGCGGTCAGCACCGCGAACTTCACGTCGTCCTTGACTGCCGAGTCCAGGCGCCGGCGCCAGCTCGCGAGCTCTTTCGCGGACACCCCCAGGGCGGCTAGCTGGCTGAGCACTTGGCTCTGCCGCAGCTCGGCAACCTCAAGTTCGTACTCTTCTTGCAGCTCCTTGTGACGTTCGAGCGTGGTGGCCGACCGGAGGCGGCTGTTCCACAGCTCGATAGCGGCCCGGCTCATCCCCGCGTCACGCGCCTGGTTTCCGACGGACTCAAGCAGCGGGGACACGAGCGCGTCAAGCGCCTCCGGCGCGGCGGACCTGGTCAAGTCGGCGAGCCGCTGCGCGAGATCGTCATCTCGCACTTCGCCTTGCTTCGCCTCGTTGAGCAACTGCTTGACGTGGTCACCGACGGCCGTTTCGAACGCGTCCAGCATCTCCCTGACCTTGGCCTGCTGACCTTGACTGACGGCCTCCTCGATGGTTACCGCGTGCTTCAGCCAGTCGACCCTGGACATTCCAAGCCGCGCCGCCGACCGGTACCCGCCGTCCACATGAGCCCGGTAGTCGCGCAGCCGGATGATGGCGCCGAGATCGGCTATCGCCTGCTGGAACCGGCGGACGGCCTCGGCGGACTCCTGGATCCGCCCCGCGGCCAGCGCCGTCTTCGCGTCGTCGGTCATTGCCCGGCGGACGCCCGCGGGCAAGCCCACGAACCGGGCGTCATCCCCCAGCTTGTCCAGATGCCGGTCGAGCAGGTCTTTCAGCGCGCTCATCCGATTCCCCGAGCCCGCGGGTATCCCCGGCAGCCGGGCGAGCAGCTCGGCTACGTCGGTGTGCTCGTCAAGCACGCCGTGCGGGAGCTCGGCGAAGGCACTGCGCGCGGCTTCCTCCTCCGGGGTCTCGTGCGCGTTCTCGTGGCCGGAACGGGGGGAACGATCGAGCTGCGCCAGCAGCTCCGCCACCTGCCGCACGTGCGGGTCAGGATCGGCGAGTTCCGGTGGCACCGGTTCGTTCTTCGGCGGTTCCGGCCAGGTCACCTCGTCCGCGGCGACGTTGCCGGTTCCCCCGGCGGGCTTGGGCTCGGATTTCAGTTCCTGTTCCGCGCTCTCAAGCTGGGCCTTCAACGCGGCGTGGCGCGCCGAGGCGACGACCCGCAGCTCGAAGGGCAGATCAGGCGGGCGAAGGTCCGCCAGCCGCTCCGCGTCATCCGGCCCACGCAATCCGGTAACACGCTGACCCAGGTCGTCGGCAAGCGCATCGGGAGGACTGCCCCATCGCGGCGACCCGGCACCTGGCTCATGCCCGAGCAACTCGGTGACCCGCTGATGCAAGTCATCGGGAGGACTTCCGGCCTGGTCGAGAAGCTGCCCGACGCCGCTGTCGCTTAGCCTGCCCAGGCCAGCACCAGATTCCTGCGGCAGCCCGGCACCTGGCTCATGCCCGAGCAACTCGGCCACTCGCTGGTGCAGCTCGCCGTCTGGCGGTGGCCGCGGCGGCGCGCGCGAGGCGGGCAGGCCAGCAGGAGCGACGGGGGCGACGCCGTCCGGAGCGGACGAGTCACCGGGGAGATGGACGGCAGGGACGTCCAAGCCCAGTCGCCTGACGACTTCGGCCTGCACGACGGGGACCTGATCCCGCAGGAACTGCTCGGCCTGCTCTAGCGCCTCGCGAGTGGCTGGCGTGGGGTTGTCGTGGTCGGCGTCGTACGCCTTGGTGTACTTGATGATGGCGTACTGGACGTTCTGGTCTTGGGATTCCTTGAACAGTTTGTCGTCAGGGGAGGTGTAGACGGTAGCGTCGCCTGGATCACCGTTGCGGCCGGCCCGGGTAAGGATCTGCTTGATGACGTCGGCGAACTCGGAGTGGGAGGTGGTCCGCACGTACAGGCCGCCGAGGTCGATGCCCAGCGAACTCACTCGGATGTCCAGCCCGCGGCCGCCCATCAAGTTGATGACCACGACGCTGCCTGGCTCGCCCGCCTTTCTGATCTCATTCTCGAACGCGGCCTGGGCGTTTTCGCCATGGTCGAGCATCCATTT
>DATJLT010000368.1:0-4782 GCA_035509195.1 Streptosporangiaceae bacterium | reverse complement strand
GTTGCTCGGGCTGGGGTTGCTCGGGCTGGGGTTGCTCGGGCTGGGGTTGCTCGGGCTGGGGTTGCTCGGGCTGGGGTTGCTCGGGCTGGGGTTGCTCGGGCTGGGGTTGCTCGGGCTGGGGCTGCTCGGGCTGGGCCTGCTCGGGCTGGGGCTGGAGTGCTGTGTGGGCGGGCTGGGCCTGCTCGGGCTGGGGTTGCTCGGGCTGGGGCAGCTGGGGCGGGGGCTGGTCGTTGCGGGTCGGGGTGACTCGGGCGGGGCCGGTCCAGAGTGTCTGTGTGCCGATCATGACCGACGTGCTTACTAGGTCGGCCGGGATCAGCGTCGGCCAGAAGACTCCGTAGGCGGAGGCGTCGCCGGGTGGCGAGAGTGCGTAGAAGCCCGGGTAGCTGGCCAGGCCCGTCTCAACCACGGCAGCGGAAAAGGCCCGGCCGACCTTCGCCTTGTCCCGGTCGAGCACGGAGATCCGCAGCAGCGCCGGATCGCGGCCGACCAGGTCTACGTCGACGCGCTCGAAGCTGCCTTTTCCGCCATCGATCCTCGCCCAGATCGCCTGCTCGGCCAGTTCCGCCTTGGCGGCAGGATCGAGGCCCTCGAGCACCAGCACCATCGAGTTCCTGAATCCGCCAGCGTAGTTGAGCGAGACCTTCAAAGACGCGGGCGGCGGTTCTCCCCGAACCCCGCTGACCCGCACTCGGTCGGGCCCGAGTTGCGAGAGCCTGATGGTGTCGAACCGGGCCGTGACGTCAGGGTTGAGATAGGCGGGCGCGCCGATCTCATACAAGAGCTGAGCGGTCACGGTGCCAACGCTGACCAGGCCGCCGGTTCCCTGATGCTTGGTGATCACGGAAGACCCGTCGGCGGCTAGTTCAGCAAGCGGGAACCCGGCGTGGGCGAGGTCGGGAACTTCATCGAAAAACGAGTAATTGCCGCCCGTCGCCTGGCAGCCGCATTCGAGCACGTGCCCGGCCACGACGGCTCCGGCGAGCGCGTCCAGGTCGTCGCCGGTCCAGCCGAACCGCCACATCCCAGGACCTACGACCAGCGCGGCATCGGTCACTCGCCCGGTGATCACGATGTCGGCGCCAGCCGAAAGCGCGGCCGCGATCGGCAGCCCGCCGAGGTAGGCGTGCGCGGTCAGCGGCTTGACCCCGGCCGAGGCGAGAGTCTCGCCGGTGTCCAGGTTGGCGAGCGCGTGCCCGTCGGTGAGCAGGCCGGGCAGCCGCGGCAGCAGGTCGTCGCCGCTCACGTATGCGATCACGGGCGATACCCCGGCTCGCCTGGCGACCTCGGCCACGGCGGCGGCGCATCCTGCCGGGTCAAGCCCGCCGGCGTTGGAGACGACCTTTATGCCGCGTTCGACGCAAGCGGGCAGTACTTGCTCCATCGAAGCGACGAACGTCCTGGCGTAGCCGGGCCGCCCCCCGAGCACGGCCTTCCCGAGCAGCAGCATCGTGAGCTCGGCCAGCCAGTCGCCGGTCAGCACGTCGATCGGCCCGCCATCGACCATCTCACGCGCCGCCGACAGCCGGTCTCCGTAGAACCCGCTGCAGTTCGCGACCCTGAGCACGGAGCCAGGATCGGCGTTCACGAGGCAGGAACCCAGGACGGTTCGCGCTTGGCCGCGAACGCGGCCCGTCCTTCTGCCGCTTCCTCCGAGGCGAAGAACGCGGCCGACAGGCGGGACATCCGCTCGACCCCGCCGGAGAAGCTTTCGGTAATCCCGTCCCGCAGCACTTCCTTGGTCCCCGCGAGAGCGGTCGGGCCACCCCGCAGCAGCGCCTGCACGTACCGGCTCGTCGCGGCATCGAGGAATTCGGCTTCGACGGCCTTGGTAAGCAGCCCGATCTCGACCGCCCGCCGTGCCTGGAACACCTCGCCGGTCAGGAAGTACTCGTAAGCCGCGCGCGACGGCATCCGCCGCAGGCAGGGTACCGAGATCACCGCTGGCACCACGCCGATCCTGACCTCTGAGAAGGCGAAGCTCACATCTTCAGGCGCCACCGCGATGTCGCAGGCAGCGATCAGCCCGATTCCGCCCGCCCGCGCCGCGCCGTTCACCCGGCACACCACCGGCTTCGGGCAATCCCACAACGCCTGCAGCACGTCAGCCATCAGTGGCGCCGCGGCAGTCGGGTTCACCGCCGTCTCCTTGAGGTCAGCGCCCGCGCAGAACGCCTTGCCCACCGCGGTGAGCACGATGACCCTGGTCGCCTGGCCGGAAACCGCGCTGTCGAGCGCCGCAAGCAATTCGCTGAGCAGCCTGCTTGACAGGGCATTCGCGTTGCGCGGTGAGTCAAGCGTGATCGTGGTGACCGCGCCGTCCGCCTTGGTCCTGACTAGCTGTTCTTGTGCTTCCATCACGCTTACTCCCGATCGGCAGAGACGATCGCAAGGACGTCGCCCGCGTTGACCTGGGCACCCTGGCTGACCCTGACCTCGGCCAGCTCGCCGTCGGCCGGAGCGACAACCTGGTGTTCCATCTTCATCGCTTCGAGCACGAGCACAACCTGGCCGGCAGCGACCCGGTCACCCGGATGAGCGGTGACCTTGGTAACGGTCCCGGGCATCGGCGCGGTCAGCGACCCGGGTTCCGCGAGCAGCACGGGCGAAGGCAGCCTGTCGAGCACGGTGAACATGACCGAGCCGAGCACCGAGCTGACCCAGACCTGCTCGCCTGCGCGGATGACACGGAAGGGGTACATCACCCCGTCGGCCTCCAGCCGAACCAGGTCGCCGGCCACGTTCGCCAGTACCGCGCCCGCCTGCGCGAAGACAATTCCCGAGCCGGTCCACCTGTACTCGACGTCGATCCGCCCGTGAGGTCCGCTGAAGGATGCCCGCTGGGGCTGGCTGAACACGTTGCGCCAGCCGCCAGGGATCGAAGCCGCTGCCCGCGCCTCCTGCCGGTGAGACAAGGCGATCGCGGCGGCCGCCGCTGCCGCGGACAGTTCGCAGGCGCGCTCGCCTGGAGCAAGGCCCGCATAGTCATAGTCATCGAGCAGTGAGGTGTCGGCAGCGCCGTCGAGGAACGCTGCGCTGCTTAGCACGCTGACCAGGAGGTCGCGATTGGTCGCCGGCCCGGCGATGGTCGCGCCTGAAAGCCCGGCCACCAGTCGTCTCGCAGCCTCGTCCCGCGTCGGTGCCCACGCGATTACCTTCGCGAGCATCGCGTCGTAGTGCGGGCTCACCACGGTCCCTGGCAGCACGCCCGCGTCCACCCGCAGCGTCGCGCCGATCTTGCTGGCCAGCCCGAACTCGGAGTCGACCGCTGGCACACAGAACGCGTGCACCGGCCCGGCCGACGGCAGGAACCCGGCCGCCGGATCTTCCGCGTAGAGCCTGGCCTCGATCGCGTGCCCGACGGGCGGAGGCGGCAGTGCCGGCAGCGGCTGTCCCTCAGCGATCCCGAGTTGCAGCGCCACGAGGTCGAGTTCGTGCAGGCACTCGGTCACCGGGTGCTCGACCTGCAGCCTGGTATTGAACTCGAGGAAGAAGAACTCGCCAGAATCGCCGAGCAGGAACTCGACAGTCCCCGCGTTCACGTAGCCGACCGCCCTCGCCAGCGCCTCGGCGGCGGCCAGCAGCCGTTCCCGCAGCGGCTCCTGCACGACAGGAGACGGAGTCTCCTCGATCACCTTCGCGTAGCGGCGCTGTACCGAGCAGTCGCGCTCGGTGAGCGTCCATACGGTGCCGTGCTGGTCGGCGAGGATTTGAATTTCAATATGCCTGGCCCCGGTCAGCAGTGGCTCGCAGAATACGGTTCCGTCGCCGAACGCCGCCTGCGCCTCGCGCCGCGCCGACTCGATCGCCGCGTCGAGTTCGGCCGCGGCGGCGACCGCCCGCATTCCACGTCCGCCGCCGCCGGCCGACGCCTTGACAAGCACGGGGAACGCCGTGACCGACGCAGGATCGAGTTCGGGCAGCACGGGCACGCCTGCGGCGATGGCCGTCTTGCGCGCCTCGATCTTGAGCGCCATCGCCTGCATGGCCGCCGGCGGCGGCCCGACCCAGAGCAGCCCGGCCGCCTGCACCTGGCGAGCGAAACCAGGATCCTCTGACAGGAACCCGTAGCCTGGATGAATGGCGTCGGCACCGGACGCGAGCGCGGCGCTGACGATCGCGGCGCCGTTCAGGTAGGTCTCCGCCGAGCTCGTGCCCGGCAGCCGCACCGCGAGATCGGCCTCGGCGACGTGCGGCGATCCGGCATCCGGGTCGGCGAACACGGCCACGGTGCCGATCCCTGCCTGCCGGCAGGTGCTGAAGACGCGGCGCGCGATCTCGCCCCGGTTAGCCACGAGCAGACGGCTAATCAATAAAGGGCCTCACATTCTGAATATGCCAAAACGCACCGCACCGCTGGACGCAGCGGGGACGGCTCGACCGGCGGGCAGGCCAGGTGCCGGGGACGGACCCGTCTGGTAAATGGCCGCGAGGCAGAGGCCGAGCACTGACCTGGTATCGCGCGGGTCGATCACGCCGTCGTCGTAGAGCCGTCCCGACAAGACAAACGGATGCGACTCCGACTCGATCTGCTCCTCCACCATGGCGCGCATTGCCGTGTCGGCTTCCTCGTCGAAAGGCTCGCCTCGCGCGGCCGCCGACTGCCGTCCGACGATCGAAAGAACGCCAGCGAGCTGTGCCGGTCCCATCACGGCCGACTTCGCGCTCGGCCAGGTGAACAAGAACCTCGGATCGTAGGCGCGGCCACACATCCCGTAGTTGCCCGCGCCGTACGAGGCACCCATGACGATCGTCAGGTGCGGCACGCGGCTGTTGGCGACG
>DATJLT010000367.1:0-3879 GCA_035509195.1 Streptosporangiaceae bacterium | reverse complement strand
CGACTCAGGTGGGCGCCGACGTCATCCACTCACCGCATTACTCCATGCCGCTGCGTCCTGGTATCCCGACCGTCGTGACCACCCACGACCTGACGTTCTTCACCGCGCCTGATACGCACACCCCAGTCGCCGCGACCTTCTACAAGGCCGCGATCCGCACCTCAACCTGGCGGGCGACCAGGCTGATCGTGCCGTCGAAGGCCACGAGGGACGAGCTTGTGCGGGTGCTCGAGGCTGACTCGACGAAGATCGACGTGGCCTATCACGGGGTGGATCACAACCTGTTCCGCCGCCCTGACGCGGTGCAACTCGACCGGGTGCAGGGCCGCCTAGGATTGCACGGCCGCCCGTACGTCGCTTACCTGGGCAGCCTCGCTCCGCGCAAGAACGTGCCCGCGCTGATCGTCGGCTGGGCACAGGCCGTCGCTGACCTGGCAGAGCCGCCCGCGCTTGTGCTGGCCGGAGGCACCGGCTGGAGCGACGAGGTCGACGACGCGGTCGCCGCCGTACCCGCGCACCTGCGGCTGGTTCGGCCCGGCTACCTGCACTTCGCCGACTTGCCGGGGTTTTTTGGCGGCGCACTGGTAGTTGCTTTTCCGAGCACTGGCGAAGGGTTCGGCTTGCCTGTGCTCGAAGCGATGGCGTGCGGGGCTCCTGTGCTCACCACGCACAGGACGTCGCTTCCCGAGGTTGGCGGCGACGCGGTCGCCTATACAGAACCGGACGCCGGCAGCATCAAGACGGCGCTCCGTGCCCTGATCGACGATGCGGCCCAGCGGGAAGCGCTTGGCCGGGCCGGGTACGCGCGATCGCAGGAATTCACCTGGGCGGTCTCGGCGCATGCCCACCTTGCCTGCTATGAGCGCGCCGCGGCGGCCGGGCAAGGGTAGTCTCGCTGCTCATGTCGACCGTTGAAAACCAGACCGGAGAGCTTGAAGCGATACTCCTGGTCGGCGGGCAGGGGACCAGGCTCCGCCCGCTGACCATCGGGATGCCCAAGCCGTTGCTGCCCACGGCTGGCGTGCCGTTCCTCGCGCACCAGCTAGCGCGCGCGGCGGAAGCCGGGATCGGCCGGATCGTGATGGCCACCGCCTACCGTGCCGAGATGTTCGCCGAGGTCTTCGGCGACGGCGCCAGGTTCGGCCTCGAAATCGTGTACGTACATGAGCCCGAGCCGCTCGGTACCGGCGGCGGTATCAGGAACGCGGCGGCGAGCCTGCGCAGCGGGCCCGACGAGCCGGTGGTCGTGCTCAACGGCGACATCCTTAGCGGGCACGACCTGTCCGCGCAGCTTGACCTGCACCGCAAGGCCGACGCAGCGGTGACGCTGCACCTCGTCGAGGTACCCGATCCTGCCAGGTTCGGCTGCGTGCCTACCGACTTCGACGGGCGGGTCACGGCGTTCCTCGAGAAGACGCCGAACCCGGTCACCAATCAGATCAACGCCGGCTGCTACGTATTCACCAGGCGGTACATCGATGCGATGCCCGCCGGGCGAGTGCTTTCCGTTGAGCGGGACACGTTCCCCGGACTGATCAAGGCGGGCGAGACCGTCATGGGATACGTGGAGTCCGCTTACTGGCTTGATGTCGGGACGCCCGAGGCCTACGTGCGCGGGTCTTGCGACCTGGTGCTCGGCGAGCTTTCCTCGCCGGCGGTGCCCGGTGCTTGCGGTTCTTTCCTGCTGCTGCCAGGAGCGTCCGCGGACTCATCGGCCGTACTGTCCGGCGGGACCGTGATCGGAGCCGGCAGCTCTGTAGGGGCCGGCGCTGTCGTTGACGGGTCGGTCGTGTTCGACGGGGTCACGATCGAGCGTGGCGCTCAGGTGAGGGCCAGCGTGATCGGCTCTGGCGCCCGAGTGGGCGGAGGCGCCGTGCTTGACGGCGTGGTGATCGGCACAGGGGCCGAGGTCGCGGGCGGCAACGAGCTCAGGTACGGGCTGAGGGTATGGCCTGGCGTGCGCCTTGAGGAGACGTCGGTCAGGTTCTCGACCGATGCCTGACGCGGACCTTCGATGACGGCGGCAGTGCCGCTTGCGACCGAGCGGCGCTGGTCGGCCCCTTGCGTGGTCGAAGTCCTTTCGGCGTTGTCCGTGCACCGTCGCGGGTACGGAGATCCCGCGTTCGCGATCGATGACTCAGGTGCCATCTGGCGGGCCTGCCATACGCCTGAGGGAGCGGGCACGCTGCGGGTGGCGTGGCGGGCGGCGGCCGAGCTCGGCACGGTGGTCGCCGGGACGGCCTGGGGTCCTGGTGCCGGGTGGCTGCTCGAGGCGCTGCCTGGCATGGTCGGGGGCGAGGACAGGCCGGAAGAGTTCGTGCCTTCGCATCCGGTCCTCATCGAGATGGCGCGGCGGCGGGCAGGTTTCCGCATCGGCCGCACGGGGCTGGTGTTCGAGTCGCTCGTGCCCGCGGTACTCGAGCAGAAGGTGGTCGGGAAGGAAGCGTCGCGGGCCTACCGGACGCTGCTGCGATGGTACGGGGAACCCGCGCCAGGTCCGGCTCCTGCCGGGATGCGGGTGCCGCCTCCGGCCTCTGCGTGGGCCAGCATTCCTTCCTGGGACTGGCACAGGGCAGGGGTCGAGGGAGTGCGGGCGCGGACCATTGCCGAGGCTGCCTCCGTCGCCGGGCGGCTCGAGGAGATCGCGTTCTTGCCTGCCGCGGCCGCTGACCTGCGGCTGCGGTCACTGCCTGGGATCGGGGCATGGACGTCGGCCGAGGTCAGGCAGCGGGCGTGCGGTGATCCTGACGCGGTCTCCGTGGGCGACTACCACTTGCCAGGGCAGGTGGGATGGGCGCTGCTCGGCAGGGAGGTCGACGACGCGGGGATGCTCGAGCTGCTCGCGCCTTATGCGGGGCAGCGGCACAGGGCCAGCATTCTCGCGATCTCCGCGGGCGCCGGGCCGCCACGTCGGGGCCCTCGTAATGCCGCGCGGGATTACCGGTCCATATGAACGCCCGGGTCAGGGATCTCGGGCTGGCGCCTGGCCGGCTTCCGCCAGGGGTGCTGAACGCTCTGACCGACGTTCCCTGCGTCCGGGTTGGTCACGTGACACTCGTTTCCGGTGACAGCATCCGAACCGGCGTGACCGCGATCGTGCCCGATGCGGTGGACCGTGCTAGTGGTTCGCTGGCTGCCGGACTGTTCGTCGGTAACGGGTACGGGAAGCTTGTCGGCTCGACCCAGCTCGCCGAGCTCGGCGTGATCGAGACGCCGATCGTGCTCACCGGGACACTCTCGGTGTTCCGAGCCGCCGATGCGCTGGTCACTTACATGATGCGGCGTCCTGGGAACTCGGGGCTGCTGTCGGTGAACCCGGTCGCCGGCGAGACCAACGACGGGTTCCTTTCCGACATCAGGGCCAGGCCGGTGACCGAGGAACACGTGCTTACCGCGCTATCGTCGGCCGTCGGCGGACCGTTGCCACAGGGGTGCGTGGGCGCGGGGACCGGTACGGCGGCGCTCGGGTTCAAGGGCGGCATCGGCACTTCGTCGCGGATCGTTGCTGGTCCTGGCGCCTCGGCCGGCGTCGTCGGCGTACTTGTGCAGTCGAATTTCTCGGGAACCCTGGCGGTAAGGGGGATCCCGATCGAGCCGCCGGCTGCCTCGGCGTCCCCGGCGCCGTCGTCTGCGGCGCCGTCGTCCGCGGCTCCGGGGTCGGCTGTGCCGGGGTCGGCTGTGCCGGGCGACTCGTGCATGATCATCGTCGCGGTCGACCGGGCGCTCGACTCCCGGCAACTCACCAGGGTCGCCAAGCGGGCCGTGTTCGCGATGGGCCTCGTCGGCTCAGACTTCGCGCCGCACAGCGGCGACTACGCGATCGCGTTCGCGACCGGCGAAGGGGCGCCCGTCAGCGACTCTTTGCTCGGGCCGCTCTTC
>DATJLT010000366.1:0-23368 GCA_035509195.1 Streptosporangiaceae bacterium | reverse complement strand
CAGGTCGGGCTGCAGCAGGAAGGCCCACATCACCGCAGCGATGACGCCTGGCACGGCGTAAGGGAAGAAATAGGCGAGCGCGAAGACCTTCCTGCCCTTGATGTAAGGACTGTCGAGCAGGAGCGCGAGCCCGACCGCGAGGGCGATCATCAGCGTGACCTGGATGACGCCGAAGTACGCCATCCTGACGACCGCGCTCCAGAACTCGCCGTTACCCACGACGTTGCGGTAGTTGAACAACCCGACGAAGTCGTCAGTGAGCGGCGAGCGCAGGCTGAGCACGACCGAGTAGATGAAAGGTGCCAGGAAAAACAAGGCGTACAGGACAAGGAACGGCGTAGTCATCGCCAGCCCTGCGGCGCCCCGGCCGCTCCTGCCTCCGCCAGGAGCGGCCGGGCTTGCGGCACCCCCGCCCCGAGCGGAGGCGCTCGGGGCGGGCCGAGTACGGATCACGAGGAGACCGAGTAGCCGGCCGACTTGGCGTAGGAGAGCAATTCGTTCTCGGTGTTGACGAGCACCTTGGACCACGGCTCCTTGCCCGCGGCCGCCTTGCCCATCTCGCTGGTCAGGTACGTGCCCAGTTCGGTGTCCCACGGGCTCCACTCGAAGTTCACGGGAACCTCGGCGGCGTAAGTCGAAAACTGGGCGTTGATGTTGCCGCTGAAGTGGGGAACGGCCGCGGTGAACTCGGGCAGGCTGGCCCGTGCGGTCGAAGCGGGGAACAGGCCGCGTCCGCCGCCCGTCGTCGTGGCCGGCTTCTCGTCGATGGCCAGGCCGGACTTTGAGGTGTTGATGTAGGCGGCGAAGAGCGCGGCGTCCTGGACGTCGGCTGACGGGCAGTCCTTGGTGACCGCGTTGGTTGACCCGCCCCAGTTCGCTGAGGCGTGGCTGCCTGCGGTCCACTGCGGCATCTGCGTGATCGCCCACTGCTGCTTGGACCCCGCAGGCAAGTAGGCGTCGACCATGTAGGTCGGGGACCAGCCGGCGCCGACCATGGCCACGTACTTGTCCTCGCCGATGTGGTGACCCCAGTCGGCCTCGAAGTCCTGGTCGACCGCGACCGCGCCCTCGGACACGAGCTTGCCCCAGAACTCCATGACCTTCTGTTCGACTGGCCCGTCGATATCGACCTTCCAGCTTCCGTCCGGCTGCACCTGGTAGGGGAACGCCCCAGCCTGCCACCAGAGCGCCTCCTGCACGTCGGCGTCGTTCGGCGCGAAGTAGGTCAGGTACTGGCCAGGGTCTTCCTTGTGCAGCTTCACCGCGTCAGAGGCGAACTGCGCCCAGGTCGCGGGCACCGGCAGGTGGTACTTGCTCAGCACGGAGGGCTGGTACATGAACGCCATCGGGCCGATGTCCTCTGGCATGGCATAGACCTGGCCGTTCTGTGAGACCTGATGCCAGACCCAGGCGGGGAAGTCCTTCTCGTATGACGACACGTAGGAGGTGATCGGCACCAGGTCCTTCTGCGCCAGGAACTGAGGCAAGTGGTCGTATTCGATCTGCGTGATACAGGGGCCTGTACCGCCTGACAGCGCCGTCGTCAGCTTGGAATAGAAGGTGCCGCCCGAGCCGTAGTCCGGGGGCGGCGTGATCTTAATGTGCGGGTACGCCTTCTCAAAGTTGGCGATGACGTCCTTGGGGTTGCTCGTCCAGCTCCACCAGCTAATCGTGACGTTCTTGCTGGTCGACGTCGCCGTCGAGGTGGACGAGCCCGAGCAGGCGGCCAGCGTACCGCAGAGCGCTACGAGAGCGCTCCCAACGACTGCTGACCTGAGATGCCAATGAGGTTTCATCGTTCCTCCCGCGTGTTGTGGGAGCGCTCCCAATGCGCGAAGCGTAGCAAAAGGCCGGTGCCTTGAGAAGTACTCAAAAATCGCCAAACCATCCCACTCGGTTGCCCCGGCACCTGGCAGGCTGGCGGGCCGCCTCGTCGACCTCAACCGCATCGCTGACCCGCCGATGCTGTTCGGAACGGGCCTCTAACGACATCGCTGGCTCGTTGACGCTGCGGGAATAGCATCAGGTTTCCATCGTTGTCATCGCCGCCACCCCTCGCTACGACATCAGCGGACCAGCGATGCTGTAGCCGGACGACGAGACGGGGTCCACTCGACATCGTGATGGGGTCAGGGGCATACTCAAGCCGTCGACTACCGGCCCCGAGAGAGTCGTCCCGACGTGAGCGAGCTGCGGCGCGAGGCTTCCAAGCGCCCGACCATTGAGGACGTAGCCAGGGCGGCCGGCGTCTCGCGTAGCACCGTCTCCCGTGTGCTCAACGGCGGCGTGCATGTGCGCCCGGAAGCGATCTCCAAGGTCAACCGGGCCGTCGGAGTACTGGGTTATTCGGTCAACCAGGCCGCGAGGAACCTCGCTTCCGGCCGTACGGGCTCTGTCGCCTTCGTGATCTCCGAGCAGCACGAGCAC
Source organism: Streptosporangiaceae bacterium (assembly GCA_035509195.1). GTDB lineage: Bacteria > Actinomycetota > Actinomycetes > Streptosporangiales > Streptosporangiaceae > Chersky-822. The sequence goes on along the minus strand of DATJLT010000366.1, from coordinate 20,941 downwards.
TTGTTCGGTGACCCCAACTTCGGGGTGCTGATCAGAGCCTTTACCAGAGAACTTCGCAACCGGGGCCAGCACCTGCTCGTGACCACCGCGCAGGACTACGGCGAGGAAGCGTTCCTCGGCGATTACCTCACCGCCGGCCACGTCGATGGCGCGCTGCTTGCGCTCCCCCACGAGGGCGAGGCGCTGCTTCGCCGTCTGGCCAGCAGCGGCCTGCCCCTAGTCGTCCAAGGCCAGCCGCTCGGCTTCGAAGCCGAGCTTTCCTGGGTGGCGATCGACGACGAAGCCGCCGCCCGTGAAGCCGTCGGCTACCTGCTCGGGCAGGGTCGTACTCAGATCGGCACGATCACTGGGCCGCTCAACACGAGCTCTGGCCGGCGTCGGCTCGAGGGCTACCGCCGGGCGGTGGGCAGCGCCTCGCCGGAAAGTCTGGTTGCTCTCGGTGACTGGTCGGCGGCTTCCGGGCGGCTGGGGGCCGGCCTGCTGCTTGACCGGCATCCAGAGATGGATGGCCTGTTCGTCGCCTCTGACCTGATGGCGCTTGAAGCGATGGCCGCGCTTCGCGAGCGGGGCAGGCGCGTTCCGCAGGACATCGCCGTGGTCGGCTTCGACGACTCGGCCGCCGCGGTCATGGCCGATCCGCCGCTCACGACCATGCGCCAGTCATTTGAAGCGGCCGCCGCTCAAGCGGTCCGCATACTGAACGAGCTGATCGCCGTTCCCGCGGCCGGCCCGCAGCATGTCCTGATGCCGACCCAGCTCATCCACCGCCGGTCAGCCTGACCAGGAGAGCCTGGAGTGCGTCTATCGTGGAGCATCCAAAGCGACGCGGCGCGGCCGGAGGGCCGCACGATCCGGGGTGAATTCCACTGACCGATTCCTTCGACCTTGACTCGCTCGCGGTCAGCGACCGGTTCAGGCTGTTCAATTTCACTCGCCGCGACGATTACCTGTCCTATCTCTGGGTGTTGCGTGCCATGGACCGGCTGCGGGCGATGCACGTCGCGCAGTCACATACCGACGACGTTGCCTCGGCGCTCGGGGAGCTGATGCGAGCGCATGAGGGCGTGCCAGAAGCCGGCGCGAACCTGAGAGACCGGCTCGACTACCTTGTCGAGGACGGCGTACTCCACCGCCTGGAAGACGCCTCCCGCGCGGGCAGCCTGGCGAGGTACCGCAACCGGCAGTCCGTTTACCAGTTCAGCGAGCTCGGCCATCGCGCTTACACCGCCGTTGAGGGCGTGCTCGCCGCCAGGGTGGAAGACGCGAACCTGTCCAGGCTGGTGTTCTCCGACATCCTCCGTGACCTCCACGATCTCGCCAGGGCCAACCGCGGGGGTGACGCCGATGAGATTGTGCGGCGGCTGACCAGCCTGGATCGCGTCATGGAGGACATGGCAAGAAGATCGGCGCAGTTCCACCTGACCCTCGGTGACATCACCAGGTCCACAGACACCTCGCCCGAGGTTTTCCTCCGCTACAAGAACGCCCTGATGGCTCACATGAGCGACTTCATGGCGGAGCTTGACCGTTACCTGCCGCGGTTGTCCCTGGCGGTCAAGATGACCGAGGCGACCGGCATTCATACCCTGCTCGACCGGGTGGCCAGCGCCGACGAGCGTCCTTTGATGAGCCAGGATGAGATCAGGGAGGACTGGCAGCGGCGGTGGCTGGCGATCAAGGGCTGGTTCGTGGCGGACGCCGCGGGCACGTCACGCGCGGCCGAGCTCGCGGCGGCTACCAGGGCAGGGGTGTCTAGCGTGATAGCCCTGCTGCGCCAGATCACCGAGTCTCAGCGCGGCGGCGTTAACCGGGCCACGCAGCTACGGCACCTGGCAGGCTGGGTGACCGACGTGGCCGACGACGACGCGGCGCACGCGCTGATGGCGGCCGCGTTCAACTTGCGCGTGGCCAGGCACCTGGGCGGTGCCCACGACGACACCGACCTGATCTCGCCGCGCCTGTCCTGGCGGGACGCGCCAGGCGTCGAGGTGGCGGTGCCGCTGTTCAGGCGAGGCAAGGTACCCAATCCAGGCGTGCCGCAGCGAATCCACGCGCAGGCGGGGCTGCGGGCCGAACTGCGGCGCCGTCAGGCTGAACGAAGAGCCGCCGAGCGCGAAGCCGGGCAGCGGCTGCTCGCCGCCGACCTCAGCGACACCGTGCTTGACGCGGCACAGACCAAGGTACTGCTCAGGCTGCTGACGCGGGCGCTCGAAGCCAGGACCGTCGTCGCCGGCCAGATCACCGGCGGCACGGGCAGCAACGACGTCCTCGTGCTCCGCCTGATTCCTGAGCAGAAGGGCAGCAGGGTTCGCACCGAGCACGGCCTGCTCCACCTGCCAGGGCTCAGGCTGGAAATCGACGCTGCGCGCCCGCAGAAGGGCCTGCTAGCGCCTGCTGGGGTACGCGATGGCTGAGATCACCGCGGCCAAGGGCGTCGCCCCGAGCGACCTCGGCTCATACCAGCACGCGGTCCGCCTGGTACTGACCAACGACATCATCACAGAAGAACGCCCGCGCGCGGGCGCGCTGAGCGCCGTACTGCGCTGGGCCGACTCTATTGCCCGCGACCTTTCCGAACTGCTCGGTTACACGCTCATCGCGACCGCTCATCACGTCCGCCTGATCCGCAGGCTCGACACCCTGGATCCCACCCAGCGGTCGATCTTCGCTGCCCGCAGCGGCCGGCCATTCGACCGGCGAAGGCTCGCCTACCTGTGCCTCGTCCTTGCCGTCTTCCAGCGCTCGAGGATAGAGATCAGCCTCGCCGACCTGGTCAGGGCGCTGGCACCGACCGCGAACTCGCTATCGGGCCTCGGCTTCGACGCGACGGTCACCGAGCACAAGCGCGCGGTCGTTGATGTGCTCGACTGGCTGACCGACCACGGAGCGCTTCGCCTGTCAGACGGGTCGGCAGAGAACTGGGCGCACGACACCGAGCGCGGTGATGCCCTTTACGACATCGACCACGACATCTGCGCCGCCCTCTTCCGCCCTGCCAGGCCGATTCAGCAGCTCACTGGCGCGGCCGGCCTGCTCGACCTCGCCGACGTCAGCACCAGGCGGTCGGCGCAGCGTGAGGCCGCCGCCCGGCGGGCCAGGCGCCTGCTGATCGAGCAGCCCGTGCTCTATTACTCCCGGCTTGATACCGAAACGGCCGCGGCCTTGCGCAGCGCCGAGTTGGCAGAGAACCTGGCCAGGCTCACCGGTCTCGTGGTGGAGCGGCGGGCAGAAGGCGTCATGCTGGTTGACCCCACGGGCCGCTTCACCGACCGGCCGTTCCCCGGCAGGGGCGGTGCCGTGAACCGTGCTGCCGGGCTTTTGCTGGCCAAGATCGCGGACGTGCTCGAAGACCCTGACACCGCGCCTGACATCACGACCCTGCCTGTCCCCTCAGCTCTCGATGACCGGGCAGGCATTCTCAGCAGGACGGACGCCGGACTTGCCGGGTACGGAGAACAAGATCACGCCGAGGCGGCCGGAGAAGGCACGCTTGAAGCGCCTTTTATCGAACGCACCAGGCTTGAAGGCATGCTTGCCGGGCTCTATGACGAATTCGGTGCCGCCTCGTTCACCGCGCAGTGGCAGTTCGACCAGGCCGGGCTGCTCGAAGCCGCTACTCGCCTGCTCGATGACCTCAGCCTGGCCAGGCGGCAGCCTGGCGGCGTTCTGGTCTTGCCCGCCGCCTGGCGGTATAAGAACATCACGGCTGCGCTGCCAGACGGCGCCAGGCATGATGGCCAGGGCGCGTTCAAGTTCGACTTCGCGGCGGAGGAGCCCGCGTGACAACGCAAGCACGGTTCAAGCCGACGAGAGCCGGCATCATCAATCTCTGGGACTACCTCGATGAGGAGTTCGCCTTCGCCGATGGCCGGCTGGCGCTGCGTGGCCACAACGGCTCTGGCAAGACGAAGGCGCTTGAGGTGCTGTTTCCCTTCATCTTCGACGGCAGCCTGGACGCCAGGCGACTTGACCCGTTCAGCGGCGAGAACCGCACGATGAAGGCGAACCTGCTTTACCGCGGCCAAGAGTCAGAGTACGGCTACGTCTGGATGGAGTTCGCGCGGCCTGACGAGGTCGTGACGCTGGTCATCGGACTAAGCGCGCACAAGAACCGCGACCGGCCCAAGCCCGCGTTCTACGTGACAGGCAAGCGAATGGGCAAGGACTTCGGCCTGCTCTCCGCCGATTCGCGCCCGCTGACCGCCAGGCAACTCGCCGCTCTCCTCGGCCGCGAGTCCTGCTACGGCGAGCGCCGCGGCGCCTACATCGAGGCCGTTGACGCCCGGCTGTTCGGGCTGGGCAGGGAGCGCTACACCCAGCTTCTCGACCTCCTCATCGCGCTGCGCCGCCCGCTGCTTGCCAAGGACCTTGACCCGGCCAAGGTGTCAGACACTCTCACGGCCGGGCTCAGCCCGGTCGACGACGAACTGGTCGAGCAGGCCGCGCGGGACTTCGAGAACCTGGCCGCGGTGCAGAAGCAGTACGACGACCTCGCCGCAGCCGACGCTGCGGTCAGGGCCTTCCTCGACCATTACGTGGCCTACCTGCGCGTGCACGCGAAACACCAACTCGACCAGGTCGGTGCCAGGATCGTCGTCGCCGCCAGCCACGTCGCCGCCATCACCACTGCCGCCCGCGAGGTCAGCCGCGCCGAGCAGGCGGAACGGCTCGCCCGCGCCGACGCCGAGGCCGCCGAGATCGGTGCGAAGACCCTCGACGCCCGCTTGTTCGGCCTGAAGAACCGAGACGCCTACAAGGATCACGAGAAGCTGGCACTGCGCCGCGGCCAGCTCGAGAAGGACAGGCAAACGCTGAAGGAAGGCGCGGACAGGCTCGCCAGATCGCGGAGAAATGTCACCGACCTCGGCCGCGAGGCTGACCAGGTCGCCGACGCCCTGACCGAACTGGCTGGTGCCGCCGACCGGCATCTGCGTGACCTGGCCGAGGCGGCCGGCTCCGCCGGGATAAGCCGCGACGGCGAGCCGGCCGATACCGGCGACGATCTGGCGACGACAGCGAAGGCGCGAGTCACCCGCCGCCGCGACGACATCCGCGAGGTCCGCGTTGCCCTGACCGCCGCCCGCGACGCGGAGCGGGACCGCGCGGCAGCCGAGAGCGCCTTCGGCATCGCCAGGCGAGCACTTGAGGACTGCGAATCGGAGTGCGGCGCGGCCGGCCAGAAGCTCGCGGAAGCAAGGGCAGGCGTCGCCGCACAGCTTGGGTCCTGGGCGGAGCGCTGGGCGGGCGACGAGCCCGCCGCCTTGCTCACCCCGGCCAGCGCCGAAGCGCTCGCCGAGGCGCTTGAGCAGGTCGGCGAGCCTGACGTGCCCACGCTAAGCGAGCTGTTCGACACGCTCACCAAGGACCGCGCGACCGGGCTGATCAAGCTCGCCGAGCAACTCCGCGCACAGGCCGCCGCACTAGCGGAAGATGAGTCCGCCATAAAGCACCAGCGGGCAGCGATAGCAGCGGAGCGCGACGACGCGCCTGCGGCGTCCGACCTCCGCCCGGCCGAACGTTCAGGAAGGCCGGGCGCACCGCTGTGGCAGCTCGTCGACTTCGCCGCCGGGCTCGGCGAGGACGACGCGGCCGCCCTTGAGGGCGCCCTGTACGGCGCCGGTCTGCTGACCGCCTGGATTCATCCTGAACCGCGGCAGACGGCGGCCGCGCTGGCCGGGCTCGAGGCCGACGGCTACCTGGTACCGCTGCCGTCAGGTGACAGGCCGTCCGGACGTACGCTCGCCGACCTGCTTGTGCCTGAGCAGCAGGACCTGGTCGATCCCGAACGGGTCGCCGAGGTTCTCAGGTCGATCTCGGCCGCGGAAGAGCTGCCGTCCGTGGCGAGCGCCCCGGTCGTCACCACGCGCGCCCAGTTCAGCTACGGCCCGCACCTTGGTGCCAGGCCCAAGGCGGCGCCCGAGTTCATCGGCGCGACAAACCGCGCGAACCGCAGGACGGCCAGGCTGGCCGAACTCGACGAGCAGCTCGCTGTGATCGCGAGGCAGCAGGCGGACTTCGCGGCTCAGTCCTGGCGGGCGCGGGCAGCGCTGACCGACCTGGATGTGGCCAGGGCTGAGCTGCCGAAGACCAGGCTGGTCACCGAGGCGATCAAGGCAGTCGCTTCGACGGCAGTGCTGCTCACCGCGGCCCGCGAGCGGCTCAGCCAGGCGCAAGCGGGTCTCGACAAGGCGGTGGCCGAGCTTGATGCGAAGAACAGGAGGCTGCGGCACGCCGGAGCAGACCGGGACATGCCGACGTCTGCTGAGCAGGTCGAGGAGGTCGACCGGGCGGTCACCGACTTCGAGCGGGCTGCGGAACGCCTGATCGCGGCCCGTGTCAACGCCGCCAAGCTCTCCGAGGACCTGGACAGGCGGCGGCAGCGCATCGGCGAACTGGACGCCGAGAACGACGAGGCCGCCCTGGTGCTCGCCGAGCGGCAGGCCGAGCACGCGGCCGAGACGGAGAAGCTGTCCGTCGACGAACGGGTGAGCGGCGTCGAGTACGAGGCGATCAAGGACGAGATCCTGGCGGCGGAAACGGAGCTGGGAGATACCCGCCAGCGGCACAAGGATGCGGGGAAGCTGGCAGCCAAGGAGCACGACAAGCTCACGGTTGCCGTGCGTGACCTCGACAACGGGCGGGGGAACCTGGCGACGGCGCTCGGCGAGCTGATAGCCCAGGCGGCGGCGTTCGGCCCGTACGCACACGGCGATCTGCGGCCGTTGCTCGGGATAACACAGTCGGCCCCGTGGCCATTGGCTGCTCAATGGCCAGAACCAGGAGCGGCTGCGAGTGAGCTAGCTAGCCGGCTGGCGGGTGCGGAAAAGGAGGCGGAACCGGCCGGGGCGATCAGGTCCATGCTGCCCGCCGATGCCGTGACCGTTCTTGACGCGTTCGCGGTCGCGACGCGCGGCGGGCGCGCGGTCAGCGAAGGCGTGCTCAAGGGTGCCGTCGACCGGATGTGGGAGGCCTACCGAGTCTTCGAGAACGCGCTGAAGGCCGGCGAGGACGGGTACCAGGCCGACCTGAGCGGCGAGGCGCCTTTCGTGGTCGAGGTCGTCACGAGCGAGGGCCGGGTACCGGCCGCCGCCTTTGCACGCAAGATCGCCGAAGAGGCCGAGAACCAGGGGATACTACTTGAGCAGCGGGAGCGGACCGTGCTCGAGGATTCGCTGCTTACCTCGCTGGCGCAGCAGATTCACTCGCGGGTGCTCGCGGCCAAGGACCTGGTCGACCAGATGGACGCGGATACCCGGTCAAAGCCCATGTCGTCCGGCATGGCGATCGGGATCCGCTGGGTGCGTTCTGACCGGCTGACCGAGCAGCAGGGCGCGGTGTCGAAGCTGCTTGACCGCGATGCGGCGAGCCTCGGCGCTGACGGCCTCGCCGAACTGCGCGGCCTGCTGCGGGCGATGATCCACGACCAGCGCGCGGCCAATCCTCGTGACACGTACCGCGAGGTGCTCGGCTCGGTGCTCGACTACAGGTCCTGGCATACGTTCGAGTTGCGCATGATCCAGCCCGGCGGTGCCGTGGAGCGGCTGACCAGGAAGAAGCACTCGGAAATGTCAGGCGGCGAGAAGTCGGCGACAATCCACATGCCGCTGTTCGCGGCCGCCAACGCCTTGTACTCCTCGTCCAAGCCGACCTGTCCGCGCATGGTCGCGCTCGACGAGGCGTTCGCGGGCATCGACGACAAGTTCAAGCCCGAGTTGCTCGGACTGACCGTGCTGTTCGACCTCGACCTGTTCATGACCGGGCACGACCTCTGGGTGACGTTCCCGACCGTCCCCGCCATCGCGCACTACGACCTGGAGCACGACAAGGGCGGTCATACGGTGTCGATGTACCTGGCGGTATGGGACGGGGCGCAGCTCGTCGATGCTGGAGCGGGGTACGCGGGCAACGAGGATCTCGCCGAGCGGCTGCTCTTGTTCAGGCCAAGCAGGCACGTGCCGGCCGGCGTCGGCAACGAGCTCGCGCTGAACGCTGGTGCTGACGACGACGAAGAGGCCGACGAGGATCTTGAATGACTTCCGGGGTCGACAGGTACCGCGGGCCTGAATACTCCCGGCTGCTGACGGCTGCGCGCAAGTCGCTCGAGCGAACGGGCGGGTTGCTCGCCGGCCGGGTCAGCGTGGGCTCCCCCGATGACGCGGAGCGCAAGGCGATCATCGGGATCACGGGGGTTCACCAGCCTGCCGGGATCAAGCGCCTGACGGTGTCGTTGGCCGACCTTGATTCCGCGTTCCGGCGGGCAACTGGACTCGGGCTCGTTGAGGTGCTCGCCAGCCTTGGCGGGCCGGTGCGTGACCGGCCTGGCGAGGCCGCGCGGCTGGCCGCGGCGCGCTCTTCGCTGATCTCGCTGGCCGAGGGGAGTCCGCTTTACGTATCGTGCGACTGGTACCGTGCCTGGCTGGCCGAGCTGGCTGGCGACGGGACCGTGACCAGGCTCGCTGACTCTGGTGCGGTGCTCGGGCAGGCGGTGGGGGTGCTTGAGTTCCTCGACGGCCGGCCGGCTTCCGCCGGGACGATCGAGTTGCCCGCGCTGGCCGTGCGGCTGACCGGGGACACGAAGGCGCTGAATCACGGGACCACCTTGTCGACGCTGGTCCTGCGGGCGCTCGCGCTGCGGGCCGGCGTCGGGCGGCCCTCGTCCGCCGCCGAGCGGCGTGAGCTTTGGGATCTCGCCGACGTGATCGTCGATGATCTCGCCAGCCGGGTTCTCGTGCTCAACGTGGCGGCGTCGGGGGAGGGGCTTGGGGAATGGCTGACCGGGGCGGCTCGGTTCGGCACGCCGTTCCAGGTCACGTTGCACCAGCTCGCGACCCATCCGATCCAGATCGCGCAGCAGGTGATCTTCGCGTGCGAAAACCCCGCCGTGCTGCGCCGGGCGTGCGCCGAGCTTGGCTCATCGTGCCCGCCGCTCGTGTGCGCAGAAGGCCGGCCTTCGACGGCGTTTCACCGCTTCGTCCGTACCGCTGTCTTCGGTGGAGCTGAGCTCAGGTATCACGGCGACTTCGACTGGGCCGGGGTGTCGATCGCCGCCGAGGTGATCAGGCGCCACGGTGCCGCGCCCTGGCTGATGAGCGCAGGTGACTACCTGGCCGCCGTGCGGGAGAGTGAGCAGTCTGCTTCGCTTTCCGGCGAGCCGGTGCCGACGCCCTGGGATCCGGCGCTCAGTTCCGCGATGCGGGAGACCAAGCTGGCGGTGTATGAGGAGTCGGTCGCCGAACGGTTGCTCGGCGACCTGCGCGGAGTAGCGTCCGACGGATGGCATCGCTGATCAAAACCCTGACCTGGGATTGCGCCGACGCCCTTGTACTCGCCCGTTTCTGGGCGGCGGCACTCGGCTCTGACGTCGACGAGGACTCGACCAGCGCGAAGGCTTACGTTGAGGCGGCCGGCTGGGGAGGACCGAACATGTGGTTCAACCAGGTACCCGAGCCGAAAACGGCGAAAAACCGGCTGCATCTCGATCTGCGTGCGCCGGCCTCAATGGCTGACGAGGTCGGCCGGCTCGAGTCGCTCGGAGCGCGAGTCCTACGGCGCCGGCCGACGATCACGATGATGGCCGACCCGGAAGGCAACGAGTTCTGCGTCGAGCCAGGCCCTGAAGCCTGCCCCCAGGAGGCCTGACCCCAGAAGGCCTGACCCCCGGCGGTGGCCCAGGAGGCCTGACCCCCGGCAGTGGCCGGGCACCGCTCCGGCCCGCCAAGCCCGGCCCGCCAAGCCCGGGTTTGAGGTGCGGGCGGCCCTCAATCCGGGGTTTGAGGGTGCGAGCGGCCCTCAATCCGGGGTTTGAGGGTGTGTACGCACCACCAAACCCTGGTTTGATGTTGGGCCGGCGTCAGCCCGAATGCCGACGCAGGGGTTGCCTATGGGTTTGCAAACGATTGCCTCATGAGTTCGGGGCGCTGGGGCGGTCGCGTTGGGTTCTGGGGCTTGACTTGGGTGGCTGGTAGCAGCGACAAGGGAAGGGTGGCTGGTAGCAGGGGAGCAATAGGCAGTGAGTGGTCAGATCGACGCCGCCGCGGAAGCGATCGGCGAATACGTTGGCGGCTGGGAACCGGAAAGCGCGCTTGAGCTTGATTCGTTCCTGGCCGGCTTGCCCGGATTGTTCGAGGCCCTGGCGGCGGCGGTCGGCGGGGTCGCCGAGCGGCTTGGTGCGGAGTTCCCCGTCGATCCTTCTGTAACGGAACATCTAGCTGAGATCGCGGCGACGGTCGCGGGAATGGGCGACTTCGCCGCGGAAGCGCATGCCATTCACCGGCAGGCTCATGCCGCCGAGATGGAAAGGATCGAAAATCCGCGTCCCCACGAAGAATTGTGGGATGTGGTGGTGAACCAGTGAGCGGCTCACTGAGGCGGGCGCTGGCCTGCGGGCCGCTGATCACGCTGGCGCTGCTTGGGGCCGGTGTGCTGGTTCGGATCGCTGGCCGGCCTGAGCTGGCGTTCGTGCTCGCCGGCGTCGTGTTGTGCGTGCTGCCGATTCTGGCAGCGATGCTGATCGCGCGGACGGGGCCGCTCGCGCTGTACACCATTGCCTGCGGCGTGATAGCGGCGGGCTGGCTGGCGTACTCGGCGACGACGGCGGCGTGGCGGGCCGGCCCGCTGATCGTGCTGGTCATTCCTGCCGTGGTCATGACCGCGCTCTACCCCGCGATCATGCGCAGGCAGGAGCTGGCGGCCGAACGGGCGAGGCGGGCGCTTGCCGACGAGGATGCCGCGAAGGAGAGGGGGAAATGGCCGGGACTGCTCGCCGGGATCGGGCACAAGGACGTTGAGTTCGCCGGGCAGGACTCGACGGCGGCCGGGTATCAGGTGCACTTGCGGTTGCCAAGATCGGGCAAGGTGACGTACCAGATGCTGGCCTCTTCGGCCGAGAAGCTTGAAATCGCCGCCAGGCTGCGGCACGGCTCGCTCAGGTTCGAACGCGGTCGTCAGGCGCATCAGGTGACCTTGCACATCGCTGCCCGTGACATGCTGGCGCGCACGGTGCCGCTGCCGCAGAGCACCGAGCCGACGAGCATAAGCAGCCCGGTTCCGGTCGGCCTCTATGCCGACGGCATGCCGTGCGCGATCACGCTACGTGAGGTAGCGACCCTGATCGTCGGCTTGCGAGGCTCAGGCAAGTCGAACCTGCTCAACGTCCTGCTAGCTCAGCTCGCCCGCTGCCCAGACGTGCTGATCTTCGCGATCGACCTGAAGGGCGGCCGGATGGCTGCCCCCTGGATACAGCCCTGGCTTGAGGGGCGGGCCGAGAATCCGGTCATCAACTGGCTGGCCACCGACAGGGCGGAGGCTGACATCATGCTCCGCGCACTCTTGCGGGCCGTAGAGGCGAGGGCACGGTCCTGCAGCGGAGGCGAGAAGATCATCCCGTCGGCCGGGCAGCCGGCGATCCTGCTTGTCTGCGACGAGATAGCGGTGATCCTCGGCATGGGTACCGGTGGCCCCCGGCTTTCCGCTCACGAGACTTCGAACACAGCTCTGGCAGGGCTGGCGACCCGGCTTGTGATGACCGGCAGGTCGGAGGCGATTGACCTGATCATGGCGACTCAGCGCGGCACGGTCACGATGATGGGCTCGGCGGACCTGAAGTCGCAGTGCGCCCTGCGCATTGGTCTCGGGGTCAGTTCCGAGGCCGATGCGAGGCTCATCATTCCCGATAACGTGCGGATCGCTACCGACCTGGCCGGCTTGCGCCACCCGGGCAGCGGCATCATTCAGCAAGGCAGGACCGGCCGCGTGATGCCGGTGAAGTTCTACCGGATCGAGCACGAGGAGATCGGCCCGATCGCCGAGCGATTCGGCTCATTGCGGCCAGAACCTGACCCGCTCCTTTCCTCGGCGCTCGGGTACGAGTACCTGACCAGGTGGGCACGCTTCTACGAGCGCAGTCAGCCGCCAGCGGGCACCGCGGTCATCGCCTCCCCTGTCGCGGCTCCCCTGATGACCCAGGCAAGGAAGGAACTGACCGCCGGGCCGGGTGACGCCGCCGATCCCTTGCGGTTGTCGGCGGTCGCGATGCTGAGGTCCGCCGGGGTCAAGGGCATGACCGTCAGCGCCATCGCGGAGCGTCTGGGCGGCGAAGGCCAGGAGGTCGCCCAGCCGACGATCCTGCGCTGGCTCACTGAGGAGGCGGCGGCAGGCCGGGCCGAGCCCGCGTCGTACGGTCGCTGGAAGTGGACCTCAGAGGATCAGGAGCGGGTCGGCTGATGCTCCGCGACAGGCGATTCTCTGCACTCTTAGCGATCAGCACCGGACCGATCAATCAATAGGAAACTGGTACACCGTCGCCGCGGTCGTGCCAGCATCTACCGCAACCCGGTGGTTCAATCCCTGGTGCTGGAGACGCTCCATGGAAGCTATCAAAACTACAAAAACCCGTCTATATATTCCCGCCGGGATCTACGTTCTGCGGCCAGGCACCCTCATTGCCACGGTCATAGCCGTATGCCTGGCGCAGATGGCGCTTGCCATTCCCGCTGTGCTCAACGGGCTGTTCCAGCAGGACCTTGGTACCAGTTCGGCGCAGCTCACCTGGATCTCAGACGCGTTCCTCGTGCCGGTCTGCATGCTCGAGCTGAGTTTCGGCGTGCTCGGTGACCTGTTCGGCCGCAAGCGGCTACTCGTGGGCGGCGCTCTCGTGCTCGCCATAGGCGACTCGATAGCGGTGCTGACGCCAGGGTCTTCGCTCCCGGCGAGTACCCGGCTGATCGTGCTGTGGACCGGCCTCGCGATCGCGGGAATCGGTGCGGCGGCGATCTTCCCTACCAGTCTTGCCATGGTCGCCGCAGGGACGCACACCGCTCGTGACCGCGCTCGCTCGGTCTCGATCTGGGCGGCGGCGCTGTCCGTCGGCAACTGCATGTCGCCGATACTGGGAGGCCTGGCGGCCAAACTCCGCTTCGGTTCAGACCCCCTGGCAGGCTGGCGGTGGGCCTTCCTCGTCGTGATCGCGCTCGCGCTGATCAGCGCGGCTGTCTCCACCCTGGCTGCCGTCGACTCGTCTTCCCCTGAAGGCAGGTCACTCGACTGGCCTGGTCAGATCACGATCGCGGTCTCGATCTTCGCGCTGCTCTTCGCCGTCGTGCAGGGCCCGACCACAGGCTGGCTCAGCAACCAGGTAATCGGCGGGTTCGCCGTCGGTGCCCTTTTCCTTTTGTTCTTTGTCTTGGTTGAAAGACGATCAGAGGCGCCGCTGCTGCGCCTTGACTTCTTTCATAACCGGAATTTCGCCGCCGCCGCCGTCATCACCGTCATAGGAATGTTCTCTTTTCTCGGCATCGCTGACTGCACGAGCATCAGGCTGTCGGCCATCGAGGGTCTGAGCCCGCTCAAAACCGCGATCGCCTTCGTTTTCTTCAACTGCATCGCGCTAATTGAACTGCCGCTCACGATCAGGCTGTTCGAGCGTTACAGTCCGAAGTGGCCGTTGTTCAGCGGGCTTGTCCTGATGGCATCAGGGGCCTTGTGGCTTGGCGCGGTCCCGGCTTCCGACCTGTCCTTGGTGCCGGTGATCCCGGCCTTTGTCCTTGTCGGAGTCGGCTTCGCGCTCGCGCTGACCGCGCTGTCCGCGATCGCCGTGAACACGCCGCCTACCCACCTCGCCGGCATGGCAAGCGGCACCACCAACATGCTCCGCGACTTCGGCTTCACGCTGGGACCGGCGGTGATCGGCGCGGTGGCACTGAGCCGGGCGGCGGCTTCGATCAAGCAGCAGGTCGCGGTCAACCCGGTCCTGCATAAGGCAGTGGCCGCGTTCTACGCCTCGGCGGCGCACGCGCCTGCCGCGCAGCGGGCGGCCATCGAGGCCGCGATCCACGCTGTCCAGTCAGGGCCTCTCGGTGCCAATGCCGTGCCGGCGTCTGTCACGCTGGCTGGCGGCCAGTCGGTGCCGTTCAACCCGCTCAAGGACGTGGCCTTCGACGCTCTCAGCCATTCCTACTCCGTCGGGTTCATGATCTCCGGTGCCGCTGGTCTCATTGCCGCCTTGCTGACCGTGATCGCCATTCATGCCCGGTCGGACGAGACGCTACTTGACGTGGATCTGGAGGCGCTTGATGAATAAGCCCGGGCGCGGGAGCCACTTATGCAGCTTCAGTCAAGGAACTGGCCGGTACTGTCGGGCTCGGTGCCATTGCTGGCCGAAAGTTATACGCCGAGGCCAGAGACGGCCGTCGGCCCCTGGGAGGCCCTGCGTCCTGGCCTCACGGTCATTCTGGGGCCTGAAGGCAATGGCTGGCACTGCGGTGGCACGGGCAAGACCCAGCTCGCCGCGGCTTTCGCAGGCCGGCTGTGGGCGGCCGGAGAGCTTGACTTGCTCGCCTGGATCGACGCAGGCAGCCGTGACAGCATCCTCACCTGCTACGCCCGTGCGCTGGCCGATATCAAGGTCGCGGCTCCGCCTGGCAAGCCAGAGGCGGCGGCCGCTCGGTTCCTAACCTGGCTCGCCGACACGGGCAGGCACTGGCTCGTGGTGCTTGATGGCCTCATTGAACCAGCCGATGCCGACGGACTTTGGCCATACGGGGCAAGCGGCGAGGTCGTGGTCACCACGAAGCTGGCCAAGCTTAGCCCGATGCCTGGCCGCAGGCCCGCGCTGCCGAGTCCGGGCAGCAGGGACGCACCGCCGCTCGCTACTGAGCAGGTAGCGATCGCCGTGCCCGCCTTCAGCCAGCGCGAGGCCCTGAACTACGTGTCGACAAGGCTGAATGATGACCCTTACCAGGCGGCGGGGTCGCTCGACCTGGCCATCGCCGTCGGCTGCCTTCCCGTCGGCCTTGCCATGGCGGTCACGCACCTGATCGACAGCGGACAGGACTGCCGCCAGTTCCGGCTGATCTCCGACCGGTACCGGCGGCAGCGACCTGACGGAACCCCAGGCGAGCCGCTGACGCCGTTCTGGATGTTCGCCGTCGACCGTGCCAGGCAGTGGGCGCCGAGGGAGCTAGCCTGGCCGGCGATCAAGCTGGCCTCGGTGCTCGGGCCGTCAGGCATCCCAGGCCCGGTCCTCACCAGTTCGGCAGCGTGCGCCTTCATCACCGGCAAGCAGAACGTCACCCGTGCCGATCAGGCAAGCGTGCGGGCCGCGTTTGTTAACCTGGAGCGGCTTGGCCTGGTCAGGATCGAACCTGACAACGAGATTCGCACGGTCTGGATGCACTCGGCGCTCCAGTCCTCTGTCCGGCAGGCCATGGGCCCTTCCGAGCTGAGCCAGGCCGTCCAGGTGGCTGCCACTGCGGTCTGCGAATCCTGGCCGGCTGAGTCAGGACACGCCGACCTTGAGCAAGCGCTCAGGGACTGCGCTGTCAGCGTGCGCCGTTCCGACGACCTTGCCCTGTGGAGCCGCGGCTGTCATCCGATGCTGCTGCGTGCCGGTCAGAGCCTGGACGACGCGAACATGCCAGACACCGCCTGCGCGTACTGGCGTGACCTCGCCCGGCGTTCCGCCGAGTTCATCGGCCCGCGCGCTCCGCTGACCCTGCAGGTTCGCGAGCGCCTCGCGGGGTCGGCGGCCGCCGCCGGCCGGGTAGAGGAAGCGATCGGCCTGCGCGAGCGGCTGGTGACAGACTTCAATGAGGCGGCAGGGCCCAACCACCCGCAGGCGGTCGCGGCTCGCTCCAGCCTCGCGGCAGCCCTCCGCGCGGCTGGCAGGCTCGGTGACGCGATCATCGTCGGCGAGCGAGTGACGGCCGACAGCGATCTGGTGTTCGGCTCCGTCCATGCGCAGACGACGGAGACGCTGCGCGAGCTGGCCAGAGCGTACGCGGACGCGCACAGGTACCCGGAGGCGATCAGTGCGCTGAGGCGCTGCCTCGGCCTGCGCGAGCAAGCCATCGGCGTGATGTATCCGGAGACGGTCGCCGTGCGGCATCAGCTCGCTGAGGTCTACCGCCGTGCCGATCAGGCTAAGGAGGCCGTGCGGCTCTACCAGGAAGCACTCACGCAGCTCGAGGCCACGGCCGGCCGGGTTCACCCAGAGGCGATCACCGCAAGGGAGCATCTCGCGATCGCCTGGCATGAGGCGGGCCAACCGGACGAATCGGCGTCTCAGCTCGCGCGGGTGCTCGCGGAGTGGGCAGAAATCCCTGGTGCCGGGCCGGCTGAGACGCTGTCCGCCCGCGCCAGCCTCGCCGCCGTTTACTGCTTGAGCGGTCATATGAAAGAGGCGGTGCCGCTCTACGAAGGCCAGATCGCGGACCTTGAGCGGCTGCGCGGCCCGGGGCATCGGAGCACGCTTCGTGCCAGGTGGAACCTGGCAGCCGCGCTCCACAAGGCCAAGCGCCTGCCCGAGGCCGTCAAACTGGGCGAGGCCGTCCTAGTCGACTGCGAGCGTGATCTCGGCACCGGGCACTGGGAGACCCTCACCACTCGCGCGAACCTGGCCCACGCTTACCATGCCGCAGGGCTGCTCAAGCGGGCCAGCGCCCAGTTCGACCGTGCGCTTCACGACTGCGACCAGGCGCTCGGCGAGAACGACCCGCTGACCGACAAGGTGCGCGCCCTTCGCAAGCGCTACCTGGCCGGCCGTCAGGGCGCCGCTCCGATCCTCGCTCCGCCAGCTATATAGCCACAAGCCAAGCAGGGTCGCGGGGTAGGCAAAGTACCCCCAGCGGGTGGCGGGAGCCAGCGTGAAGAGCGCGGCGAGGCAGGCGGCGAGCCGCCAGGTGGCGCCCCCCGTGGTCCTGGGCGGCCGCGCGATCAGCGAGACGCAGATCGCCAGACCCGCGGCGCCAAGCAGGCCTATCGCCGCCCAGCGGCCAGCGTGGCCCGTTGCCGCCAGCAGATGCCCGGGGAGAGGGCTGTCCGCTTCTGTCTCGTACCTCGTCAGGCCGAGCGGGAAGAGCACCGTGTTCTGGAAGAGTGCTCCTGGCGCCGTCAGCGCGGCGGGTGCTGTCGCGGCGATCAGCGCCGTCATGGCAAGGCCCGCCGTGATCGCGAACCTGGCCGCGGTCCTCGTGCCGTCCCTGGCCGCGAGCATCGCGGTGATCACCGGCAGAGCCGGCCAGGCAGTGGCTTTGATGGCGCAGGCCGCACCCAGGGCGAGGGCCGATATCAGCCGCATTCGCTTCCCCTGCGAGTACCCGGCGGTGCCCGCGAGGCTCAGGCTGAGCAAGGCGAGTACAGGCAGGTCGGTGAGTCCCGTGGTCAGCGGCATGGCCAGGACCGGCGACCCGAAGGCAAACGCCGTGCTGCGCAGCGCATGACCAGGCACCGCGAGCCGGAACGCGGCGGCGAAGATCGCGGCCGCGGTGATGCTCATCCAGAACCTGGGATTCCCCGCGGCACCATGCAAGCCAGCCGCCGCGGGCAGGCCGAAGATCGTCATGCCCGGCTCGTACGGGTTGTAGTCAAGTACGCGCGTCACCTGATCCGCTGGCAGGTAAGGGGTGCCGTGGCGCAGGAGCAGTACCGCCGAACGCGCCACTACCTTCAGCGAGCCGTCGCCTGCCAGTGCCGCCTTCTGGCCAAGGGTTACCTGCCAGGCAAGCGGGGCGGCTAGTGCGCCGGTCAGGGAGATGCCCAGCGCGAGGTCGCGGCCCCGCCACCGCCAAAGCGCGGCAGTGAGGGCGGCGAGCACGTAACCGGTGGCTGCGCAGGCACCCCAGACCCATTGCCCTGGCTGGCCAGACGCGGTGAAGACCACTCCGGCGAACGCGGCGAAAGCCGCGTACCAGGCAATCAGTACCCGGCCGCCTGCTGGGGCAGCGAGGCCACCATCGGGTGGTCAGCATGGATCTTGCCGACGCCCGACGCGCCGCCCGGCGCGCCAAGGCGCGCGAAGAACTCGACGTTGACCCGATAGAAGTCCTTCTTGTCGCCGGGCAGGTCGTTTTCGAAGTAGATCGCCTCGACCGGGCATACCGGCTCGCATGCCCCGCAGTCGACGCACTCGTCGGGCTGGATGTAGAGCATGCGCTCGCCCTCGTAGATGCAGTCGACCGGGCACTCCTCTACACACGTCCTGTCAAGTACGTCGACGCAGGACTGCGTGATGATGAAAGTCATCCTGGAACTCTAGGGTCGCCCGCCATCTGATGACACCGACGAATACCCCTTGGGGGCCGCGTGTTTCTGAGTTTCACCGGTCAGTGACGACGCTGTCTCCGGCAGCAGTCCGAACGCGTCGGCGACGGCGAACGCCCCTGACCTGTTCCTGACGCCGAGCTTACGGAAAAGCCTGGTCTGGACGTTCTCGACGGTCTTGGGGGCGATCCCGAGCACGCGGGCGGTCTGCCTGATGGAGTACCCCTGAGCCAGGCAGCGGAGAATGTCGCTTTCCCTCGCCGTCAGTTCGGGGAGTTCGAGCCTCCCTGCGACCCCGTCCTCCCAGCGGGCACGCACCGCTCCGATCAGCGGTCGCATTGGTCTTGACCCGACCACCAGGTAGCCCTGGCTCACCATCAGCAGTACGGACAGGAAGTGATCGGAGATCCGGTCGGCTGGTATCAGCGCGTTCGCACCCGAAGCTAGCGCCTCGGCCAGCTCCGGCGGGTCGACCGACTTGCTGTGCACGAGGATCGCCGGGATTCCTACCTCGGCGACCAAGTCCCAGTCTTGCTTTCCAGGATCGACGAGCACCGCCACCATGGGCCCGCGATGCCAGCGCGCCCAGTCCGTCTCGGCTATCGGCCCGGGGGTCCTGATCAGCACGAACGGCATCCGTGTCCCGATCAGGATCGCGGCGACCTGATCGATGGCCGGGCCCCGCTGGCCAGAGACCACCGTCAGCACCGTCGAGACGCCGCCCTCCTCTGTGCGGGTCCTGGGTGCCCGGTTCTCCTTGCGATCGAGCATTCCGAGCGACGCCGCCTTGGATACGGCGTGCGCGCTGCTGCTGACGTCCAGCTTCGCGAAGACGCGGCGCTTGAGGTTCTCCACGGTGAGCGGGCTGATCCCGAGCATGGCCGCCATCTCGCCGACACTGTGCCCTGAGGCCGTCAGCACGACGATCTCGACTTCCCTGTCGGTCAGTTCCCCTGGAGTCGTCCTCGCGTGCCGCGCCTTGCTCGGTCGCAGCAGGGTGAGCAGGGCGGCGAGCCCGTGTGACTCAGGCACCAGCGAGGTGACGCCCGCGCGGCAGATCGCGGCCAGGTCCTGCTCGGAGGCATTGCGGTAGCTGACTATTACGTTCAGTTCGGGAAAGCCGCGGATCAGGTCGCCGACCAGCGGGGCGATCTTGCCCAGGCGCGGGCCGGCATCGAGGATCACGACGTCTGGCTGGCGCAGTTCGCACAGCGACAGTACGCTGCCCGCATCCGCCACCTTGCCCACCACGGTGATGTCCGGCCGGATGGCCAGGCATGCGGACAAAGTGTCACGGAGCAGCCGACGGGACGACTGGACGGCTACGCGGACGGTGACGCGAGCGGGGGGCGCGGTCATCGGTAACCTGTGGTTCCGTTATCTCCGTATCGAGGGGGTTAGTGAGGAATCGCAGTATACGCCGGACCGTTACTGACGCGTGATCTAATCCGGTTCTTTGAGCCACGTCTGTGCGGTCCCCGTGCCGTCCCTGCTGTCCCGCCGGCGGCATCGTTGCCAGCCGACCCCCTAAGGGTTTTTCGTCCCATACGGATTATTACGTCCCCGCACGGAAGCGGCGCGAAGGCTCTAACTTGTGTGGATAACGAGTTAGCCCGATCTCCAGCCTCGCGCCGGGATCTCCTGGTCATTGGCGCGCTTACCGTCGGAGGCCACATGGTGCCGAAGCACCGGAGGTCTGACCTTGAGCAATCGCCGGTGTCCGCGGCCCGCGGATACGAGCAGTCGTGGCAGGACCCGCAGGACCCGCAGGACTGGCAAGATTGGCAAGACTGGGGACCGTCGCCCGAACTGCACCCAGATCATCCTTCGGCGCCGGTGCCGAGGGTAAGGTTCGCTGACGACCATCCGTCCAAGCCGATGCCGGCCTATCACGCCCCCGGCGTAACTGATCCTCGATCGCACCGGCCGCGCGGGTCATCGCGTGGCTGGATCGCGCCGCCGCCAGCACCTGATCCCTCCTATTACAACGGCCACCGCCGGCTTCACGCCGTCCCGGGCTTCGAGTCCGCACCGGCCGAGGCAGCGCGCCGGCCGCCTGCGACCGATTACACGGCACAGATCAGCCAGCAAGCACAGGATTACGCTGCCGCGATACGGGAGGCCGCGGAGCGCGAGGCGACCGCGATTACCCAGCAGGCGACCACTCAGGCTGCCGCGATACGCGAAGCGGCCGAGCGGGACGCCGCGGAGTTCCTGGCCCGGCTGGATCTGATGTCCGGCGAACTGCGCCGGGTGGCCGCGTACATTACCGAATGCCTCGTCGCCCCCTCGCTGCCGCCGATGCCGGCGACCTCTCCGGCCTTCCCCGATGCTGAGCCTGGTCGCCCCGCCACGAGGCCAGTGCCGGAAAGCGAGCGGCAGCGGCCAGCCAGCAGTCCTCCTGAGCCGAAGGCAAGCTCTGCCGTGCCCGGCCAGCCGAAGGCGACGGCACAGGACAAACGGCAAAAGCCAGGCAGGCAGCGGCAGGCCATGCGCATCGCCACGGCCTCGACAGCCGCCTTGCTGTCTTTCGCTGTCATCACCGGTGCCGCGGAACTCGGGCTGCACGGATACAAGTTCTTCGTTTTCCGTGCGGGTGGCGTCGGACAGACGCCTGGCAACGAAACTGACCAGCAATTCCTTAATCGCGAGGCCGCCGCGGCGCATCACGTGGCCGCGCCGAAAGGGCGGCACGCCAAGAAGTCGCACGGGCTAGTCGAGGTGCACAAGAACGGATAGTCGGCTCGGAGGTATCAGAAGGCAGGTCCATGGGGGGACGACGTCAGTCCTACCGAAGGAGGAGCTGCGAGATGGCTACTACCAGGGATTATCAGCCAGATCTTTATCCTGGCGATGCCTGGAACGGACGAGATGACGAAGAACGGCCGGACTTTGCGCGCCGGCC
>DATJLT010000365.1:0-28097 GCA_035509195.1 Streptosporangiaceae bacterium | reverse complement strand
CAGGCATACGCGAACGCCGCACCGGCCGCTCTGGCAGCGCTGGTGAACCCGGCGCTGACCGGCGACGAAGCGAACGACCCTGCCTGGCGGGCCGCCGAGCTTCCTGCCGCCAACGGGCACACCACGGCACTGGCCCTGGCGACGATCTTCGGCGCCGT
This sequence comes from Streptosporangiaceae bacterium, assembly GCA_035509195.1. Taxonomy (GTDB): domain Bacteria; phylum Actinomycetota; class Actinomycetes; order Streptosporangiales; family Streptosporangiaceae; genus Chersky-822. The sequence goes on along the minus strand of DATJLT010000365.1, from coordinate 27,939 downwards.
CGCGGACGGCTCGGGCACGTTCATTTCGCCGGGCACTCTGGCGAAGGTGCGGGCGGGCGAGGGCAAGTACACCGACCTGGTGCTCGGGTTCCCGCTTGAGTTCGGGCTCGGCATCGCGTTGTCGGGACCTGAAGGACACTACGGCCCGAACCCGGTCAGCTTCGGCCACGACGGTTTCGGCGGCTCGGCCGTGGGCTGTGACCCCGAGGCCGGCCTCGCGTTCGGGTACGTCATGAACCGGATGGGGATGAACCTGGCCGACGATCCGCGCAAGATGGCGGTCATCGAAGGGATCTACCTTTCGCTCAACGGAGGCTGATCTTAGATGTCCAACCAGCCAGTACAGGGTGTCTGGGAACCGCAGGCCGCGAACGCCAGGCTCAGCCAGACCGCCGGCGCGACCGAGTCTGGCCTGTTCACTTCCGACCTTTCGGTTTCCGAGTACGTGCTGCTCGGCGAGGCCGGGTTCGAACCGCTCGGGTTCGTGATCGGGTCCTCGATTTACCACGTCGGCATCCAGTACGGCCGCTGGTCGCAGAACCAGGAACTGGCCATCTTGACGCAGGCGATGTACAACGCCAGGGAACTGGCGATGGCCCGCATGCAGGCCGAGGCCGACCAGGTGGGCGCCGACGGGATCGTCGGCGTCAACCTCAAGATGCAGATGTACGCCTGGGGCCAGAACGTGCTCGAGTTCGTCGCCACAGGCACCGCCGTCCGTGCGCTGAGCCGCAGCGGCGCCCACAGAGCCCCAAGCGGCCGTGCGTTCACCTCCGACCTTTCCGCGCAGGACTTCTTCAGGCTGCTCGCGGCCGGTGCGGTGCCGGTAGCGTTCGTGCTCGGCACCTGCGTCTACCACATCGCGCACCAGTCGGTCATGCAGAGCCTGCGCCAGGCCGGGCAGAACCAGGAAATGCCGAACTTCACGCAGGGCGTCTACGAGGCGCGCGAACTCGCGCTCGGCCGGATGCAGGCCGAAGCCGAGCAGGCGGGAGCTTCGGGCATCGTAGGCGTGACCGTGGAAGTCAAGAACCACGTCTGGGGCGAGCACGCGACCGAGTTCCTCGCCACCGGCACCGCGATCCGCAGGCTGTCCTCCGAGCACCGCCTGCCAGACGCGACCCCGAAGCCGACATTCACCCTCGGCCTGGACCGGTAAAACTAGCTCGTGCTCAGGATTCCGGCGCAGCCTCGGTCAGCTTGATCCTGATCGCGCGGAACAGCCGCGGTGTGTCCTTCAGCACGGTGAGCCTGGGATCGGGCACGGTCAGGAACGAGTCAACGGCGACCTTGAAGTACGGGGCCAGCCTGGGGTCGTTCCTGATTCCCGCGAATGCCCGCCGGTCACCGCCGAGCACTAGCGCGTCGAGCTCGAAAGGCCCGAAGACGGCGGCGGCGGTGTCCGCGGCGGCGGTTACCGCCTGGTGTGCCTGGTTCTCCCTGCGCCTGGCGAACCGCTGCTGCGACTGCCCGCCGGCGGCGCTCCGCCCGTGCACCAGACGGCTGCCCACCTTCGACGCGGCCAGCACGGGCTCGGTGCCCGTGAACACCCCGGCCGCGTAACCGCCGAGCCTGACGAGGAACACGCCGACCGTCCGGTCCGCCATCGCATGGGCCGCGATCTGCCCGGGCTCCACGTCCCCGTGCAACGGGGGGAAAGGTACCTGGCATTCCGCGGCTGATCCGTCGGCGGCCGTGAACGTCACTGACTCGCCGCCGGCGCAGGCGGTGAGCTTTCCGTGCCGTTCTTCAAAAGATTTCATCCAGCCAGCAAACCGGGGTGACGGTATTTCTAGCCGGCGTGGCTGCGCGGCCGTATTTGACGACATCCTGAGTACGGCTCAGACGTTGAAGCCGAGGGCGCGGAGTTGCTCCCTGCCGTCTTCGGTGATCTTTTCAGGACCCCACGGCGGCATCCATACCCAGTTGATCCTGACGTCGCTCACCAGCCCGTCAAGCGCGATCTGAGTCTGATCCTCGATGACGTCAGTCAGCGGGCATGCGGCGCTGGTCAGCGTCATGTCGACGGTTGCCACCTTCTCGGTATCGAGCGTGACACCGTAGACCAGGCCGAGGTCGACCACGTTGACCCCGAGTTCGGGGTCGACGACATCCCGCATGGCCTCAAGCAGGTCATCGATCTCCGGGCTCGATCCAGGGTTCAGGCTGTCCGGCGCCACGTCGGTGTTTTCAGTCATTTCTGCTCCTCAAGCTCAAGCGAACCGAGCGCGCGTGCGGTCGCATCTTTCCACGCCATCCAGCCGAGCAGGGCACACTTGATCCGCGCCGGATACTTGGCCACGCCGGCGAAGACGACAGCGTCGCCAAGGATTTCGTCGTCCGGTTCGCTGCCGTTTGCCGCGCTGTCACGGGAGTGCATCAGGTCAAGGAACGCGTCGCTGATCTCCATCGCCTCGCTGACGGGCTTGCCGATGACGAGATCGGTCAGCACCGAGGCGCTGGCCTGACTGATGGAGCAGCCGAGCGCGTCGTACGACACGTCCGTAATCTCCGGCTCGCCGTCCGCGTCTTTGACCGCGACCCGCAGCGTGATCTCGTCACCACAGGTCGGGTTCACGTGATGGACCTCGGCGTCGAACGGCTCCCGCAAGCCCCTGTGGTGCGGGTGACGGTAATGATCCAGGATGATCTCCTGGTACATCGACTCGAGTTGCATCACACCGCCTTCAACATCGGACGTTCCCGGCTTATGCCACGCCGAAGAAGTTCTGGGCCTTACGTATCCCGTCGGCTAGCGCGTCTACCTCATCGATGGTGTTGTACAGGTAAAGACTTGCCCTCGTCGAGGACTGGACGCCGAGCGCGCGGTGCAGGGGCCAGGCGCAATGGTGCCCGGCGCGGACGGCGATGCCCTGGTCGTCGAGTACCTGGCTGACGTCGTGCGGGTGCACGCCTTCGACGGTGAACGAGATCGCGCTGCCCCGGTCGACCGGCTCGGCCGGCCCGAGGATCCGCAGGCCGTCGATCTCGGACAGCGCCCTCAGCGCATGGCCGAGCAGTTGCTGCTCGTGTGCCCATGCCGCGGCCAGGTCGACCTCGCTGAGGTAGCCGACCGCCGCGCCGAGGCCGACGGCCTCCGCTATCGGCATCGTGCCCGCCTCGAACTTGTGCGGCGGCTGCGCATAGGTTGAGTGGTCCATCCAGACGGACTCGATCATCTCGCCGCCGCCGAGGAAAGGCGGCAGTTCGTCGAGCAGTTCGCGCCGCGCCCACAGCGCCCCGATGCCGGTCGGGCCGCACATCTTGTGCCCGGTGAACCCGACGAAGTCCGCGCCAAGCGTGCTCACGTCCATCAGCCCGTGCGGCACCGACTGCGCGGCGTCGACCAGGACAAGAGCACCAGCGGCGTGCGCGCGGGCGGCGATCTCTGTTACCGGGTTGATCGTGCCTAGCACGTTTGACTGGTGCGCGATCGCGACGAGCCTCGTGCGTTCATTGATCAGCTCGCCCGCCCGGCTGAGGTCGAGCCGTCCGTCGGGCGTGACGCTGAACCAGCGCAGCCTCGCGCCGGTCCGCTGGCAGAGGAGCTGCCAGGGAACGATGTTGGAATGGTGCTCCATCTCGGAGATGACGATCTCGTCGCCCTCACCCAGGAGGCCGGCGTTGCCGATCGAGTAGGCCACGAGATTGACGGCCTCTGAGACGTTCTTGGTGAAGACCACCTCGGTCTCATCTGGCGCGCCGATGAAGCCGGCCACCTTGATCCTCGCGCCCTCATACGCCTCGGTGGCTTCCTCGCCGAGTTGGTGCGTGGCCCGGTGAATGTTGGCGTTGTGCCGCTCGTAGAAGTCGGTCATCGCGTCGATGACCTGGCGTGGCTTCTGCGAGGTGTTTGCGCTGTCCAGGTAGATCAGCGGCTTGCCGTCCCGCACCGTCCGCTCGAGGATCGGGAAATCCTTCCTGACCCTCGCGACGTCGAAACTCATGACGGCGCCCCGGCAGTCACGAAACGCTCATAACCGCTCGCCTCGAGCTCGTCGGCAAGCTCGGGGCCGCCTTCCTCGACGATCCGGCCGCCGACAAACACGTGAACGAAGTCGGGGTGGACATAGCGGAGGATGCGGGTGTAGTGGGTGATCAGGAGCACGCCGTGGTCGGCTGCCTCGCGGTAGGCGTTGATGCCCTCTGAGACGACCTTGAGCGCGTCGATGTCGAGCCCGGAGTCTGTCTCGTCGAGAATCGCGATCTTAGGGTTGAGAAGCTGGAGCTGCAGGATTTCGTGCCGCTTCTTCTCGCCGCCTGAGAAACCCTCGTTGAGGTTGCGCTGCGCGAACGACGGGTCGATCGACAGGCCCTTCATCGCGCCGTTGAGTTCCTTGACGAACTCGCGCAGCTTAGGGGCCTCGCCGCGCACCGCGGTCACCGCCGTGCGCAGGAAGTTCGACATGCTCACGCCAGGCACCTCGACCGGGTACTGCATGGCGAGGAACAAGCCGGCGCGGGCGCGCGCATCGACGCTCATTGCCAGCACGTCCTCGCCGTCGAGCGTGACGGCGCCGCTGGTAACCAGGTACTTGGGGTGCCCGGCGATCGAGTAGGCCAGCGTCGACTTGCCTGAGCCGTTCGGCCCCATGATCGCGTGGGTCTCGCCAGAACGCACGGTCAGGTCAACGCCGCGCAGGATCTCGCGGGCGTCGCCGTTCTCGCCAGCGCCACCTTGACCGGCAACGGAGACGTGCAGGTCACGGATCTCAAGGGTGGACATTAATGGTTCTCCTCTATTTGCCGTGCAGCCCGACGAACACGTCATCGCCGTCAACACGGACCTGGTAAGTACTGAGGGGCTTAGTCGCCGGAGGCCCGGTCGGCTTCCCTGTTCGCAAGTCGAAGCAGGAACCGTGCAGCCAGCACTCGACCGTGTGGTCGTAGATTTCACCGTCGGCCAGCGACACATCCTCGTGCGTGCAGAACTCGTCGAGCGCGAAGATCTCTCCCTCGGACTTGACAAGCACGATCGGCACGCCGTTCAGCTCAACCGCGAACGTGCCGAGATCGGGAACGTCATCGACGGCGCAGGCGCGGAAGAACTCCGGCGTCATGACAGCCCTTTCACGAGCTCGCCCTCGATCGCCCCCATGACCCGGTCGGCGAGCTCTGGTACCTCGATCTGCCCGACAAGCTCGCCGAAGAAGCCCCTGATCACGAGCCGGCGCGCTTCAGCGACCGGGATCCCGCGCGCCATCAGGTAGAACAGGTACTCGTCCTCGAGCCGCCCGCTCGTGCTCGCGTGCCCGGCCCGCACCACTTCCCCGGTCAGGATCTCCAGATTCGGCACGGAGTCCACCCGCGTGCCGTCGGTCAGCACCAGGTTCCTGTTGGCCTCATAGGAATCGGTTCCCGTTGCTTCCTTGCGGATCAGCACGTCACCGATCCACACCCCATGAGCGCCGTCGCCCTGCAGAGCACCCTTATAGGTGACCCGGCTTCTGCAGTTCGGCTGGTTGTGGTCAACGAACAGCCGAAGCTCCAGGTGCTGTCCCGCATCAGCGAAGTACACCCCGCGCAACTCAGCATTGCCGCCTGGCCCGGAATACTTCACCGACGGCGAGAGCCTCACCACGGACCCGCCAAGCGAAACAGCGGTATGCGCGAACGTCGCATCCTTCCCGACGACAGCGGCGTGATGCGACACGTGCACCGTGTCGTCATCCCAGTCCTGCAGGGAAACCACGCTCAGCGACCCGCCCTCCGCGACCGCGAACTGGACATTGTCCGCCAGCGTCGCCGACCCCGAGTACTCGAGCACCACGACGGCCGAAGCGTTAGGCCCCACCTCAACCACGGTGTGCGCGGCCGCCGCATGCTCACCCGACTCTCCGCGCAGGCTAATCAAGACCGGCTCAGAAACCGCGACCCCGGCCGGAACCGTGACGACTGTGGCTTCACGAAACGAGTCGAAAGCTCGTGCGCTGACCCGGTCTTGAGGCAGGAAGGCGGGGCTGATTCTCGGGTCGCCATGTTGCGGATGCACAATGGCGACCTGAGGACCAGCTTTGACGTCCGTAACAATCTTGCCCAGATCGAACCGGACGTCTTTTTCCAGGCCCCGGAGCCGGCGAAGTGGCGTGAAACGCCACGCCTCCTCCCGCCCCGTAGGCACGTCGAAGGACATTAACCGACAGCCCCTTCCATCTGGAGCTCGATCAGCCGGTTGAGTTCGAGCGCGTACTCCATCGGCAGTTCCCTGGCGATCGGCTCGACGAAACCGCGCACGATCGTCGCCATGGCCTCGTCCTCGGTCATGCCGCGGCTCATCAGGTAGAAGAGCTGGTCATCTGAGATCTTCGAGACCGTCGCCTCGTGGCCCATCTCGACGTCGTCCTCGCGCACGTCCACGTACGGGTAGGTATCGCTGCGGCTCACCGTGTCGACGAGCAGTGCGTCGCACTTGACCGTCGACTTGGAGTGCTCGGCGCCCTCCTGTACCTGAACCAGGCCGCGGTACGAGGTGCGCCCGCCGCCGCGGGCTACCGACTTGGACACGATCGTCGATGACGTGTGCGGCGCCAGGTGGACCATCTTGGCGCCGGCGTCCTGGTGCTGGCCTTCGCCGGCGAACGCGACCGACAGCGTCTCGCCCTTGGCATGCTCGCCCATCAGGTAGACGGCCGGGTACTTCATCGTGACCTTGGAGCCGATGTTGCCGTCGACCCACTCCATCGTTGCCCCTGCCTGGGCTACCGCTCGCTTGGTGACCAGGTTATAGACGTTGTTTGACCAGTTCTGGATCGTTGTGTACCGGCACCGCGCGCCCTTCTTCACGATGATCTCGACGACGGCGGAGTGCAGCGAGTCAGAGGAGTAGATCGGCGCCGTGCAGCCCTCGACGTAATGCACGTAGGCGTCCTCGTCGACGATGATCAGCGTCCGTTCGAACTGCCCCATGTTCTCCGTGTTGATGCGGAAGTAGGCCTGCAGCGGAATCTCCACCTGCACGCCCTTCGGCACGTAGATGAAGCTGCCACCGCTCCACACCGCCGTGTTCAGCGCGGCGAACTTGTTGTCACCCACCGGGATCACGGTCGCGAAGTACTCCTGGAACAACTCGGGATGCTCCCTGAGCGCCGTATCGGTGTCCAGGAAAATAACGCCCTTTTCCTCCAAGTCTTCGCGAATCTTATGATATACGACCTCGCTGTTGTGGACGACGACGCCCTCGGCGATGAAGTTGTGCGGTCCGTCGACCTCGATGTCATACACCGGCTCAACGTCGAACGGCGTAACCGAAGTCACCGGCATGAAGCCGAGCCACTCGTTGCAGTGGGCCTTGAAGGTAAGGCCCTTGGCGCTGGTGAACGAGTGTCCGTACTGGCGCCGCCCGAAGCGCTCGAGGCGCTTGGGATTGCGGCAGCCGAGGCGCTCGAAGGAGCCGCTGATGCCGATTCTGAATGCCCCGCCAACCCGGTCAGGTGCGTGCCTGTAGGGCTGGGAGAAGCCCCAGGGGCCCGAGGCGGTCAGCCCGCTCAGTTCGGCAAGCTCCTGAGCCTGCTCGATCAGCGGCGCGCTGACGCAGGTGAGCATCACCGAGCCATCGGCAGTTGGCTTCACGTATCCGTCAGCGTCGACCCAGCCGCCAAGGAAGGCGAGTCGCTGTTCAGCGGGCAGCCCGAACACCCAGTCGGGGACTCGCTTAGACCTCGAAGTCCCGTGGAAGCCGATCTTGTAGAACCAGTCCACGAGCGCCTTGGAGTTGATCACCAGCCGATAGGCGTCGGCAGCAATCGCGCGGAGCCCGAATTGCTCGCCGGCCACCCGTGCGACCTCGGCCCGCAACTCGCTGTCTTCCGCCGGAATCGCGAACTGGATCCTATGGGTCTTGCCGGCATCTTGCAGGTTGCCGTCTCCGATGAAGAGGCCGAGCAGCCACATCAAATCGATGTTCGTCTCGACCGGAACGTGGCACGGCGTTTCAAGGTGGTGAGTCTGCGCCGCCAGGGAAGGCAGGGCGTGTGGCGCCCCGAATTCCGGCAGCGACCTCGGCACGGCCACCAGATCTCCCGCGCGAAGTTCCCCGACAGTCAGCCACTGACGGAGCCAGCGCGCCCGCTCGCCACCGGGCGCGCGCATGTCGCGCAGCGCAAGTACCGGATGATTGTCCGTAGCGACGAACCGCCGCCCGGCCGGGCCTGCCTCTACTTCGAAGGTCTGGCGCACGCCCGTCTGAGCTGACGCGCGCACCGGCGCGACGACGAACCTCTCGCGTTCCTCGTCGTACGCGAAGACTTGGTCGCCCGGCTCCATCTCTTTGATCATGACTTGCCCGCGATTTGCGGTCCACACCCGTGCAGTCGAATTGAGGCATTCGTATTGCGCGGCGACGCCGGCGATCAGGCGGGCCTTTTCCGCTTCGGGGATGCCGAGCTTGTCGTAGGTGCTCTTGATGTCGGCGGGCAGGTCGTCCCAGCTCGCCGCCTGCTTCTCGGTGGAGCGGACGAAGTACTTGATGTTGTCGAAGTCGATGCCCGACAGGTCTGATCCCCAGGTCGGCATCGGCTTGCGGTTGAACAACTCGAGGCCGCGAAGGCGCAGCTTGAGCATCCACTCCGGTTCGTTCTTCTTGGCCGAGATGTCGCGTACTACCTCTTCTGACAGGCCGCGGCGCGCGCTGGCCCCAGCGACGTCCTTGTCGGCCCAGCCGAACTTGTAGCGGTCCAGGCCTTCGAGCTCTGGACGGGCGGTAGTTGTCATGCGGACAGGCCTCCGACCTCGTTAGGTGTACTGCGCTCGCTCGGTTTTGGATGGAACAGTGATGCTGCCGTGATGTGAGTGGTACAGACCCCGTCGCCGCGGGCGATGGTCGCCAGGCGCTGCACCGGCGTATCGAGCAAGCGACCGAACGCTTCTGTTTCTGCCTCGCAAAGCTGCGGGTATTCGGCCGCGACGTGGGCAACCGGGCAGTGATGCTGGCAAAGCTGCTCGCCGGTCCTGACGGCATTGGCGCTAGCCGCGTAACCGTCGGCCGACAGCGCGTCGGCGAGCGCCCTGACCTTACCGCCAGGCGGCGCGGCGTCGACGACCGGCTGGTACTTCCGCTCAAGTTCGGCTACCTGACGCCTGGCGAACTCGGTCACGGCGTCGTCGCCGGCGCGCTCGGCGAGGAACCGCAGCGCGCTCGTCGCCAGGTCGTCGTACGTGTGCTCAAACGCGCTCCGGCCGGCGTCCGTGATCGCGAACACCCGCGCTGGCCTGCCCCGTCCCCGGTTCCCGTACACCCGCGCCGTCCGGCTTTCGATCATGCCGCCCTCGAGCAGCTGATCAAGATGCCGCCGTACCGCTGCGGGAGTCAGGCCAAGGGTCGTACCGAGCGCGACCGCGCTGACCGGTCCGTTTTCCAGGATCAGCCGGGCAATCCGGGCACGCGTGCCTTGCTCAGCACCCGCTGCCCGCGCAGTCGGATCCTGAGCGGCACCAGCGCGTTCGCTGCCCTGCTCCGGCCGTCCCACATATTTCACAACATCATTGTGCCGTAAATCGTTCCCGCCCCGCAAACCACCCCGCCACTTCCGTCCCGTGCAGCCGGCGCCGGAGGTTCGCATAATGTCGGAATACGTGGGGTCCGAGGGGAGCCGCAATGGCAAGTGACACCGAAGCAGCACGGGCGGCAGCGACCATCGCCCCTGGCCTGACGGACCTGATAAGCCTCGCCGATCCGGCCACTATCACCGATCCTTACCCGTTGTACGCGCGGATGCGGCAGGCTTCGCCGTTCACCGAGCTTGACGGAAAGCTGGTCGTGGTCGGCCGGTACGAGGACTGCTCGCGCATCCTGCGTGACCCGAGGAGCAGCAGCCAGCGCGACAGGTCAGCGATGGCACCTGGCGAAACCGAGCGGCGGGGCCGCGCCAGGTCGTTCCTCTCGCTCGATCCTCCCGATCACACCAGGCTGCGCCGGCTGGTCGCCAAGGCGTTCACGGCCAGGACCGTGGCGAGGCTCGCGCCTCGCATCACCGAGCTGACCAGCGAACTGCTCGATGCGGCCGGGACTGAGTTCGAGCTGGTCAGCCAGCTCGCCTATCCACTGCCCGTTCAGATCATCTCCGAATTGCTCGGCGTGCCTCCCGAGGATCACGCGACGTTCGCCGGCTGGTCGGCTCGCCTGGCCCACTCGGTGCAGCCGAGCTTCGGCACCGCCGATCCCGCTGAGACCGCCGAGGCGGACAGGGCGGCGGCGGAGTTCCGTGAGTACTTCACCGGCCTGATCGCGGCCCGGCGCTCGAGCAGGGGCGATGATCTGCTGAGTGAGCTCATCGAGGCCGAGGACGAAGGCGAGCGCCTGACCATCGGCGAGCTGATAGCCACTTGCGTGCTGCTGCTTGTCGCAGGTCACGAAACCACGGTCGGCCTGATAAGCAATGCGATGCTGGCCCTGCTCAGGAACCCGGCCCAGCTCGCCGCGCTGACCGCGGACCCCGGCCTGGCAGCCGCCGCGGTCGAGGAGACCCTCAGGTTCGATTCTCCCGTGCAGCTCACCGCCAGGATCGCGACCGGCGGGATGTCACTCGGCGGTACCGTCTTCAACGACGGAGCGATCTTGCTGCTGTTGCTCGCCGCGGCCGGACGCGACGAGACCGTTTTCCCCGATGCCGACGTCTTCGACATCAGGCGAACCGGCGCCGAGCACCTGGCGTTCGCCGCAGGCCCGCATTTCTGCCTCGGCGCCCCGCTGGCGCGGCTTGAAGCCACCATCGCGCTCCGTGCGATCGCGGCACGGGTCGTCGATCCCCAACTCGACGAGTCGGAACTGCTTTACAAGTCGAACTACAACCTGCGCGGACCCGAGCGAATGGTGATCAGGTCAAGCCGGGTCAGGTGAGGAAGCCGCGCAGGAGCGCGCCGGTCCCCGTCGGTCAGTCCCTCGCCATGCTCGGTGGCAAGTCTCCTGTTCTCACTCGTCTCGGCGCGGAAATGGTTTACCGGGCCTAAGGTTCAGGGCAGCGCAGAGGAACTGGCGGCGATAGAGCGCGAGCTCGCGAGCTAAGGACGGTCATGACGGACAGCCACGGCATCACCAGCTACCCGAGGCCGGGGATGCTCAGCGACGCGCAACTGCGAGCCGCCGTCGACGCGGGCGAGATCGACACCGTGATCCTCGCCTTCACCGACATGCAGGGGCGGCTGCAGGGCAAGCGCCTGTCGGCCGAGTATTTCTTCGACGAAGTCATACCGCACCATGCCGAGGGGTGTAATTACCTCCTCGCCGTCGACGTGGAAATGAACACCGTCGGCGGTTACGAGATGTCGTCGTGGGAGCACGGCTACGGCGACTTCGTGCTCGAGCCCGACCTGCCGACGCTGCGCCGGGTGCCTTGGCTGCCCGCTACCGCCCTCGTCCTCGCCAACCTCACCTGGCTCGACGGCACCCCCGTGGTCGCTTCGCCGCGCCAGATCCTCCAGGCTCAGGTGGCCAGGCTGGCTGAACGCGGCTGGGTCGCGCTGGCCGGCACCGAGCTTGAGTTCATCGTCTTCAGTGACAGTTACGAGCAGGCCGCGGACAAGGGCTATACCGACCTGGTCCCGGCCAACCAGTACAACGTCGACTACTCGATCCTCGGCACTTCCCGCATCGACCCCTTGCTCAGGCGGATCACCGGCGGCATGACCGGTGCTGGCATGTACGTGGAATCGGTCAAGGGCGAATGCAATCTCGGCCAGCACGAGATCGCGTTCCGTTACAGCGACGTGCTGTCCACCTGCGACAATCATTCGATCTACAAAACGGGCGCCAAGGAGATCGCAGCCCAGGAGGGCATGTCGCTCACGTTCATGGCCAAGCCCAACCTGCGCGAGGGCAACTCCTGCCACATTCACCTGTCGGTCAGGACTGAGGGCGGCGAGGCGATCATGGCGGGCGACGGCCCGCACGGGCTGTCCAGGCTCGGCGAGCACTTCCTCGCCGGCCAGCTCGCGGGCATGCGGGAGCTGTCACTCGCGTACGCGCCGAACATCAACTCCTACAAGCGCTTCGTGCCAGGCAGCTTCGCGCCGACCGCGGTCCGCTGGGGCGTCGACAACAGGACTTGTGCCCTGCGCCTCGTCGGGCACGGGCACTCGCTGCGGATCGAGAACAGGACTCCAGGCGGCGACGTGAACCCGTACCTGGCGGTCGCGGCCATGATCGCGGCCGGGCTGCACGGAATCGACCAGGAGCTTCCGCTCGAGCCGGCGTTCGCCGGCAACGCCTACGCCGACGACGGGCCCAAGGTTCCGCACACGCTGCGTGACGCCCTCGGCCTCTGGGAGGCCAGCGAGCTGGCCGTCAGGTCATTCAGCGCTCCGGTCGTCGCGCACTACGCGAACTACGCCAAGGTGGAGCTCGCCGCCTACGACGCCGCCGTGACCGACTGGGAGCTGCGGCGCGGCTTCGAGCGCCTGTAAGGAGTGCGCTCGGCTCGTTCACCGAGACCAAGAACGTCTTCATCGCGACTGACTGACGGAGGGGATTCATGCGCTTGCAGGACCGGGTCGCGGTCATTACCGGGGCGGGGAGCGGCATCGGGCTGGCCAGCGCGAAACGGCTGGCGGCTGAGGGCGCCAAGGTCGTCGCCGCCGACATCGACCAGGCGGCGGGCGAGGCGGCCGCGGCCGAGGTCGGAGGCAAGTTCGTCCGCGCCAACGTCGCCGAGGAAGGCGAGGTTCAGTCGCTCTTCGACGGTGTCGCGGCCGAGTACGGGCGGATCGACATCGCGTTCAACAACGCCGGCATCTCCCCGCCTGACGACGACTCGATCCTGACGACAGGCATCGACGCCTGGCGGCGGGTACAGGAAGTGAACCTGACCTCCGTCTACTTGTGCTGCAAGTACGTGATTCCGCACATGCGGAAGGCGGGCAAGGGCTCGATCATCAACACGGCCTCGTTCGTGGCCGTGCTCGGCGCGGCGACCTCGCAGATCTCCTACACCGCGTCCAAGGGCGGCGTGCTGGCGATGAGCAGGGAACTCGGCGTGCAATTCGCGCGGGAAGGCATCAGGGTCAACGCGCTGTGCCCAGGGCCGGTCAACACGCCTCTGCTGCGGGAGCTGTTCGCGAAGGATCCAGAGCGGGCGGCGCGGCGGCTCGTCCACGTCCCGATGGGGCGGTTCGCTGAGGCGGAGGAGATCGCCGCTGCGGTAGCCTTCCTGGCCAGTGACGACTCTTCATTCATCACCGCCTCCCAGTTCCTCGTGGACGGCGGTATTACCGGGGCTTACGTGACACCACTATGAATCAGACTCCTGTTGTCGGGATCAGCGCTTATGCCGAGGTGGCGGCGTGGCGCCAGTGGGAGCAGCCGGCGACCTTGCTGCCGCAGACCTACGTGGACATCGTGGTCGCGGCCGGCGCGGTACCCGTGCTGCTGCCGCCTGTCCCTGGCGTTGAGGCAGCGGTCAGCAGCCTCGACGGCCTGATTATTTCCGGCGGGCCCGACGTGCATCCCGAGCACTACGGGCAGGAGCCCGGACCGCACACGACGATCATCAGGCCCGAGCGGGACGCCGCCGAGCTGGCACTGTTCCGTGCCGCGCTCGGGTCGGCTACCCCCGTGCTCGGCGTCTGCCGCGGCATGCAGCTCATGAACATCGCCCTCGGCGGGACACTGCACCAGCACCTGCCTGACGTGGTCGGTCACGAGAAGCACTCCCCCGTCTCTGGTGGCTACGGCGAGCACAAGGTCGTCGTTGGCGACACCGGCCGCCTGCCGGCGATCGTCGGGCCTGGTCCTGTCGCGGTGCCCACGCATCACCACCAGGGCGTCGACCGGCTTGCCGACGGGCTGACCGCTACCGCATGGGCCGATGACGGCCTGGTCGAGGCGTTCGAGCTCGGCTCGCACCCGTTCGCGATCGGCGTGCAATGGCATCCGGAAGCCGGCAACCAGCAGGCGCTGTTCCGCGCCCTGACAGCCGCCGCGTCGAGCCGGTGAACGTGACCGGCTAGCATCCCAGCATGGCCGACGACACTCCTGATAAGCCTGCCGATAAGACCGCTGATAAGACCGGTGCGGCGAGCACGAAACCTGAGCCGGCTGATGACCTGGTCAGCACCCAGCACACGATCGTGGCGGACGGCGCCGAGCTGCGCTACACCGCGACCGCCGGCCGGATCGTGCTGCGGGCAGAGGGGCACACTGACGACAAGTTCGACGGTGCCGAGCCGAAGGCCGAGATCTTCATTACCTCCTACGTCCTCGAGGGCGCTGACCGTAGCCGCCCGGTCACGTTCGCGTTCAACGGGGGGCCTGGCTCATCGAGCGTCTGGCTGCACCTTGGACTGCTCGGGCCGCGCCGCGTCATCATGGGCGACGCGGGCGCGCTGCTGCCGCCGCCTTACGGCATCGCCGACAACGAGCAGACCTTGCTCAAGCACTCCGACCTGGTGTTCATTGACCCGGTGTCCACCGGGTTCTCGCGGGCCGTCAAGGGCGAGAAGCCCGCCGACTTCCACGGCTACGGCGGCGACGTCGAGTCGGTCGCCGAGGTCATCAGGCTGTGGACGACCCGCAACGAGCGGTGGATGTCACCCAAGTACCTGTGCGGCGAGTCCTACGGCACCACGCGCGCGGCGGCGATAGCCAGGTACCTGCAAGAGCAGTCAGGCCTGTACCTGAACGGCCTCATCCTGCTCTCGACCTTCCTCGATGGCGGTTCGATCATGTTCACGCCCGGCAACGACGACCCGTACGTGAACTACCTTCCGACCTACGCGGCGATCGCGCACTATCACGGAAAGGCCGGGGATCGTCCGCTTCGTGAGGTGCTCGACGAGGCAGAGGAGTACGCCGCGGGTGAGTACCAGCGCGTGCTGGCACTCGGCGCGCGCGCGACGGCGGACGAGCGGTCGGCGGCGATCGCGAAGATCGCCTCGCTGACGGGGCTGTCTCCGCGGTACGTGGACGCGGTGAACCTGCGGCCCGAGCACGTCAGGTTCCTCACCGAGCTGATGCGTGACCAGCACCGCACCGTCGGGCGGATAGACGGCCGGTTTCTCGGCTGGGACAGCGACGCTGGTCACGAGCACTGGACTACGGACCCGTCGATCGACGCGATCATGGGTCCTTACGCGACCGTGCTCAATCACTACGTGCGCGCCGAACTCAGCTACTCGAGCGACCTGCTCTACGACGTGCTCAGCGAGCGAGTACAGCCGTGGTCCTACAAGGAATTCGAGGCGAAGCACCTTTACGTGCTCGACAAGCTGGCCGAGGCGATGCGGGTCAATCCGCACCTGCGTATCCACGTCGCCTGTGGTTACTACGACGCGGCGACCCCTTACTTCGCGGCCGAGCGCGACGTCGCCCACCTGGCGATTCCGCCTGACCTCCGGGCGAACATCGAGTTCTCCTACTACGAGGCCGGGCACATGATGTACGTGCACGAGCCGAGCCGCCTCGATCAGTCCCAGCGGCTGGCGCAGTTCGTCACTTCGGCCTAATCGGGCATGACAGCCAGGCTGTGACCGTAGCCCGCGGCGATCACGGTCACGCCGGACAGCACATCAGGCACGTCTGACTCGCCGCAGTCGTTGCTGCCCCAGCCGTAGACGAGCCCGGCGGAGGTCAGGGCCAGGCAGTGCGTGCCCGTGCCTGAGATCGCGATGACGTCGGCGAGGCCTTCAGGTATCTCGGTGATGCCGTAGTCTTCCCTGCCCCAGGCGACGATCGTGCCATCGGACCGCAGGGCCGCGGACTGGCTGACGCCTGCCGTGATCGAGGTCACCCCGGTAAGCCCCGCGGGCACCGATGCCTCGCCGAAGTCGTTCAGGCCCCAGCCGATGACCTCGCCTTCCCGTGTCAGCGCGAGACTGTGCCCGGCGCCGGCGGCAACCGCGCTGACGGCCGGCAGCCCCTCAGGCACGTCAGTCTGACCAGAACCGTCCCCGCCCCAGGCGAGGACACGGCCGTCGGCCACCGCGAGGCTGTGATCGGCGCCGGCGGCGACGGACGTCACTCCGGTGAGCCCGGCCGGCACGGAACACTGGCCGTAGCCGTTGGCGCCCCACGCGACGACGGTGCCTGAGGCGGTGAGCGCCAGGCTGTGATACCGCCCGGCAGAGACCGCCGTGACGTTGACCAGTTCGACGGGCACCCTGGTCAGGCCGCTGGCGCTGCTCCCCCACGCGATCACCCGCCCGGCCTCGGTTACCGCGAGGCTGTGGTACCAGCCGGCGGCGAGGGCGATCACGCTGTCGAGTCCGGCGGGCACGGAGGTCTCGCCCTCGTCGTTGTCGCCCCAGGCGATGACGACGCCCGCGTCTTCCTGCTCGTCATCGTCATCGGCAAGGCTCACCGAGTATGGCTGCGTGTCGGGGAGCGTGCTCTCGGCCAGCGCGGAAGCGTCAGCGCCAAGCGCGATCGACATCTCGCCGACCACCCAGCTGCAAGCGTCCCTGGTGAACGGCATCCGCTTGGCGAACCAGCCTGCCGTCAGGCGGGAGGCCGTGCCCAGGTCAAGCCCTTCGTCCAGGTGTGACTGCAGTTCCCCGGCCAGATTGCACTGCGCGGCGGCGATGAGCACGGCTGACTCTCTCGGCGAATCGGGGAGGAGGTCCTTGAGCAGGTTGGTCATCATCTGCGGCTGCGAAAGAACTACCTCGCCTAGCTGCGGATCGCGGACGATCGCGTGCAGAGCCCTGCGCACCGAGCCGTCCACGTCCCACAGCACCCGCGTCATTCAAGACTCCTCGACCGACTGGAGCAAGCAACCATATATACCTCACTACAAGGACGCCCTCGGCGCCAGCCATGCCTGCTTCCCCCTAGACTCGCGTGCGTGGAAGAACTGCCGGCCATAGAGGTACGCGGCCTGGTGAAGCACTACGGCCGCACGCGAGCGGTGGACGGCCTGTCCATGAAAGCGCGGCGTGGCCAGGTGACGGCGGTGCTCGGCCCCAACGGCGCGGGCAAGACGACGACGGTCGAGACCTGCGAGGGCTACCGCCGCCCCGACGAGGGCACCGTGAGCGTGCTAGGACTCGACCCGCTGCGAGATGGCAGGGAACTGCGCGCGCGAGTGGGCGTGATGCTTCAGTCAGGCGGCATTCCCACGATGGCCAGGGCCGCCGATTACCTGAAGGTGATGGCCAGGTTCTACGCGAACCCCATCGACCCGGCGGTGCTGATCGGCCAGCTTGGCCTGGCCGGGTGCGCGCATACGACGTTCAGGCGCCTGTCTGGCGGTCAGCAGCAGCGGCTCTCGCTCGCTTCCGCGATCATCGGCCGGCCGGAACTTGTCTTCCTCGACGAGCCGACCGCGGGACTCGACCCGCAGGCAAGGCACGCGACCTGGGATCTGATAACCGGTCTGCGCTCCTCAGGCACTACCGTCATCTTGACCACGCACTACCTGGAGGAAGCCGAGCGGCTCGCCGACTACGTGGTGATCGTCGATCAGGGAAGGCTGGTCGCGGAGGGCACCCCGGCCGCCCTGACCGGCTCGCAGGGCCAGCTCAGGTTCGCGGCCGATCCGGCACTTGACACGGCCAGCCTGCTCGCCGCGCTGCCGCCGGACAGCCTGGCTAAGGAGTCACCGGCCGGACAGTATCTCATCGAACTTCCCGGCGCAGTGGACCCGCAGGTTGTCGCCACCGTCACGGCCTGGTGCGCGGAGCAAGGCGTGCTGGCGAGAAACCTGCGGTTTGACTCCAAGACTCTCGAGGACGTGTTCCTCGACCTGACCGGACGGGAATTGAGAGCATGACGGACTGGCCGGCCCCCGCACCAGGTGCCGCACCGCTCCGGCGGATAATCGCCGCTCAGGCCGGTCTTGAGATCAAGATCCTTCTCCGCAACGGTGAGCAGCTAGTGCTCACCGTCATCCTTCCGCTGCTGCTGCTCGTGGTGTTCAGTTCCGAGTCACTGATCAACGTCGGCCGCGGCTCGCGCATCGGATTCATCGCACCGGGAATCCTGGCGCTCGCCGTGCTGTCGACCTCGTTCACCAGCCTGGCCATAGGGACTGCCTTCGAGCGCAGGTACGGGGTGCTGAAGCGGCTCGGGGCGACTCCGCTGTCGCGAAGCGGGCTGATCGCCGCCAAGGCAGCGCTTGTGCTGACCGTCGAGGCGGGCCAGGTCCTGCTGATCGCCGTGCTCGCCATCCTGCTCGGCTGGCACCCCGTCGTCACGCCTGTTTCCTTGCTTTCCTCTCTGGCTGTGCTGATCGCGGGCAGCGCCGCGTTCAGCGGACTCGCCCTGCTGATGGCGGGGACACTCAGGGCCGAGGCGGTGCTGCCTGGCGCGAACTTGCTTTACCTGGTCCTGCTCGGCCTTGGGGGGATCGTGTTCCCGCTTTCCAAGTTCCCTGCCGGAATGCGGCCCGCGCTGCTGCTGCTGCCTTCCGGCGCGCTTTCTGACGGACTGCGGTCGGTGCTGCGCTACGGTGCCGGCGTTCCTGGCAAGGACCTGCTCGTGCTCGCGGTCTGGGCGGTCGTCGCGATCGCGGTTACCGCCCGCACGTTCCGCTGGGAGTGACTTGTCGCTGATCTCACCGCCCAGGCAGGCGCCCGGCCGGCCGAAGCAGGACGTGCTTGGGCGCGTGCCCGCTCCTGTCCTGCTAGGGGCAGGCATCCTGAGCGTTCAGATCGGCGCGGGCATCGCTGCCCGCATGTTCGGCACGGTGTCGGCCGCTGGCCTCACCGGGCTGCGGCTCTGGGTCGCGGCGGTCGTGCTGATCGGCCTCGGTGCCAGGCCGGCCGTACGCGCGGTACGCGGCATCGTCACCAGCCGCGCTTATAAGGACGCGGCGGTTGCCGCGGGCTTCGGCCTCACGCTCGCCGCGATGAACTTCTCGATTTACCAGGCGTTCGACAGGATCCCCCTCGGCATCGCCGTGACGATCGAGTTCCTCGGGCCGCTCGGCGTCGCGATCGCCGCATCCCGCCGCCGAATTGACGTGCTGTGGGTCGCGCTCGCCGCGCTCGGCGTGGGCCTGCTGGGAACCTCCGGCATCAGCGCGGCGTCCTTCGCGGGGTCACGGCCTGGCGCCGTGGTGACCGGCCTGATCTTCGCCCTGATCGCGGCGCTGACCTGGGCCTGCTACATCTTGCTCTCCGCATCGACGGGGCGGCGGTTCAGCGGCGGCGCCGGCCTCACGATCGCTATGGGGGTCGGGGCGGTGCTGATCACCCCGGTCGCCGTGGTCAGCGCTGGCCGTGCACTGCTCAAGCCCGCTGTCCTCGGCACAGGTGTTGCCGTCGGCTTGCTCTCTTCGGTGATCCCCTACCGGTTCGAGCTCGAGAGCCTGCGCCGGGTGCCGCCGCGGGTGTTCGGCATCTGGATGAGCCTGGAGCCGGCCATCGCCGCGCTCGTCGGGGTAGTCTTGCTCAGCCAGTCGCTGGCGCTGAAGCAATGGCTGGCCATCGCCTGCGTCACCGTCGCGACTGCCGGAGCGGCAATGACCGCGCCCTCCAGCCCGGCGGAGTACTACGATGGGTAAAGTGCCCGTGGCTGAGCGGTTCAGGTGGATAGTCCGCCCCACGTCGCTGGTGATGCGCAGGATCGCGCTGGCGGGCGTTGTCACCTCAGCGCTGATCATCTGGACCGGCGGCGCGGTCAGGCTCAGCGAGTCCGGCCTTGGCTGCACCACGTGGCCGAAGTGCACGTCGGCGAGTCTCGTCGCGGCGGGCGTGACCGGAGACCCGCTCATGCACAGGTGGATTGAGTTCGGCAACCGCCTCGCCACCGGTGCCATCGAGATCGTGGCCGTGCTCGTGTTCATCGCGGCGTGGCAGTACCGCGAAGGCGGCCGTCGCCGCCGCGACCTCGTCTGGCTGGCCGCCGCGCAGCCCGCCGGCATCTTCGCCCAGGCCATCATCGGCGGCATCGTGGTGCTCACCAAGCTGGCGCCGTTCTGGGTCTCGCTGCACTTCATCGCGACGCTCCCGGTGCTCGCTGCGGCGGTCGCGCTGCATGTGCGGGTCACAGAAGGCACCGGCCCGCCCAAGCCACTCGTGCAGCCTCTGACCATGCTCGTTTCGCGGCTACTTGTCGGTGTCACCTCGGTAATGATGATCGCCGGCACGCTGGTGACCGGCAGCGGCCCGCTTGCCGGCGCGGCTGACGTCCAGCGATATCACTTCCTTTCGCTGACCGCGGTGACCCAGCTCCACGCCGATATCGGCTGGGTGCTCGGTACGGTCGCGTTCATGCTCGTCGCCTGCCTGCACTTCCTGCCTGCCCCGGCCAGGGCGGTCAGGCTCAGCCGGGTCGTGCTCGGGCTGGTCGGGATCCAGGGCGTGCTCGGTTACGTGCAGTACTTCGCCGGACTGCCCGCTGGCCTGGTCTGGTTCCACGTCGCGAATACGGCCCTGATCTGGATCGCGGTGATCCGGCTTCACTTCGCGCTGCGTGATCGCGGTCAGGTACTCAGTCACCAGGAAGCGGTGAATGACGCGATCCTGAACTTCGAGCGAACGCTCGATTAGGGCTAATGCGCGGCACGGTAGGGTCGGGTCAGGACGGGATTGGGGAGCGAGATGAACGGCTTCGAGTGGACGCCGGCCGATGCCAGGACAGTGGACCTGATCAGGGTGCTGGCGATGGACGCCGTACAACAGGCGGGATCAGGTCATCCGGGCACGGCGATGAGCCTCGCCCCGGCGGCATACCTGCTTTACCAGAGGATCATGCGGCACGACCCGAACGACCCCGACTGGCCGGGGCGGGACCGGTTCGTGCTCTCTTGCGGCCATTCGAGCCTTACTCTCTACATCGAGCTGTACCTGTCGGGTTACGGCCTCACGCTCGATGATCTCCGCGGGTACCGCACCTGGGGCAGCATCACGCCGGGGCATCCCGAGCACGGGCTCACTCCCGGTGTCGAGACCACGACCGGTCCGCTCGGCCAGGGCCTGACCAATGCCGTCGGCATGGCGATGGCGGCCCGTCGCGAGCGCGGCCTGCTCGACCCCGATGCGCTGCCCGGCGAGAGCGTCTTTGACCACCGCATCTACGTCTTCGCCTCCGATGGCGACATCGAGGAAGGCGTCAGCCACGAGGTGAGTTCCCTCGCCGCGCACCAGCAGCTAGGGAACCTGATCGTCCTGTACGACGACAACAAGATCTCGATCGAGGACGACACCGCGATCGCCAAGTCAGAGGACGTGCTTGCCAGGTACGCCGCCTACGGCTGGCACACGCAGCGGGTCGACTGGCACAAGCCAGGCGGCTACGAGGAAGACGTTCAGGCGCTTTACGACGCGTACCAGGCCGCCATCGCCGAGACGAGCCGCCCCTCGATCATCGGCCTGTCCACGATCATCGGCTGGCCAGCGCCAGACAAGCAGAACACCGGCGAGGCCCACGGCTCCGCGCTCGGCGTGCCTGAAGTCCGTGCGACCAAGCGGGTCCTGGACTTCGACCCGGACGTGACCTTCCCTGTCGAGGACGAGTCGGTCAGCCGGGCGCGTGAGGTCGCCGACCGCGGCAAGCTGCTGCACGCTCACTGGGACGAGCGGTTCGCCGCCTGGTCATCAGAGCATCCAGCGCAGCGGGCACTCTTCGACCGGCTCTCTGTCCGTGAGCTGCCTGATGGCTGGGCGGATGCGATCCCTGAGTTCCCGGCGGACGGCGGGCCGATCGCGACCAGATCGGCCTCTGGCAAGGTGCTCAACGCGCTCGCCCCTGTCCTTCCCGAGCTGTGGGGCGGCTCGGCCGACCTCGCGGGAAGCAACGACACGACGATGGCAGGGGAACCATCTTTCATCCCAGTCGAGCACAAGACCAGGATGTTCCCCGGCAATCCTTACGGCCGTACCCTGCACTTCGGCATCAGGGAATTCGGCATGGGCGGCATCTGCAACGGCATCGCGCTGCACGGGCTGACCCGGCCTTACGGCGGCACGTTCTTCGTGTTCAGCGACTACATGCGGCCGGCGGTGCGGCTCGCCGCGCTGATGGAGCTGCCGGTGACCTACGTGTGGACGCACGACTCGATCGGGCTCGGCGAGGACGGGCCGACTCACCAGCCGGTCGAGCACTTCTGGGCCATGCGGGCCATTCCGGGACTCGACGTGGTCAGGCCGGCCGACGCTAACGAGACCGCGGTCGCCTGGCGCACCATACTCGAGCGCGGCGACAGGCCCGCAGGCCTGGTACTGACCAGGCAGAAGGTTCCGGTCGTCGACCGCAAGGCAGCTGGCATCGGCAGCGCAGAAGGTGCCGCGCGCGGCGCCTACGTGATCGCCGCTGCTTCTGGCGGGGAACCGCGAGTGATCTTGATCGGCACGGGCAGCGAGGTGCATATAGCGCTGGCGGCCAGGGCCGAGCTCGAACGCGAGGGGATACCGGCTTCCGTCGTATCGATGCCGTGTACCGAGTGGTTTGAAGAGCAGGACAGGGCATACCGCGACCAGGTGCTGCCGCCTCACGTCACCGCAAGGGTTAGCGTGGAGGCGGGGGTCGGTTTCGGCTGGCGGCAGTACGTGGGCGACGCGGGCGAGATCATCAGCCTCGAGCACTACGGGGCGTCGGCCGCCTACGAGAAGCTATACGAAGAGTTCGGGATCACCCCGGAGCGGGTGGTACAGGCCGCCCGGCTGAGCCTCGGCCGGGCGCGGAAGGACGAGGAATGAGCGGACAAGACATTCTCGGTGACCTGACCGCGGCGGGCGTATCGATCTGGCTCGACGACATCAGCAGGGACCGGCTAAACACAGGCAACCTGGCCGCGCTCGTCAGCGAGGACCACGTCAGGGGCGTGACCTCGAACCCGACGATCTTCGCGCACGCGATGGCGAAGGGCGCGGCGTACGACACCCAGCTCGACGACCTGGCGCTGCGCGGGGTCACGGTCGGCGAAGCGTCGCGGATGATTACCACCTACGACATCCGCTGGGCGTGCGACGTGCTCAGGCCGGTCTTCGACGAGTCGGCGGGCGTGGACGGCCGGGTTTCGCTCGAGGTCGACCCCCGCCTGGCCAGGGACACCGAGCGGACGATTGCTGAGGCCAGGCAGCTCTGGTGGCTGGTTGACCGGCCGAACCTGTTCATCAAGATCCCGGCGACCGCAGAAGGGCTGCCGGCGATCACCACCTGCCTGTCCGAGGGCATCAGCGTCAACGTGACGCTGATCTTCTCGCTCACGCGGTACAGCGAGGTCATCGACGCTTTCATGGCAGGCCTGGAGAAGGCCTCCGATTCCGACGTGGCCAAGCTGGGCTCGGTCGCCTCCTTCTTCGTCAGCCGCGTCGACACCGAGGTTGACAAGCGCCTCGACGCGATCGGCACGCCGGAGGCCGAGGCCATGCGCGGCCAGGCAGCCGTGGCTAATGCCAGGCTGGCTTACGAGCTGTTCGAGCAGGAGATCGCGACACCGCGCTGGAAGGCACTCGCGGCGCGCGGTGCGCGCGTGCAGCGTCCGTTGTGGGCTTCGACCAGCACCAAGAACCCCGCCTACAAGGACACGCTTTACGTGGACGACCTGGTGGCTCCCGACACCGTCAACACGATGCCTGAGCCGACCCTGCACGCGGTCGCGGATCACGGCACGGTCGTACCCAATGCGATCGCCGGCACCTACGACGAGTCACGCGCGGTGTTCGCCAAGCTCGAGGCGCTCGGGGTCAGCTATGACGACGTGGTCAAGGTGCTCGAGGACGAAGGCGTAAGCAAGTTCGCTGACTCGTGGAACGAACTGCTCGCCACGATCAAGTCTCAGCTGGAGACGGGCAAGCAGTGACCGGCAATCCGCTGCGGGATCCTCGCGACCGGCGGATCCCCAGGGTCGCCGAGCCGTGCGTGCTCGTCATGTTCGGCGTGACCGGCGACCTCGCGCAGAAGAAGCTCCTGCCCGCGATCTATGACCTGGCGAACCGTGGCCTGCTGCCTCCGGGCTTCTCGCTTGTCGGGTTCGCCAGGCGGGACTGGCACGATCAGGACTTCGCGAAGCTGACCTATGAGGCGGTGCGCGCCCATGCGAGAACCCAGTTCCGCGAGGAAGTCTGGGAGCAGGTCAGGGAAGGCATCAGGTTCGTTTCCGGTGAGTTCTCCGACCCAGATGCCTTCGACCGGCTGGCGCACTGCGTCAGCGAGCTCGACGCCGACCGCGGCACCGGAGGTAACCGCGCGTTCTACTTGTCTATACCGCCGAACCAGTTCCCTGTCGTCGTCGGCCAGCTAGAGCGCTCCGGCCTCGCCGCGCAAGACGGCTCAGACGGCAAGCACAGCGGCTGGCGCCGGGTCGTGATCGAGAAGCCCTTCGGACACGACCTCACCAGCGCCAGGGACCTCAACGACCTGCTGGCGACCGTCTTCCCGCCGTATTCCGTGTTCCGCATCGATCACTACCTCGGTAAGGAAACGGTACAGAACCTGCTCGCGCTCCGATTCGCCAACGAGCTGTTCGAGCCGATCTGGAATCGTGGCTACGTCGACCATGTGCAGATCACGATGGCCGAGGACATCGGCATCGGCGGCCGGGCCGGCTACTACGACGGTATCGGAGCCGCGCGGGACGTGATCCAGAATCACCTGCTGCAGTTGCTCGCGCTGACCGCGATGGAAGAGCCTGTCTCGTTCGCGGCAGACGCGCTGCGGGCCGAGAAGCAGAAGGCGCTGTCCGCTGTGCAGATCCCAGACGACCTCGCCGAGGGCACCGCGCGCGGTCAGTACACGGCGGGCTGGCAGGGCGGCATTCCCGTGCCTGGCTTCCTGGCCGAGGACGGGATCGCGCCAGATTCGACCACGGAGACCTACGCGGCGATCAGGCTCGGCGTGGACACGAGGCGCTGGGCTGGCGTGCCTTTCTACCTGCGTACGGGCAAGAGGCTGGCGACGAGGATGACCGAGATCGCGGTGATCTTCCAGCGGGCGCCCCACCTGCCGTTCAACGCTACAGACGCGCGGGAACTCGGGCAGAACGCCCTGGTCATCCGCGTGCAGCCGGACGAGGGCGTGACGCTTCGGTTCGGTTCCAAGGTGCCTGGCTCGGCGATGGAAGTCAGGGACGTGAACATGGACTTCGCCTATGGCGAGTCGTTTACGGAATCGAGCCCTGAGGCCTACGAGCGCCTCCTGCTTGACGTGCTGATCGGCGACCCGCCGCTATTCCCCGGTCATGAGGAAGTCGAGCTTTCATGGAAGATACTGGATCCGATCGAGTCGTTCTGGGCCGATGCCGGGCGCCCGGAACCGTATCTGGCCGGATCGGCCGGGCCGGCCAGCGCCGACGCCATGATGGCGCGCGATGGCCGGTCCTGGCGGCGGCTGTAGCCGGCGGGGGCCAGCGATGCGCATAGAACTGAGTGACACCACGGCAAGCGCGGTCAGGAACGCGCTGATCAGGGCCTCCCAGCAGATGGGCGGCCTGACTACTGGCGTGGTGCTCAACCTCATCGTGATGACCGACGAGGGCGAGCAGTACGACGCGATGAAGGCGGCCGCTCAGGCCGGGCGTGAGCACCCCTGTCAGATACTCGGCGTGATCGCCAGGAAGCCGCGCGGGCCGAGGAGGCTCGATGCGGAGATCGCCGTGGGCGAGAACGCGCCAGGCCAGATCGTGCTGCTGCGCATTTACGGAGAGCTGAACGAGCACGTGGACTCGGTCGTGACGCCGCTGCTCGTGGCCGATACGCCTGTGGTGGTCTGGTGGCCGGGTACCGGGCCGCTCTCGCCGTCGGCCGACCCGCTAGGCGTGCTCGGGCAGCGCCGCATCACCGATGTAGCGGCCAGCGATGACCCGCCAGGTCGCCTGCTCGAGCTGGCCGCGAACTACCGCCCTGGCGATACCGATCTCGCCTGGGCAAGGACGACTAGCTGGCGTTCGCTGCTCGCGGCCACGCTTGACCGGCCGCCTGGCGAGATCTACGAGGCGACTGTCGGTGCCGAGCGGGATAACCCGAGTGCCGAGCTGATAGTCGCGTGGCTGGCCGGACGCCTGAGCATCCCCGTGCGGCGGGAGATCTCTGACGGCCCTGGCGTGACCGAGGTCAGTTTCCTGACCGACGGCGGCAAGATCGTGATCAGCAGGGCCGACGGCAGGAACGCGACGCTGTCCAGGCCGGGCGAGCCCGACCGGCACGTGGCCCTGCATCGCCGCGAGATCGGCGAGCTGATCGCCGAGGAACTGCGCAGGCTAGACCCTGACGAGGTGTACGGCGAGGCGCTGGCGACCCTGGCGGCCGCCGCCGAGTATGCCGCCAGGGCAGAAGCCGAAGCCGAGCTCGCTGACGAGGAGTAACGCCATTTCCGTCCCGCAGATTCTCATTCACCGTGACGGCGACTTGCTGGCAAAGGCGGTCGCCGCCAGGCTCGTGACCAGGCTTGTCGACGCGGTTGCCGCGAAGGGCCTGGCCAGCTTGGTCCTCACCGGCGGCGGCATCGGCACCAAGGTGCTGTCTGAGCTGGCCGCCGCGCCCGCCCGCGACGCCGTGGACTGGCGGCGCGTCGAGATCTGGTGGGGCGATGAGCGGTTCCTGCCCGCCGGTGATCCTGAGCGGAACGAGACAGGGGCGCGTAGTGCGCTGCTCGATCACGTGGGCGTCGAGCGGGTGCATCCGATGCCAGGTCCTGACGGACCTGACGGCCCGAACCCTGAGGCGGCCGCCGACCGGTACGCCCGCGAGCTGAAGCTGGCCGCCCAGCCGGAGGACAGGGCCGGCGTGCCACGCTTCGACGTGCTGCTGCTCGGCATCGGCCCCGACGCGCACGTCGCCTCCTTGTTCCCCGGCCTGCCCGCCCTGTATGAGGAAGACAGGACCGTGGTCGCCGTGCGGGGCGCTCCGAAGCCGCCTCCGACGAGGCTCTCGCTGACGATGCCGGCGATCAGGGCCGCCTCCGACGTCTGGATCCTCGCCTCGGGTGCGGAGAAGGCCGGTGCGGTCAGGCTAGCGCTGTCAGGCGCGGGTCCCGTCCAGGTGCCCGCGGCGGGCGCCAGGGGCAGCCAGCAGACCTTGTTCCTGCTCGACCGGGCCGCGGCCGCTGAGCTTCCCGCACAGCTAAGCCGACCGGCGTCGCCCTGAACCTTCCCGCTCTCACCCTGCGGATTCCGGCGTAAATCGGGGTCTCCCGTTCATTGACAACGAGAGTTACGCTCAGGGCAGATCTTCCATATGAGTCTGGTGAGGATACCGGCATGGAAGTCTGGAAGGCCGGATCATGGGCAATCGGCGGCTTATTTCGGGTGGCAGCCCCGATGGGCTATTTCTCCGCTGGTTCCGGCATTCTGCCGTTAGGACCTTCACGGCCTGCGGCATTGCGTGTGTGTGGTTCCGGGAAGTTTTCACCCCGCCGTTCCAGCTTGCTAGCCTCGGGGCGGCATCGACCTCCTGAGGAGGATCATGTGAGCAGTCCAAATGAGCAAACCGTAGCGGATCCGGCGCCACTGGGCCTGGCCGCTTTCGCGCTGACGACGTTCCTGCTGTCCGCGAATAACGCCGCCTTGACGAGGCCCGCCGGCCCGGGTAACGGCCTCGAATGGATCGGTTACGCCTTCTTCTACGGTGGCCTGGCTCAGTTGCTAGCAGGTATGTGGGAGTTCAAGCGCAACAACGTCTTCGGTGCGACCGCGTTCTCGACGTACGGCGGGTTCTGGCTCGGCCTCGGCTACTACGTGACGCACTTCCTTACCGTCAAGGGCGAGAACGTCACCAACGACCTGGGCTGGATCCTCCTGGCCTTCGCCATCTTCAACACCTACATGCTGCTGTGGAGCACCCAGGTCAACACGGCGGTATTCGTGGTCTTCCTGACCCTGGAAGTCACCGAGATCGTGCTGTTCATCGGGTTCTTCGCGGGGAACACGAACATCATCAAGATCGGTGGCTACATCGGCATCCTGACCGCACTGTGCGCCTGGTACACCTCGGCTGCAGTCGTCGGCAACAACGTGGGCTGGAGCCTGCTGCCGACCGGCGGCAAGGTCATCAAGGTTGGCGCCAGCGCCTAGCGAAGTTTGCCTCGATCGCCCCGGAGCGCGCATCGTCTCCGGGGCGATCGCTTTGTCGGTA
>DATJLT010000364.1:0-9762 GCA_035509195.1 Streptosporangiaceae bacterium | reverse complement strand
CTTCGTCGAGCCGACCCCACAGAACGAGCGTACGCGCCCTGATCGACGGCAATTCGTCGTAGTCGCCGCCCCGCGGCGAGTTCCACCGCGCGGCGGCCTCCTCCTGATGGGCGCGCGTCGCCGAACTGATCGTGAAGCTGTCGGGCAGCAGGTCAGGCTGCACGGCGACGGCCAGCCCGTTGGCTACGGCGCTTCGCACGCCGGCCCGCGCCGGCGGAAAGCTCAGCGTCAGCAACGTCGTAGCCGACAAGTCAGGATTTTTCAGTATCTTCTGGATCCGTAGCGATGGCCGACGAGCGTGAGAGCCGCCTGGCGTGGTTGAGCACAGCACCAGTTTGACCACTCGCCCGGGCGCGTCGAGCGCGACCTGCTGCGCGATCATCCCGCCCATCGACCAGCCGAGCACGTCCGCCCTCTCGATGCGCAATTGCGTCATCAAGCCAAGCGTGTCGCGGGCCAGTTGCCCGATCGTCATGGTCGCCTTAGACGGATCGTCGGTCGTGGCCACGCCGCGATTGTCGAAGACAATCACCCGGTGCCTGCGCAGCAGCCGGTCAAGCAGCCGGGGATCCCATTCGGCCATCGTCGCGCTCCGGCCAATGATCATGACGATCGGCGGCCCTTGGCCGCCGATCCTGTACCCAACTGACATATCGCCGACAAACACGTGCCTGACCGGCGACAGTGCGGGCCGCGCCGCCTCCTGCGACGCCGCCGACGTCATATCCCGCGCCGCCAGCGTGGCAATACTCCCGGCCACGACGACCCCGATCACCAGTTTCTTCGGCGCGATCTGAAACACGCCCCAGTTATATCACTCGCCGTAAATAGATGACCACTTTGGGTAGTCATCTACTCCGCCCAGCAAGCACAGATCCTTCGTGACGCCGGGACTGACCGCATCGCTGACCCGTTGATGCTGTTCGCAGCGCATTCCTAACGACAACGATGGAAACCTGACGTTGCTGGAACAACATCAGGTTTCCATCGTTGTCACTGGACCTGGACTTGCTACGACATCAGGGGGCCAACGATGCCGTAACCGGCCCCTGCCGGCCTGCCAACCCGCTCCATAATCAGGACTCGCTCTCGCGCGGAATGCCGAAGAACCTGGACCGCAGGCCGAACCGAGCGACGAGCATCAGCAGCACGCCCAAGACGAGCACTCCGAGCAGCGACCAGTTCTGCGACGCCGGCGCCGACTGCAGGGACTTAACCAGCACCCAGCCGAGGAACAAGGCGGCCCCAAGCGGCAAGAGACCCAGCGTCAGCGCGTCCATGACCCCGCCGAAGATCCGCCGCCGGTAATACGCCATCGTGGCCAGCGCGGTCAGGATGTAGAACACCCCGAACAGCAACCCGCTCACGTTCACCACTGCCGTAAAGGCGCCCTGCACCGAGGTCGCGAGCAGATATACCCAGGTCAGGACGATCACCAGCACCCCGGTCAGCACGCTGGCGTTCACCGGCGTCGAGAACCGCGACGAGATGTTGGCGAGCCGCCCTGGCAGCGACCGGTAGGACGCCATGCCGTAGATGATCCGCGCGGTCAGCACGATCGACGTCCCTGTCGCGGCGATCACGGACAGCGCGAGCGCGAACGCCATTACCCGCGCCCATCCGGTGCCCCCGATCGCCTGCGCGGTATAAACGAGCGCGTCGGTCCCGTGCCTTTGCAGAAGCGCAGGCTTCACGACTCCCTGCAGCCCGGTAATGACCAGCACGTAAATGAGGGTCAGAAATACCACGGCCAGGATCGCGGCCCGCCCTGGATTGAGGCGCCGGTGCTTGACTTCCTCGTTCACGTAAAGCGTGCCGTCCCAGCCCGAGTAGATGTAGACGGCCGTCAGCAGGCCGGCCGCCAGGCTCCCGTGTCCCGCGATCCCGTAAGGCGACAGCCAGCCCGCGGAAAAGTGAAACGTGCCGGGAGCGTGCCTGAGCACGAGCACCAGCCCGGCAATCGCGAACCCGGCCAGGATCGCGTACTCGGCGACGGCCATCGTGACCTGCGTCCGCGCGGTCAGCCTGATCCCGGCCACCGCGATGAGGAGCATGGCCACTGTGATCAGCGTCGCGATAATAATGTCGTCCCACGACCCGCCAGCGACGCCGACGGCAGCCAGGACGTTAGGCCCGATCACCTCGACCCCGCTGACCGCTCCGGTAATGTACGCCGCGATCATCAGCCACCCGGTGAGGAACCCGAGATACGGGCTGATAGACCGCCCAACCCACTCGAACGACGCACCGCAGTTCGCCGTCCACATGTTCAGCCGCCGGTAAGCGTTGGCGATGATCAGCATCGGAATCGCGGTCAGCACGATCACCGGACCGCCGCCGTACGCCGTGACCGCTGCTAAAGCGGCGAGGGTGAGCCCGACCGAGACCCCTGGCGCCGACGACGCCATGCCGATCACCGTGTCCTGAGCGACTCCGATCGCGTCGGGCTCGAGGCGCGCGGTCGGGCCGGGTGCGTTGCCCGCGAGAGCAGGCGCAGCAGGATAAGTCATTAAAGGTCAAGTTCCTTTCCATCCAAAGGGCACCTGGTCAGCCGAGCCGCGCTTGCTGCCGCTTCGCCGTGACCGATTTGCCAAATTCAGCCGGCGCAATTTTGAGCACCTTGCATTTGGCTAACTTCTCCTGGAGATCCGTAAGCTTCAGGACAGCTTGCTATTTGTCAGCACCACGTGCAACTTTTGCAATTCACACAAGTGCCCAATGAATTTCCATTAAGAATGCCCGCGCCCGCATCGGGCTCCGCGCCGGGCACGGGGTCGCGGCCCCTGCGGGGCGGGTTCGGAGGGTTTGGGGCGCGACGGCGGGATTAGCCGGTAACGTATGGCCGTGCTAACTGCGACATACCGTGAACTTTTCGTCGCCATTGCGGGATGCGCGGGTGCGCTGACCGGACTGCTGTTCGTAGCGCTTTCCGTCTCACCCCACCGCGGCCAGCACTCCGAGCGGTTCGTTATTCAGGAGGTACGGGCCGCTGCCGCGTTGCTCGCGTTCGTCAACTCGCTGACCATTACCCTCTTCACGCTGGTGCCGGGCACCAACATCGGCTATCCCGCGATCGCGCTTGGCGTCGGAGGGCTGATGTTCACCGCTGCGGGCATCCGCTCGATCGTCACGACAAGGTATGCGCGGCAACGTTGGCGGCACCAGATCGGGCTGGCTCTCCTGTTGCTGGTGATCTTCGGCTCTGAACTGGTGAACGGGATCAGCGCGCTCGAGCATCCGCACAGCCAGGGTCCGCTTGACGGCATCAGTTACGCGATCGTGGCCTCGCTCGTTGTCGGGGTGGCACGGGCATGGGAACTGGTCGGTGACCGGGATACCGGGATACTCTCGTCGATCGCCGTGCTGGCCGGGCGACAAGTGCCGTTCGGCTCGCCGGCCGACAACGCTGATCCGCGGCAAGACGGTAACGAGCCTGACGATGGTGCGGCCGATCCGGCTCCCGATCCAGTTCAGTAGGGGCAGTACTAGCGCGGGTCGCTGAGTGCCTGCCTGACCGCGGCCGCGTATACCTCGGCGAAGGAGGAGACGGTCGCGGGGCTACCTGATCCGAGGCCGAGCCTGAATCGCTGCCTGACGTTACCGTCCCGATCTATGACGTAGGAATCCGCGCCTTCTGAAGCGACGACCTGGCCGGCGCCGCACTCCCTCGCCGCCTTGGCCGCGGCAGCGGCCGTCGCGGGCAGGGAAATGCGGTACTCGCGCCACACGCTCCGAAGCTGGCCGGGCGGACCGGTCAAGTACAGCCAGCGCGGCTGCCGGTCAAGTCCTTGCCTCTCGTCAAAGGCCCGCAGGACGGCCTCAGGGCGGCCGGCCTGCCCGGAGGTCGCGGACAATACGATTCCGACAAATTCCACCTGGCGGGCGCTCGGCCCGAGCAACCGCTCGGTTGCCAGGAACTCCTTGGCCATGGGCGGGCAGGTAACCGCGCAACCCGGGTCAACGAAGTCCAGCAGAATAACCTTGCCGTGCAGGCTGGACAGCGATACCGGCTGCCGGTACTGGTCGGTCAGCGTGAAGCCGCCGGCCGGATAGTCGACCGGCGCCGGGGAGCCAGTGATCGACTCGGCCAGCACAGGATCGGCGTTCCTGCTCGCCTCCGCCGAAGCGAGCTGCACCGCGCCCAACAAGATCAGTGCCGCCCCGCCGATCGTGAGTACCGGACCAGCTCCAGCAAGGCCAAGGCGCCTTACCAGTTCACCGCCCGAGATCGGCTGCCTAGACCGGTCCACGGCGCCCTCAGCTACCCGACCTGGCTGAGGGAGCCTGGTCAGCGCGAGGTACCCGCTGGCCGCGAGCAAGACGAACGGGATCATGCTGCCAGGATCGGTCCCCACACCGCCGAGTGCCCCGAGATCCTGGCACAGCAGCCAGACGACCAGGCAGAGCGCCGCGAAGCCGAACACGATGGGGCGGATGAGCCGCCGCCGCCCGCTGAGGAAGGCGACCCCGGCAGCCGCCAGCGCCAGCACGACAACCAGGTTGACGGCGAAGCCGTGCGCCGCGTCGAACGAGGAGAACGAGGAGAGCACGTCGCTCAGCAGCCGAGGCTGCGAGTTCAGTGACAGCGACGCGGCCCGTCCGGCGAGCGGAGCCAGTTGCCCGTGCGAGAGACCTTGCCAGTAGCCGCGGCCCGGCCAGGCCTGGAGGACGGCCATTCCGATCAGGAAGATCCCGAGCACTGCCAGGATGACCCGGCCGAGCCTGGCCGACTGCCAGGTTCGTGCTGGCAGCGCGATCAGCACTCCGGCGGCTACGTAGAGCAGAGCCGCTCCGGGCACGCCGGACAGCCAGGACGGTCCTGAAGCGAAAATGCCGCCGAACGACTCTCCGAAGACCCAGGCGACCAGTCCCCAGGCAGCGCTCGCCAGCCCGGCCACGCGCGATCCGATCCCGCGGCTGCCGGCCAGCATCCAGATTCCGAGGCCGACCTGCAGCCAGACCATCGCCGCCGTCACCTGGACCGGGTGATAGGACCACGTGGTGCCTGCCCAGTTCACTAGTTCCTGCACCCAGCGGGGCGAACTCGAGGCGACCGGCGCCATGTCAGTCGCCGGCACGCCGAGTGCCACCTTGGCCTGGAGCAGCAGCAGGCCGTCTAGCAGCCACAGGTTCCCGAAACCGATCAGGAGCACTCGCCGGCCGGCCGGCTCAGCTCCGGCCGGCTCAGGTTCGGCCGGGCCGGTCAGCCTCTTCGCGATGATGACCGGGAGGGCAAGCACGCCGAAGATCAGCAGCACGAGCAGCGCCTCATGAAACAGCGTGGTCCTGAAGGCGGCGATGACGGCCGGGTCGGTGATGTTGAGCCCGGGGTTCACTCCGGGCAAGGCGATGCCACCTCCGCGGCTCAGACAGATACGGGCTCGCGGGCCGGCGCCGGCGCGGACGCCGAGTCCGGAGCGATGTTGTCCGAACTGGCCAGGTACTCGCCCATCGTGCGCTCACGGCCGTACCTGCGCTTCATCCACAGGTAGGCGACGAAGGCTACCGGGGCGAAGAAGAGCTGTGAGGGGATCAGGATGTCGTTGCGGAAGTCGATCAGCTCGATCACCAGCGGGCAGAGGCTGGGCGCGGCCCCTCCGAGGAGAACCGCGAGCACGATCGCCACCCGCGACGCTGCCTTGCCGTAAGCCTTGTAGCAGGCCACCGCGAACAGCGCATAGATCAGGAGGTCTCCGATGCCGATGCCGTAGTTGACCGCACCGAACCTGAAGCCGAAGGTGGGATCGAGCGGCTGGCCGACGAATTCCTCGACGAGCACGGCGGTCACGTTGATGACGAGGCTGGAGAACACGTCGTACGCGGCCAGCGCGAGCGCGAAGTACGCCACGTGCTTCAGCCGCATGCCGCCCTGTATGTAAAGGTTCGCGACCGCTACGGCGCCGCCGATCACGAGGATGTCGAGCTCAAGCCACCACACCTGCCAGCCGAGTACGGTGCCCATCATGCGGTGGCCCTCATAGATGTTGGCGCCGATCAGGACCCCGATGATCAGCCAGAGCACGGTCTGGCTGCGTATGACCTGCCGGTACCCGATCGACAGCGAGCAGGCGAAGGTCACGACCAGGAAGCACGTGATCGCCCAGCTTGGCAGCACGGCATAGAGAAACGGGAGCGCCAGGATGATCGCGAGCAGGATCGTGATGTCGCGTGCGTTGAAGGTGCCGATCGGCGGGCGTTCGAGCCGAACGCGCCTGAAATAGTACAGGGCAAGGGAGCAGACAAGGAACGCGGCGATCATCGCGATGGTGGCCTGGATCAGGCTCTGCTGCCAGAGCGGGATCGCGAACACAGCGTGCATGTCAGGCTCCTATCAGTGCTTGCGCCGCCCCGAACGACGTCTCGTGCAGGTCGCTTCTGGTGTGCCTGAGCTGAGCCGCCTGATCGTCGGCGACGACGATCAGGTCCGCGTCCACGCCGGCCTCGGCCAGGTGCCTGACCGCGGCGGTTTCGCCGTAGCCGGAGATCGCGGCTTCTGGCAGCGTGAGCCGTAGCCTGCCCTCTTCGACCTCGGCCAGGTACCTGGCCGGCCAGGGCTCGGTAGGCAGGGACTCGATGGCCTTGACGAGCTTGCTTGGCGTGATCACGTTGCCGCTGGCGGTTTCCAGCAGCGAGCCCGCCTTGCCGAGGATCGGGCTCGTCGCGGGAATGCCGGAGAGCTCGCAGTCGAGTGCCTCGTCTGGCAGGCACCTGGCGATGTCACGGGTGTCGTAACGGAATACCGGCATGCACTCGCGGAACGGGAAGTACGGCGTGATCACGACGGTGCCGAGCGCGCCAGGCGCGGCGGGCTCGCCGGTCACCAGGTCGAGCAGCTCGACGTGGCCGCTGGTCAGGTCAATGTGCAGGTGACCTTGCGAGCACGTACGTCCCGAGATCGGTATGACTTCGGTCATGCTGAAGACGTCTTCGACCCTGGCCACCCCGAAGGTACGGCCAGCGGCTTCGGCCAGGCGATCTGACAGCACTTCGCCACCGACCGTGATGCGCCTGAGCTTGAAGTCGTCCGCGGTCAGGCCGCGTCGCCGCGCCGCGTTGAGCAGTTCTGCGAGGTAGCTCGGGTACGTAGAGAGAACTGTGGCCCCGCCGTCGCACAGGCTGTCGAGTGCGTCGTCGGGCGGCAGCACGCCGACGAGGCGGCAGCCGGTCTGGGTCAGACGGCAGGTAGCGGCGGCCAGGTGAGTGGCCGCGACCGCACGGGAGCTGACGTTGACCTGCATGATGTCTGTCGTGCGCAACTCATCCCTGATCACCGACGCCAGAGCGCCGAACCCTGCCCACAGGTCCATTTCATAACGCGACAGCCAGATTTCGGCCGGCTTGCCGGTCGTGCCGGTCGTGCGCGTGCTCAGGTATCGCTCGACGTCGGTGCACTGGAAGTCTCCTGGCCGCTCGATGAGGTCGCGCTTGGCGGTGACCGGAATGGCGCGCAACGCGGCGACGTCGATCTTGGCCGGATCGCCGTCTGCGGCGGCGAACCGCCGTGCGTAGAACGGCGAGCGCTGTGCGAGCCGGCGCGCGGTACGGCGCAGTGCACGATTAGCGAACTCGCGCCGTTCCTCTGGGTCGGGCAGCGGCCCGCCGAGCAAGGATTGGGCGTCGGCACCAGGCTCGCCGAATTCCGCGATCGTGGCAACAGCGTCATTGACCAGGCTGGCCAGGTTGGCCGTGCTGAAGCGGCGGCCCGACACCATGCCGACGGCAAAGCGGACCTGCCTGACGCCGGTCTCGAACATGGTCTGCTCCCTCCGCGCCTGGTGCCGGGCCGGCACCGTCCGCAGGACGGGCCGGCCCGGCAGAGCGGTTTACCTTAGAAGGTGCTGCCGCTGACGGAGCTGAACAGCACCGCGCTCATCGAGCCGAGCACGTAGCGAACATGCTTGACACTGCGGAGAACTGACTTCATGGCTTCCCTCCTCCCTCACCATCGGCTGCCGGTATCTGCGGAAAGGTCAGGACCGCACGATGACTTTGAGCGTCATGTGCGGATGGACAGAGCAGGTCAGCCAGTAGGTGCCAGGGGTCTTCCACGGCGGCGTGCGGTACACGCTGTTCACCGGCATGACGTGAAAGCCGCTCACCGGCACGTTCTTCTCGCGTCCGATGATCCGGCCGTTGCGGCCGGGCCCGATCACGTGAATGACCGTCGAATTGTTGAAGAGCGTCAGCCGCTGACCCTCATGAATGGTTACCGAATCCCTGGCGAAGTCCGTCGTGATCATGCCCACGGCCCCAGGGGGAAGGGGCTTAGGCGAGGACTGTAAAGCCGGTACGAGCAGGCCGGCTAACAGGCCGGGCACGACGAACAGTATCCGCGGAATCCGCATCCCTGAGGCTCCTCGCGACCAGCACCCGACAGGCGACGTACGGGACGACCTTCCTCAACATACGCTCAGGTACCTGGCTCGTAAATAGCTAACTAATGGCAAGTATCTTTGCAGAGAAAATCGGAAGCAATGCCGAGAAATCCACATTAAAGAGGAGGAAAAGCCCAGCGACTGTGCGCACCCCGCACCATTGTACGTTTCCCGGCTCGTTAACCAGAGGCCGACCTAGCTGCCAGCCTCTCGCGCCACTCTTTCGAGCTTGGCGCGGTAAGCCTCCCACCAGGCCTTGTCTGCCGTCGGCATATTGGTCCCCTCCTGACTCACGCCGACCGCTCCGTCAATGAGCTCGCGCACGATGTCGAGCTGCCCCGCATGCCGGTGAGTCTCGGCGATCACGTGCACGAGGATCCGGTGCAGCGTCACGTCGTTGTGCCCGGGCGACCACCACTTCACGTGCCCTGGCGCATCGAGCGGCAGCGAGTCAATCGTCTCGTCGGAGTGCGCCTGCACCCGCCGGTAAAGTCCCACGATCTCCTCGCGCGACTCGTCGGCCGTAGCCCAGAGATCGGCGACAAGCACATCAGGACCGAGTTCGCCGAGCCGCCGCAAGTCCTCATCGCTCACCTCCCAGGCCAGCTTCTCGCCGAACGGCCGCCCGAACGTGTCGCTGAAGTAGCCAAGTTCCACGCTGGCCACGTGCTTCACGACGCCGAGCAAGTTGGTGCCCGTCGGCGTCATCGGCCGCCTGATGTCGTACTCGGACAGGCCGTCCAGCTTCCAGAGCAGCGCCTCGCGCGCCTCCTGGAGGTACTCCTTCAGATCAGCCTTCTCATCGGTCTCAGCCACGCCGCCAGTCTGCCAGCCCTCGGTCGCGGCTGTCCCACCCCTGGGACATTACTGCTGCTTTTGCGACACAGCCGCGGATCTGGGAGCCGGGTGCTCGACGATCGCGATCACGCGGCTCGCCATGAACCTCGCGGTTCGCACCGTTGTGCCGCCCCTCGTCACCTCGCTGACCTCGATCTGGCCTCGCCGGTTGACGACCTCGACGCGCCGGCCTGCCCTGGTCGCTGCCACCTCGTAGGTCTTCGTCGTGTCACCGCCGGCGTCCACGACGATCTCCACCCGGTCGCCCTTCACCCCAGATACGTACCCACTGCGCACGGTCGCTCACGCTATTACCATCCCATCCATGGGACTCTTCAAAAGACAATCACCCCAGCAGCCATCAAACACCCCCAAACAGCAACCGGCCCAGGTTGTCATGGCTACCGCGCCTGGCGCTGCACCCCGCCCGCCGGTTCCGATGACGCCACGGGGGGTGCCTGACCTCAGCGCCGAGCTCAAGCGGCAGCTCGCGACCGCGAATGCCCGCGTGTTCGCGTACTCGGACTTCGTCAAACAGGTCGAGTGCTGG
>DATJLT010000363.1:0-10882 GCA_035509195.1 Streptosporangiaceae bacterium | reverse complement strand
GTAAGCTAGGTGCCAAGATGATAAGTCATCTAGCTATCACTTAGATGGTTGGGCAATCCGGTTATCAGGGTCGCTCCGAGACGACATGGCGCGGGCCGCCATGATCTACCTGCATGGCAGCGACAAACGCCAGCAAGCCATCGCCGACACCCTAGACAAGCTGGCCCGCGACCAACTGAAGCGAAAGGGATCGGGCACGCAACGGGCACGGAAGCCCAGGAAAGCCTCGTGACAAGATAGAGAACTTCGGTCAGCACCCCTCTGACCTGCACGGAACCCGAGCGCGCCTGGCAGGGATCGAACCTGCGACCAACTGCTTAGAAGGCAGCCGCTCTATCCACTGAGCTACAGGCGCTTGCATCACATTCTGCCCGACCTAGGCTACGCGCCGTTGCCTCGCCAGACGTACCGATCGGTCACGGCCAGTCGATTTCGATCAAGTCAGCGTAGATCGCCAGGCGCCGCCCGGCAGGCGGCATCGCTGACCCAGCGTTGCTGCTGGCAGGGCGGATCAAGTGACAACGTTGGCCACCTGATGCTGTCCCAGTGACGTCGCTGGGACTCTGATGCCGTAGCCGGCGCGGGGCGGACAGCATCGGTGGACATCTGATGCTGCTGGCCGGGGTCTGCGGACGGGCGGCGGGACAATGGCGCGCATGTGTAAGGCACGTTCTCCCAAAGAACCCCATGCCCCGCCAGCGGACGTCACCGCTGAATAGCTACCAGTGTCGGCCGCAGGCATACCTGCCCCGCCCCGCCGGCCATAGCTCTGGACTGCACTACTCCGCCCGCCTTGCCGCAGGTCATCAGCAGCACCATCCCGCTGGAAGGATCAACGCTGCCCCCGATGCCAGACAAGTCGACGAAGAAATGCGGCCAGGGCAGGACACGAGACGTCCAGCTCACGTGCTTCCTGGCAATCCTGTATCCCCAGGCCGCGCCGTCGGCGCCAGGGTCGAGCCCAAGCGCGACCCCGCCACGCACACCGTAAGTCCCTGGCGGCCCCGGGTAAGAAGTCCCTCGCTCGTTATGACCCGTGACCGGATCGATCCCGAGCAGCGCCCCGTTCACCTCCACGTAAAGCACCTGCTGCACCGGGTCGACGACCTCGGGCACGGCATGGGCACGGTAACCGGTCAGCCGCCCGGTCGCCGTGCTGTAGATGCTCAGGCCTGACTCACCAGAGAAGAACAGCGATCCGTCCGCCGCGCCGCTCAGCCGCCCCGCGAATGACCGGCCGTCCGGCCTGATCCACCGCTGAGCCCCCGTCTTCAGGCTGATTTGCCTGACGGCGGTCACTGGTGCCGTGCCCGCCTCCCCGGTGGCTGACACCGTGACGTACAGGTCGCTGCCATCGACCTCCCATGCCTGCCCGGATGCTCCCGTCAGATGCCTCCACAGAACCTTGCGGCTTGAGTTCGCGTAACACGTAACCCCATCCGGCCCGACGACCACGGTCCGCGTCCGGTTAGCGCTGACTGCCCCGCCTAGCGAGGCCGCGGGGTAGACAGCGATCTGCTTGCCGGTCGCCGCGTTGAGGACGAACTCCTCACGCGAAGCGGTGGCACCGGCGTCCGCCACCGAGACCCCGGCTGTCACGACTCCCGGCCACGCTCGCACAGAGACGATCGTTGACCCGAGGGGCACGCCTGCGAGAGCCGCCGTCCACCTGGGGAAACCGGTCGCCTCGTCGTAGGCGTCGAGCGTTAGCCCGAACCCGATCGCCGCGACTCCGCTGCCAATGGCGGCATAGGCCTGACCGTCCCCGTAGACAGTTCCCTCGGCACCGTTCTGCACCTGCCAGGAACCAGTAAGCACCCGCGACCAGATGACGGCACCGTGCGCCGGGCAGCCGGGCTCCCTGCATGTCTTGCTGCGAAGCGCGGCCGCCCCGCCGGGGAACAACACCACGGCGACAAGGATCAGCCCCAGCGCACCACGGCGCACCGGTGCTGACAGCAACCACCTCAGCTTCACGGCAGCAACGGTAGCCGTTGGTGGCGCATGCCCACGTTCGCGCTGCGGCAAATCGTTCGCGGAGTAGCGTTGGCGCCAGTTCCCGCACACTCAGCAAGCAACTCCAGGAGGACCCATGTCCGACCGGGCACCGCTGCCCTACGATTTCATGCCCCAGGTGCCATCGTTCACGGTGACTAGCACCGACGTGTCCGACGGCGAGCAGATGGGCGACAACCAGGTCTACAACGGCTTCGGCATGACCGGCCAGAACATCTCCCCCGAGCTGAGCTGGAGCGGTTTCCCTGAGGAAACTCAGGGCTTCGCCGTCACCTGTTATGACCCGGACGCGCCGACCGGCTCGGGTTTCTGGCACTGGCTCGTGCTCGACATCCCGGCGTCCGTTACGGAGCTTGCCTCGGGCGCCGGCGCGGCCGGCGGCGCGGGACTGCCAGAAGGTGCCTTCTCTGTCCGCAACGACTACGGCTCCAAGGACTTCGGCGGCGCCGCTCCCCCGGCCGGCGAGCCGCCGCACCGGTACGTTTTCGCCGTGCACGCACTCGACACGGACTCGCTCGCATCGCAGGGCGTGGACTCGGACGTGTCCCCCGCCGTGGCGGGCTTCAACTTGCGCTTCCACACCATCGCCCGTGCGATGATCGTCCCGGTTTTCA
This sequence comes from Streptosporangiaceae bacterium, assembly GCA_035509195.1. Taxonomy (GTDB): domain Bacteria; phylum Actinomycetota; class Actinomycetes; order Streptosporangiales; family Streptosporangiaceae; genus Chersky-822. The sequence goes on along the minus strand of DATJLT010000363.1, from coordinate 8,252 downwards.
GCCACTAAACACCGCGGCGACTGTGGCAGCCAGGGGTGCGTAGCATGATGGCTGCCGCCGTCGCAGGCTGGTCAGCCCCGAAACTCAGGAGTTAGCGCGTGCCACTCGATCAGGACACAGTCCGCCTCGCCAAGGGCAAGAACCTCGCCTCGGTCGTCACGCTGATGCCGAGCGGCCAGCCTCAGGCGCAGCTCACCTGGATCGACACCGACGGTGAGAACATCCTCATCAATACCGAGCCGCAGCGGCAGCGCGGCCGTAACATCCGCCGCGACCCCAGGGTGACGGTCCTGATCCACTCGGATTCAGACCCGTGGGACTGGTCAGAGATCCGCGGGCACGTCACGGAAACGATCGACGGCCAGAAGGCCCGCGATCACATCGACGAACTTTCCCGCAAGTACGTCGGCCGTGACTACGCCAACCCGATCGGCCCGCAGGGCCGCGTCATCTACGTGGTCAAGCCAGACAAGGTGGTGACACCGCGCTCGCTCGGCCGACGTTAGCCCGGATAGCTAGCCAAGGCTGGCGAGGATCTTCCTTTCCTTCTCAGGGTCGATGCCGTGTGCTGGCCGACCCGGCCTGACCGCCGGGTCGCCTTCAGCCCGCAGCCAGCGCCACGTGTCACTCACCGTCTCCTCCACAGGCCGGCACACCAGACCCGCCGCGTAGACCGCGTCGACGTTCCCGTCGTGCAGCGCGATACCCTCGCCTTCCGGCGAGATCCAGATCGGCAGCTCGGTCCAGCCCTCCACCCCGGCCGCGTCGAGCACGGACGGCGAGGCCCACACCAGCCTGGCGTCCGACCCGACGGCGGCGATCGCCGCCGTGAGCAGGCTCTCCATGGTCGCCTGCCCGGGTCGGCTGACCGTATTGAAGGCGCCGCTGATGCCGGCATCAGCGGCGTGCAGCATCCACCGCCCCAGGTCACGGCAGTCGATGTACTGCAGGGGGAAGTCCCTCGGTCCCGGCGCGAGCACGTCCCCGCCCCGCTCGATGCGCCTCAGCCACCACGGCATCCGCCCGACCCCCTCGTAGGGCCCGAGTATGAGCCCGGCCCTTGCCATGACCGATCGGCCGGAGAAGTACCGCCCGACGGCCAGTTCTCCGCCCATCTTGGCGGCCGCGTAGTCAGCGGACTCCTCGCTGTCGGCGTCGGCCTCGACTACCGGCGCGCTCTCATCTGCACCTGAAGGGATCGGCCAGGCGTAGACCGAGCGGCTCGACACGTAGCCGTAGTGCCCGGTACGGTCAGCGAGCACTTCCGCCGAGTCACGGACGACTCGCGGGGCCTGGCTCCACGTGTCGATCACCGCGTCCCAGTCATCCGAGCCCAGCGCGGCCCGAAGCTGCTCGGGATCGGTACGATCCGCGTGCCTGGCCTCAGCGCCAGGGACCTGCACACCGCTGACGCCCCTGTTGATCGTGATGACCTCGTCCCCGCGAGCCAGTGCCTCTTCTACGACCGCCCGTCCGACATGATGCGTACCGCCAAGTACCAGAAGTCTCATGTCGTCCATCGTGGCCGATCAGCACCACCGGACGCCAACATTTTCACCGCCGAGAGAATCTGCTCTCAGCAGAGGCGGCCGGTCAGGTCAGCTACTGGCCGCAAGGTGCGGGATCGTAGCCGGGCAGGCTGCCGAGCTGATCGAGCAGCCAGCGCGAGGACAGCACCTTCACCAGCGCCTGCACCTCGCGAGACGCCGCCTGCCCGGCCGGGATGACCAGGTCGAATCGCTCGGCCGCGAGCGGCAGGAAAGCGAGCCCGTAGGCGAGTGCGGCGGGCTCGCTGGCGACCCCCGCGTCGGCCAGCCGCGTGGCGACGGCCTCCGCGACCTGGAGATGCCCCGTCGCCCTGGTCTCGTAGCCTGGCACCTGCCCGCCGGGGATCCCGATCCCGGCCAGCTCGCGGTCGAGCACGCTCCTCGCCTCTGCGCCAGGCTCCCTGTTCACCAGGCGCAGTCCGGCGCTGACCACGTCGTCCAGTCCCTTGATCCGGTCCGCGTCTTCCGGCCGGAGCACAAGCCCTTCGTGCCAGGCACTGAACCCGATGACCTGGCTGCCGTCGGGAATCAGGCCAGGATCAGGCTGACCGCTCAGATGCACTCCGGCGACGTGCACAAGGCCGTTACCCGCCAGGCGCAGCGCCTCCCGGCTCGCGCACGGCCACCAGGCGAACCCGATCGGAGGATCAAGCAGGCTCAGCGGCTCAGACAGCAACGGCAGCGCCGGATCGCAGCCGGCGATGACCAGAGTCGGCTTCGGCGGCCCGATCGGCCGGACGCGGACCTGGTCAGCAACGGCCGGCCCGGTAATCAGGCCGCCCGCAGGCAGGAAACCGGCCCGGCTAACCGTAGGGCCAGCGAGCGGGAGCGCCACGAAGGAGTCGGCGATCGGCGCCAGCGTTACCCGCTGCGCCTCGGCGGCGGGCGATGCCAGGCTGGCCGCCACGGTGGGGATCGCGCCCTCGCTGCCGAACAGCTCATCGACGGTCAGGCCGAGCGCCTGGGCGAGCGCGAGCGCGACCCGCAATGACGGGTCGGACTGGCCGGATTCGACCGCGGATACGGCTTGCCGCGACACGCCGGCCATGCCGGCGAGCTGCTGCTGCGAGAATCCCCTGACCTGACGAGCCAGCCGCAGCCTGGTGCCGGTCACCAGCTCCGCTGCCCGGCTCATCGTGCCGCCCCGTCAGTGGCGAACCGGGGAGGGTCGGTCACGGTGACCGTCGTCTCCTTGTCCGCAGGGAGCGGCTCAGGCAGCTTCACGTGGACAGCGTCGCCGGCCGGGGTACGCAAGCTGACCTCCCACCTGGCCTCGGAAGGACGGCAGGCAGTCACGACACCGGAGAGTGCTACGCCTCGCTCCGGGTGCCAGCCGGCGAGGACCCGGTCAGGATGCACCCCGATGAGATCGTCACCTTCAGGTACGAACGCCGTGTAGCCGACCAGCTCAGCGACGCGGCGCGACGCCGGTCGCAGAACTACCTCTGACGGCCAGCCAACCTGCAGCAGGCTGCCGCGGTCGAGCACCGCGAGCCGGTCGGCGAAGGCCTGAGCTTCGGCAAGTTCGTGCGCGACAAGCACCGAGGGGACCCCCCGCTCCGCGATCAGTGAAATCACCAGCTCGGTGAGGTTACGCCGCAAGCTGAGGTCGAGCCCGGTATACGGCTCGTCGAGAAGCAGCGCGTCGCATCGCGAGAGCAGCAGCCGCCCGAGCGCGACCCGGTGGGCCTGCCCGCCGGAAAGCCGGGCAGGCATCGACCGCAGCAGTCCCTCGATGCCGAGCGCCTTCGCCAGCGATCTCAGTTCCGCTTCGGTGCAGCCGCCTGAGTACCTGAGGTTGTCCCTGACCGACAGGTGCGGGAACAGGCCGGGATCCTGGCGGAGCAGCCCGACCTTGCGCCGCCATGGCGGCAGCGCGATCACCGGTGCCTGAGTGCTGGTCAGCACCTTCCCCGCCAGCGTGATCCGCCCCCGGTGCGGCACGATCAGCCCGGCGATCGCCTCGAGCAGGGTCGTCTTCCCCGCGCCTGACGGGCCGAAAAGCGCGAGGCGCTCCCCGGGCGCGACCTCAAGCGACGCGCGGACCGTGAAGTCCCTGCGGTCAACCTCGACGTCGGCTTCGAGCACGGGCGCTCCAGATGTAGGCCGCCAGCGGCAAAGGCAGCGCGACAACCAGCAGGACCAGGGCGTACGGCAGAGCGGACGCCAGCCCGGTCTCTTGCAGCGTCGTCCAGATCTGCAGCGGAAGCCCGTATGGATGGTAAGCGATGATCACGACCGCTCCGAAGGCACCCATCGCGCGTGCCCACGCCACGGCCAGCGCCATGGCGAGACCGGGAGCGGACAGCGGCGCCGTGACCCGCCTGAACACGCGCAGCGGCCGGTCACCAAGCAATTCGGCCTGCTGCTCAAGGCGGGGGTCGACGCTGGCGAAGGCGGCCTGCGCGCCAAGCACGTAATACGGAGCCGACTCGTACACCTCGGCGATGACCAGGGCGAAGAACGTGTTGACCGTCGAGATATTGACGTGCCCGAGCACCTGCCCCGCGAACGTGAAAGGACCGACCATGAAGATCAGCAGCAGGCCGATCACCAGCGGCGGCAGCAGCAGGCTCGCCAGCACCCCGACCTCCCAGATCCTGGGAAACGGCAGCGTGCCCCTGGCCAGGCCCCAGGCGAGCGGAGTGCAGAACACGACCAGCACGCCCAGCGTGATCAGGCCGGACTCAAGCGAGATGATGAGCGGCTGCCAGGCGCCAGGCGCGGTGAGCGAACTGACGATCGAGTTCCATGACAGGTGCGTGAGGAGCGCGATCACAGGACCGAGCAGAACGATCCAGATGATCCCCGTGCCGGCGATCCCCGCCATGCCAGACACGTTGTGCAGCCGCCTGGTCAGCGGCGCATCCCACGGCCGGCGCCGACCTGGCGGGCGGGCTGCCCCGGCCGGCCCTGCCTGGCCGGCCGTGGCAACCCGCTGCGGACTAACCGCCCAGCTCACTCTTCACCGCGGAGGGAATATTCGTGCCGCTCCCAGTCGGCGTGAGCAGCGTGTACCCGCCCTGCTGATAGAGCTTCCGCCCGGCAGGAGAGAGCAGGAACTTGACGAAAGCCACCGCAGCGGCAGTCGGCTTGCCGATGGTCGTGACGTCGAGCACCAGCGGGGAACCCGTCTTTGTCGCCTTCTGGCCGTTGTCGGTGATCGTGACCGTCGCCTTCGCGTACTCCGCCGCGTCAGCGAAGTCGCCGAGGTTGATGTTCGGCGGCAGCTTGATGTAGGGCAGGTGCAGTTCGATGGCCTGGTTCTGATAGGCACTTGCGGCGTCGAGTTGCCCGGACTGCAGCGTTGAGTCGAGCGACGCCTCGGCGTAGATCTCTGAAGAAGACGACGAGCCGAACGGCGTGCCGATGATCTTGGCCACGGTGTCCGAGGGCAGGTGATAGGCCATCTGGGCCAGTTCGAGCATGTAGATGAACGAGCGGCCCTGCGGGTCGATGTTCGGATCGGTCCTGCCGAGCTTGAATCCCGGCTTCTCCATCAGCAGGAACAAGTCCTTCAGCGGCTCCTTGCCGCTGGCGATCGCCTTGAACTGACTGGCGTACTTGCTCTTGGGATTGTAGGCAACGACCATCGAGGTGCCAGCGTACTGCACGTACCACGAGGTGAATTTCGGCTCGAGCGGCGTGATGTTGTCCGCGCCGACGCTCTGGAAGACGTTGGGGCTTATCTCTCCAGCGGCGATGTCTGACTCAAGTGCGCCGGCCGAGTTCACCCAGTCTGTGTACTTGTACCCGGTGGCCTTGGTGAAGGCAGGGACGAAGAGCTTCTCGTTGAGATATTCGAGTGAGGACGCGTAAGCGACCTTCGCTTCACCGGTCGCCGCCGGCTTCTTGGCGCCGGCCGACGAGGTAGTCGAGGACGAGCTGCAGCCTGTGGCCGCGACTGCGATGCACGCGGCGAGCACGAGCCCGGCGCGCCAGCCGATAGTGGGCTTAGTCATGACTCGGACGATAGCCATTGTCACTTGCGCAAAGCAAGAATCCTTGACACGACGATGTCGCATCAGGCGCTCCGAGCGTGCGCTGACCGGGTCTTCAGTGAACGTTCAGGTTGAGGGCGTTACATTGAGAGGCTGCCAAGACCGCTCGGGGCTGGCTGACGGCTGCGCTTGGATAACAAATGCGGCCCAGGTGCTGCCTGGCCCTTAGCATGGTCACCGGCAGGCGGACCCGACTACTTCCTCGTGGCAAGGCAGGACAGGAATGGGCAAGGCGGAGCGAAACCGCGCGGCGAATGCCAGGCAGCGAATCGCCCAGCAGCAGGAAGCGGCCAGGCGAGCGGAAGCTCAGCGGAGGCTGCTGATCGTCGGCGGCAGCGCACTCATGGTCATCGTGATCGTCGTCGGTCTGGTCGTCGTCAGGTCGCTGACCAAGACGTCGGCCGCACCGCGGGCCGCGAGTACCGCGGCCAAGACCAACGCGAACCTTCAGAACCTGATCACCAATGTGCCTGAAGCGGTGCTCACCAAGGTCGGTGCCGGCCCGACGGGCACGGCCGCGGTAGCGCCGCTCAAGACGATCACGGACAAGCCGCTCACGCAGGACGGCAAGCCGGAAGTCCTGTTCATGGGTGCCGAGTACTGCCCGTTCTGCGGCGCGGAGCGGTGGGCGCTCACCGAGGCGCTGAGCCGCTTCGGCACGTTCTCAGACCTGCACTTCATTCACTCCTCAAGCACGGACACGTACGCTGACACGCCGACGCTGACCTACTACAAGTCGACGTACACGAGCAAGTACATCTCGTTCCAGCCGATCGAGGAGGAGACCGTCACCTCGCAGCCGCTGCAGAAAGCAACTACCGCGGAGACGGCACTGATCAACAAGTACACCGGGGGCGAGTTCCCCTTCGTGGATGTCGGCGGCAAGTACATCGTTGACGGCGCTCAGTACCAGCCGAGCACGTTCGGAGCCGTCGCGACGCCTGGACAGGACAGCAAGTCGATCCTGACCTGGGCCGAGGTCGCCAACGACATGCAGAACCCGGACAGCCCGGTCGCCCAGGAGATCCTCGGCGCGGCTAACCACATCACCGCGGCGATCTGCAAGATCACCAACGGACAGCCGGGCAGCGTGTGCAAGTCGCCCAGCGTAACCTCGATTGGCGGGGATATCTGATGGCAGCACAAAAGCAGGCCAAACGCCGCCGCCACGCGGTCAGCGCCAAGCAGAGCGCCAGTCACGGCAACAACCGCGGCAAGTCCAGCGCCAGTTACCAGCAGGCGCCAGCACCGGCCACCCAGGCCGGCGGTGGTCCCGGCCTCGGCCAGGCCATGTTCCGTCCCCGCACCAAGTCCTGGATCGGAACCGCTCCGGCCGCCGACTCCTCGGCCGACACGGACCTCGCGGGCATCAAGTCGCACGAGCCGCTCCCGCGCCGGATCCTGAGCTGGATGCGGGAGCATCCCCTCCCGCTGACCACCTGGATCCTGTCGGCGATCGGCCTCGGCGTCTCGGTTTACCTCACGATCACGCACTATGACACCGCGATCACCATTGCCTGCTCGGACAAGGGGCTCGTCAACTGCGAGGCGGTCACCACGAGCCCGCAGTCCATGGTGTTCGGCATCTTCCCCGTGGCCGTGCTCGGGCTCGCGTTCTACTGCTTCATGTTCGCGATCAACTCGCCATGGGCCTGGGCACGCAACCGGTTCCCGCTGGTCAGGTGGGCGCGGCTCGGCTCGGTGATCGTCGGCATCGGCTTCGTGCTCTACCTGGTCTACGCCGAGCTGATCCAGATCCAGAACATCTGCCTGTGGTGCACGAGCGTCCACGTGATCACGTTCTTGCTGTTCGTGTTGCTTGTCTACGACGCCACCTCATGGACGTCGTCAACCGCCAGCCGCCGCTACTGAATTAACAGAGGATTTCACTCATGAGCAAGGCCGAGCGAACCAGGAGCCTGAACGCCCAGGCCAGGATCGCGGAGATGCAGGCCAGGCAGCGCCGGGCCGAGCAGCGGCGCCGGCTGCTCCTGGTGTTCGGCTCGACCTTCCTCGTGATAGTCGTCGTAGTCACCTTCATCGTGGTGAAGAGCTTGCAGTCGCCCGCTAAGCAGGCGGCAGGATCCCATGGCGGCCTGCCGTCGAAGGTGGTCAACGACGTGCTCAACGTGCCGGCGAGCACGCTGAGCACGGTAGGCACGGGGGCGTTGCCGCCGGTCAGCGAACTGCCGCTGAAATCGATCAGTGACACTTCGCTTGCCAAGGTCAACGGCAAGCCAGAGATGCTCTATATCGGCGCCGAGTTCTGCCCGTACTGCGCGGCGATGCGCTGGTCGATGGCCGTCGCGCTGGGCCGGTTCGGCAGCTTCGGCACGATCAAGGGCATTCACTCGTCGAGCACGGACGTGGACCCGAACACGGCCACGCTGACGTTCTACAAGCAGAAGTACTCAAGCCCGTACCTGACCTTCACCCCGGTCGAGAACGAGACGATCTCGCACGCCCCGCTTCAGGCCACGACCAAGGCGCAGCAGGCGCTCTGGGTGAAGTACGACTCGCAGGACGGCGGCACCGGCTACCCGTTCATCTACTTCGGCGGCAAGGTCATCCTCACCGGCCCGCTCTACGACCCGGCGGTGCTCAAGGGCCTGTCCTGGTCGCAGATCGCCAGCCAGCTAAGCAACCCGAACAGCCAGGTCACGCAGAACGTCATCGGCGCCGCGAACTACCTCACCGCCGCGAT
>DATJLT010000362.1:0-15656 GCA_035509195.1 Streptosporangiaceae bacterium | reverse complement strand
GGCGGCGCGGGGCGCCGGCAGTCGGGCGGGGCGGGGCGGGCGGCAGTCGGGCGGGGCGGGCGGCCCGGTGCGCCGGCAGTCGGGCGGCGCGGGGCGCCGGCGGTCGGGCGGCGCGCTGGCGGGGTTAGCTCCGTGGTCGCTGAATGCCTACGTAAGGCCACCTCATGGCTAGCTGAATACTGGCTGAGAGCGATGGATCACTTGCCGCAACCGGTACCGTCCTGGGACTTGTGGGACAATCGAGCCCTGAATTAACGTATTCGGTGGCTTGCCCGATTAACAATCGCAACGGCGCAAGGGCAGGCCGCCGTTCTCTTGGAGGCCTTCATATGGTCGCTAGACCCCTCGTCCTGGCCGGTGTTGCCGGCCTGCTCCTAGCTAGTCCACTGCTCGCCGGTCCGGCCCTAGGCGCCCCGGCGCACACAGGAACGCCCCCCACCTACCCGCCGAAGGCGGTGCGTATCGCCGCGACGAACGCGACGTACGCCGCGATCGAAGCGAAGATCGCCGCTCACACGTCACTGCGACTGCGCGGCTTCGCCAACGCGACAGCTCAGGAAGACATCATCGACTACGGCGTCAACGACCTCTGGAAGCAAGGGATCGACGGGGCCGGCGTGACCGTGGCATTCGTCGTCACCAACCCGGACCCTGGCCTGGCCGCCAACATGACGTCTTACGACACCGCGATGGACTTGCCGCCGGCGAACGTGTCAGAAATGACGCTGCCGGCCACTGGCCCCTTCACCTGCCAGATCGAGTGCGACACGACGGAAGACCGGCTCGACGCGGAGTCGATCCACTCAATGGCGCCCTACGCCAACCTTCTCTTTGTCAGCCCGTCGGTGCCTGAGACCATCGGCATCCAAGGCTGGCCGCAGGTGGCGCAGGCCATCGAGATGATCGCCAACGAGCATCTGGCCAACATCATCACGGTCAGCCTGGGCGACGGTGAAGGCGACTTCATCAACGACCCGACCAACCCTGGCGCCAGCGAGGCTGCCGCCGTTCACTCGCTTGACCCGGCCTTCCTCGACGCGGCGGCGCACAACATCCCCGTCATGTTCGCGTCAGGCGACTGCGGCCCGACCGACCCGACCGTTCTCAGCGACACCGGCCAGTGCACCCCGGCCATCGGCGTCACCGACGGTCACCCGGCCGACAACCCGTGGGTCACCGCCGTCGGCGGCACGATCCCGAACGCCGGCCTCGCTACCACCACCGGGCGCACCGCGCCCGACGCGTTGTGGACCGCGCCGAACACTCATTCGGACGCGGAAAGCGCCGGCGTCTCCACGCTTTACCCACAGCCCTCGTGGCAGGCGGACATCCCTGCGCTAGCCGGCCTCACCGGTCGCGCTGACCCTGACATTACGATGGACTCATCAAACGGCACGTCGCAGGCTTCGCCCACGTTCGCTGGCGTCCTCGCGCTCGCTACTCAGTACCGGCACGCCGACCTCGGCACGGTGAACCCCGCGCTGTCCGTACTCGGCCCGCAGGGCGCAGCGGCAGGCATCGTCGATGTTCCTTCCGGTTACAACGACAACGCCTACGGCGTCACTGGTTATGCCACAGGTACCGGCTACGACATCGCGTCAGGCTGGGGCACGATCTACGCACCGGACTTCGTGCCCGCACTGGTGCACCAACTCGACAGCGTGCCAGGATCGCAGAAACCAAGCCGCCAGGCACACCACTTGTTCCTGCAACTCGAACGCGCGATCAGCGCCTCGCCGCGCAAGCCGACGGTCGGCCAGACGGTCACCATCACCGGCAAGGGCTTCATCCCCGGCAGTACGCCGAACGGCACCAGCGTCCTTGACGGCTACGGCGTGTACCCGCCACTGCCCGGCCAGTACGGCGTGACCAGCGGTCCCTACTACGACCCGACGTCAACAGTTCCCGGTCAGACCTGGGACGACATCACGGCCACGATCAGCGGTCCTGGCAACACGGCGCCTGAGCCGCTCACGGTGAGCGGTCCTGACGGCAACGGCAACGTCACCGCGAGCATCAACACGACAGGGTGGGCCACGGGCACCTACAAGGTGACCTTCACCGGCCGGCTCATCACTCAGACCGTCTCGTTCACGGTCAGGAACCCCAAGCACTAATCCTCGCTCAGCACTAAACGGCCCGCCGGGGAAGCTCACTCTCCCCGGCGGGCCGCATCACGCGGGGAGCGAGCAGCATCGCTGGCCCCGCGTTGCTGTCAGGCGGGCGGATCCAGCGACGACGGTGGTCATCTGATGCTGCTGCTGTGACATCGCAGGGACATCGTTGCCGTAGCCGGTACGGGGCGTACAGCATCGTTGGGCGTCTGATGCTGCATCAGCCGGATCACAATTCCGTCACGTATACACTCGGTATCTACATCGGGTGTATGCTCGTCGCGTGACCGTTCCTCTTACCTTGCTCGGGCTGCTCGAGCGCGAGCCCAGCCATGGCTATGAGCTGAAGCGCGCTTACGACACTTACTTCGGGCGCGGCAAGCCGCTGCCGTTCGGTCAGGTGTACTCGACGCTTGGGCGACTGGCAAGAGACGGCAAGGTTACCGGCGGCGAAGCCGAGCCAGGGGCGGGCCCCGACCGTAAGCGCTACGCCATTACCGAGGCCGGCGCCAGCGAGTTCGATGCCTGGCTCACGAGCCCGATCGAGCCGGAGCCTCACCTGCAGACAGTGCTCTTCGCCAAGGTCGTGCTTGCGCTGATGCTCGGGCGGCCGGCCGAGATCTACCTGGATACCCAGCGGGCTGCTCACCTGCGCCGCATGCATGAACTGACCGAGCTCAAGTCAACGGGCAGCCTGATGGACGCGCTGCTCGCCGACCATGGCCTGTTCCACCTCGAAGCCGATCTGCGATGGATCGATGTGACCTCAGCCAGGCTGAGCAGCCTGGCGGAAATGGTGCGTACCTCATGACCCCCCTGATCGAAGCAAGGGACGTTTACAAGTCCTTTGGCCAGACCCCCGCGCTGACCGGGGCGAGCATAGCCGCCGCCAGGGGCGAGATCCTGGCCGTCATCGGCCCGAGTGGCTCGGGCAAGTCAACGCTGCTGCATTGCCTGGCTGGCATCTTCAGGCCGGACAAGGGCGAGGTCTGGTTCGCCGGCCGGCGGCTTGACACGCTCAGCGACAGCAAGCGCACGGAACTCCGGCGGACCGCGTTCGGGTTCGTCTTCCAGTTCGGCCAGCTCGTGCCCGAACTGACCGTCGCCGATAACATCGCGCTGCCCTTGTTCCTGAACGGCATGGGCAAGAAGGCCGCCTATCCGCGGGCAGAGGCGTGGCTGCCCAGGCTCGGGATCGAAGGGCTCGGGTCACGCCGGACCGGTGAGCTGTCGGGCGGGCAGGCTCAGCGCGTCGCCCTGGCCCGCGCGATGGTCGCGCAGCCGAAGGTGCTGTTCGCTGACGAGCCGACCGGCTCGCTCGACACGCTGGCCGGGGAACTCGTGATGACTCAACTGGTCGATGCCTCACGCGAGGAGGGCGTGACTGTCATCCTGGTCACGCATGAGGCCAGGGTCGCCGCCTATGCCGACCGCCAGGTGCTGGTACGCGACGGCAAGGTCATCGACCATGCCGGGCTTGCGGTTGAGGTCACGTCATGATGTACCGGCTGGGGATCCGGCTGACGTTGCGGAGCGGGCGCGAGCCGTTCGTGCGCCTCCTGATCACCGCCTTCGCGGTCGCCATCGGAGCGGCAATCATGCTGGCGGTGCTTGCTGACTTCAATGCCTTTAAAACCACCAATAACCGGCCATCTTGGGAGTCAACCGCAGGGAAAGCGGTCAGCAGGAACTACGGCGCCGCCACGCACTCTGAGCTCTGGAATTACAGCAACGACATCTACCGGGGCCAGACGATCGAGCGACTCGACGTGGCTGGCCTTGGCCCGCACGCGCCGGTGCCGCCTGGCATCTCAAGGCTTCCGGTAAGCGGGCAGTACTACGCCTCGCCCGCGCTGGCCGCCCTGATCAGAAAGGCGCCCGCCGACGAGCTTGGCGACCGGTTCCCTGGCAAGCTGGCGGGGACGATCGGGCAGCAGGCGCTGACCGGGCCAGACGAGCTCGTTATTTACATTGGTTACGCGCCGTCGAAGCTGGCGGCTCTGCCTGCCACGACCCTGGTCAGTCAGATCGCGGTCAAGCCGGGCAAGCAGGTCTGGACGCATTATTTCCGTGACGCGTTCATCGTGGGCGCGATCGCGTTCGTCTTCCCTATCCTCATCCTCATCGCCACGGCGACCAGGCTGGCCGCCGCCAGGCGAGAGGAGCGCTACGCGGCGTTGCGGCTGGTCGGTGCCACCTCGCGGCAGATCAGCATCGTCTCATCGGTCGACGCGGTGCTCAGTGCCGTGCTCGGCGCCGTTCTCGGCCTTGGCATCTTCCTGCTGCTTCAGCCCTGGCTGGCCAGCACGGCCATCACCAGCCAGCGCTACTTCGCCGACGAGGTGACGCCGACGACCGCCGGGTACCTTATCGTGCTCATCGGAGTCCCCGTCGCCTCGGCCATCTCATCCTTGCTCTCGCTGCGCCGGGTACGGATCTCACCGCTCGGGGTGGCAAGGAGGGTAACTCCGCCCGCGCCTCCGGCACGCAAGCTAGCGCCGCTGGCCATCGGCGTCGCGCTGTTCCTGATCGGCCTGGTGCTGACCAACAGCAGGCTGCTCAGCCCGGCCGTGCTACTCGGGCTCATCGTCATACTGATCGGACTCGTGGCCGCGGGCCCATGGCTGACCGCTCAGGCAGCGCATCTGCTTTCGCGATTCGGCGCTGGCGCATCCGCGGTACTCGCGGCGCGGAGGCTGGAAGACAATCCGGCAGCAGCGTTCCGCTCCGTGCGCGGGCTCGTGCTTGCCGTCTTCCTCGGCACCGTGCTCGCGGGACTGCTGCCCGCGGTGGAATCCCTGACCGCGACTCCGAGCGCCACGGCGCTGAGCAACGTGCTGCTTGCCGGGTTCACCGCCGCCCCGGTTTGCGGCAACAACGTCAACTGCAGCGGAAGTCCGAGCAGTCGGATCAATCCGCTGGCCGGGTCGACGGCTCAGCAGCGCCTGATCGCGCAGCGCGGCATGCCGCCCAAGGCAGCCGCCGCCTTGCTCAGCGGGCTCGCCTCGATCAAGGGCGCCACCGCGATACCTATTTACTCCGAGTCTGGTCCGGTCCCGACCGGACCAACGACCGAGGTCGTGCCGGGGGGGCGGATCAACATCGCGTCGATCGGGCCAGCGGGAGTAATCAGCTGCGCCGGCTTGCGTGAGCTCAAGGTACTCGGCCAGTGCGCTCCTGGCCGGTCGGCGGTCGTGGTTCAGGCAGCCGAGTTGTTCAACGACAATCCGCGGTTCAGTACCACGCCGCTCGCCAACTCGGCAAGCCGAGCCGCCTCGCCTGACGTCAGCGGCCTCTACCTCCAGGCGCTGCTGGTCAAGGTCAGCAACTCGGGCACGCTAGAGAAGGTCCGCACTTACCTGGTGACCCACGCGACCCAGTCGGCTTCAGGTACCGCGCCGCGGACCTTCGGCGAGGCGGTGCAGGCTCGCGCGGGCGTAGCCGATACCATCCAGCGCCTGATCTACATCGCGGTTGTCCTCACGATCATCGTGGCTGGCTGCAGCATGGCCGTGTCGGTCGGCGGCAGCCTGGTCGAGCGCAAGCGGCCGTTCACCTTGCTCCGGGTGACCGGCGCCGCTACCTGGACGCTTTACCGGGTAGTGTTCGCCGAGGCCGTTCTCCCGCTGGCCGCCGCGACCGTGGCCGCAGGTGCGCTCGGCTACCTGATCGCCGTGCTCACTGTCAGCAAGATGGCGCCTGCGGGCACTCCGGTGCCTGTTCCAGGTCATGCTTACTTTCTGACAATGGGCATCGGGCTGGTCGCGTCGCTGCTCGTGATTCTCGCTTCGCTGCCGCTGCTCGGGCGTATGACCGGCCCTGACAAGATGCGCTTCGAGTAGCCCGGACGTGGTCATGGACGTGGTCATGGTCAGGTCGGGTCGAGTGACAGCGAGGCGCCGGAGGCAAGGTCCCACAGCCGGGTAGTGCGGTCGAGAGAAGACGCTGCGAGTATCCCGCCAGCCGGGCTGAAAGCGATCGCGGTTACCTCGCCGTCGTGCCTGGCCGGACACTCGACCGGCTGACCGGTGCTCACCTCCCATAGCCTGACCGCCATATCTGGTGCCGCGGAAGCCGCACCTCCGGCTGCTGGCCGCACACCGCCCGCTGTCGCCAGCAGCCGTCCGTCGGGGCTGAAAGCGATGTCCCTGGCCGGGTCCTTGGTCATCTGGCGGACTTCCGTTCCAGTCGCGACGTTCCATAGCCTGGTCGCGTTGCGGCCGCCGGCGGTGGCGAGCAGGCTGCCGTCGGGGCTGAAAGCGATCTTGTCCGCGACTCCGGTGCGGCGAGGAAGGGTGCCGATCTCCCGCACTTGCGAGACGTCCCAGAGCCGCACGATGTCTGTCGCGGCCGTCGTCGCTACGAAGCGGCCGTCAGGGCTGAACGCGACCGCGCTGGCATGGCTGTCGTTGCTGGACAGGCGGCCGACGACAACGCCCGTGCTCACCTCCCATAGCCAGGCCGAGTTGTCGGCCAGATCGGGCGCGGCCCCGCCTCCGGCAGGTCTCTTGCTGCCGCCCGCGGTGACAAGCAAGCGCCCGTCGGGACTGAACGCCACACCTCGCGCGGGTCCTGGCGTGACGACGCGGAAGAGCGTGCCGTTCCACAGCCGCGTTTCTTCGGAACCCGCTGTCGCGATGAAAAGCCCGTCCGGGCTGAAGGCGACCGCGCGCACTGGCCCGGAGTGCCCGTCAAGCCGGGACGCGAGAGTGCCGGTCTTTACCGACCATAGCCGGATAGCCCCGTCCTCTGACGCCGTCGCGAGCCATTGGCCGTCCGGGCTGAAAGCCAGGTCGCTGACGGCGGCGGCCTTGCGGATCTGCCGGCCTGGACGACGCTGAGGTGGCCAGGGAGCCGGAGCCTGGACGGCGTTGCCTGGTGCCGCGGGCGTCGCTGGTGCCGACGGCGGCGCTGGTGCAGTTGGCGTCGCTGGTGTCGGCGGCGGTGCTGGTGCCGGCGGCGGCTCGAGTTCCTCGGGAGGCACCACGACGGTCGGCTGCCGCATCACTACCCGGCTTCCAGGTACCTGAAGCCCTGCTGACATGAGCCCGAGCGCGAGAGCCAGCTCGGTGACGACCCACCGGCACGCGTCGGGGTCAAGCGGAGAGGATTCCTCAAAGGAAGCCGAGGTCAGGTTCACTGCGACTAGCGCGTCTATGCCCTGCATAACATACTCATGAAGAATCTGCGCAAGTCCTGCCTTCGCCGCCATCACCAGAACGGCTCGCTCTCTCGGAGCATCGGGAAGATAGTCCTCGAGCACGCTGGCGAGCTGCGATTCGCTGCACAAAGTCGGCATGCCCAGCCTCGGGTCGGCGACGATTTCGTGAAGCGCCGCCCTCACCTGGTCCGCGAATTCCCACGGCCTCGCTGCCATCGAACCTCCACGGCAAGCCCGACCCTATCTCGTCAGGATTATCCCACCGCGTTTCATGCGAACGCCGTTCGCCTGAGTAGGTAAACTGCCCGCGTGTCACCGACCCCGAGGCAGCGGCGCGCCGCGCGCCATCAGGAGCCTGCCCGTGCGAGCGCGCCCGCCGTCCGGCGCGGTTCGTCCGGTGGCACCAAGAAACCGATAACGGTCGAGGCCATCATCAGCACGGCGTTCGGCATCGTGGAAAGCGAGGGCTACCAGGCACTGACGATGCGCCGGGTAGCCACGGCGCTGGAGACGGGTCCTTCGTCGCTTTACGCTCACGTGGTCAACAAGGAGGACCTGGACGAACTGCTGATCGGCCGCTTGTGCGCCGGGATCGACTTGCCAGAGCCCGACCCCTCTGCCTGGCGGCAGCAGATCGCCGGCGTCTGCGGCCAGCTTCGTGACCAGTACCTGCGCTACCCGGGTATCTCGCAAGCCGCCTTCGCTCTCGCGCCGTCGAACCTGGACACGCTGCGCGTGAGCGATGGAATGCTCGCCATCTTGCTGGCGGGAGGCGTTGACCCGCAGGCCGCCGCCTGGGCGATCGACTCCCTGACCCTGTACGTCAACGCCTACAGCCTCGAGATGTCCCTGGTGAACCAGCGCGGCAGGCACTCCGATGGCGACTGGGTCGTCAGCCGCGACGAAATGCTGCGCCGGTACGCCGCGCTGCCTGACAGTTTCGTCGTCACTAAACGCTACGCCGCCGAGTTGACCGCCGGATCCGGACATGACCGCTTCGACTTCACCATCGGCCTGATGATCGATGGCCTTGGGGCGCCTTTCCTTTCCGGCGAGCCGCCCGCCTGATCCGGGCGTGCGGCGCGTTCCGGGCATTTCGCCGGGGCGTACAGCATCGCTGGCTAGTTGTTGTCGTTCGCGGGCCGGGGCCGGGGACATCGGTGGCTACCTGATGCTGTTGCTGTGACATCGCGGGGCCACCGATGCTGTTCGCCCTGGCCGGGCTACGGCATCGGTGGCTACTTGATGCTGTTGCCGGGCGGGCGGCGGGCTGGCGAACGTCGTTCGATTTGACACGAACACTGTTCTGGTCTACAACGGTAGTCATGTCACAGACCACCAGTACCCTGCGCGAGGATGCGCCGCGCGCTGAGCCGCTCGATCCCCAGCTTGTCCGGCTGGCGCTTGCCGTGCTCGTCGGCGTGATCGCGGCGATCCTCGACCTGACGATCGTCAACGTGGCGATCGACACCCTCCAGCATCGCCTGCATACGAGCGTCTCGACGATTCAGTGGGTCAGCACCGGCTACATGCTCGCGCTGGCCATGACGATTCCGGTCAGCGGCTGGGCCTTCGAGCGCTTTGGCGGACGCCGGCCCTGGATGATCGCCCTCACGGTCTTCGCCGCTGGCTCGGCATTGTCCGGCCTGGCCTGGTCGGCCGGCAGCCTCATCGTCTTCCGCGTCCTGCAGGGCATCGGCGGCGGGATGCTGCTGCCGCTTGCGACGACGATCCTCGCGAGCGCGGCAGGCCGTGAGCGGCTGGCGAGAGTCGTCCCCTACATCGCGATCCCGTCTCAGCTCGGGCCGGCCCTCGGCCCGGTCATCGGCGGTGCGATCCTCAGCAATGCGAGCTGGCGCTGGATCTTCTACGTCAACATCCCGATCGTCATTGCCGCCCTGTTCGCCGCGCGGCGGACGGTACCTGAGACCGTCGCCCATCCCGGACGCCGCCTCGACGTCCGCGGCCTCGCGCTGCTCTCCCCGGCGCTGGCGCTGCTCGTCTACGGATTCTCGCAAGCGGGGGAGAGCGGCGGGTTCGGCCATGCTCAGGTCATCGCGCCGCTGGTCGCAGGCCTCGCGCTGCTCGGCGGATACTGCGCCCACGCCCTGCGCTCGCGCATCGACCCGCCGCTCAATATCCGGCTATTGCGGGCACGGGGCTACGCGACGTCCTCGGCGATGATGTTCGCCTCGGGCGTCACGCTGTTCGGTGCGCTGTTTCTCCTTCCCCTTTACTACCAGCAAGCACGCGGCGCGTCCGCCCTCGAGGCCGGCCTTCTGCTCGCACCTCAGGGCGTTGGCGTCGCGATCGGCTCGCTGGCCGCCGGGCGTCTGGTCGACAAGCTCAAGACAGGCGTCCGCGCTCCTGCGCTCGGCGGGATGGTGCTGCTCGCCCTCACGACGATCCCCTTTGCCTTCGCCGGAGCGCATGCCAGCGAGGTGCTGCTCAGCCTCGCGGTCTGCCTCCGCGGCGTGGGACTTGGCCTGGCGCTCATCCCCGTCACGACCGCCTCGTATATCGGTCTGCCGCACAGCGCGATCCCTTCAGTGACCACGGGAGTGCGGATCTTCCAGCAGGTCGGCGGCGCGCTCGGCACCGCGGTTCTCGCCGTCATCCTCCAGCACGCGATCTCAGCCGCGCCAGGCGGGAGCGCCGCAGGCGGGAGCGCCGCAGGCGTGCTCGCGCACGCGTTCGACACGACCTTCGCCTGGGTGCTCGGACTAACCGTCCTGTCCTTCGTGCCGGCGCTCTTGCTGCCCGGCCGCGACCGTCGTTAGCCTTTCCTGCCGATGCCGCAGTAGCAGCTCAGGCCGGTACCGGCGAGATCCTCCTGGCCAGGTCCCCACCACTGGTCCAAGGGGGTCAGGCCCCTGTCAGTCATCTCAAGGCCATCGAAGAACCCGGCCACCGTCTCACGGTCCCTTGGCGTGATCGTCAGCGACGCGGTGGCGTTGTAACTGCGGGCCATGGCCGCGGCAGTGTCTGACCCGATGTCGCTGGCGGCGTGCGCGATAACCAGGTAGCTGCCCGGGGCAAGGTCAGCCTTTATCCGGGCGATCAGCCCATGCGGGTCCTCTGAGTCGAGTACGAAGTGCAGCACCGCGAGCAGCAAGACAGCGACCGGACGGCTGAAGTCCAGTGTCCGCCGCGCCGCGGCCGAAATCGACTCCCAGTCACGCAGGTCAGCCTGGATATAGTCCGTTTCTCCCTCGGCGCTGCTGGTGAGCAGAGCACGTGCATGGCTGATCACGACCGGATCGTGGTCCACATAGACGATCCGCGACTCGGGCGCATGTCGCTGCGCCACCTGATGGGTATTCTCCGCCGTGGGCAGCCCGGTGCCGATGTCCAGGAACTGGCGAACTCCCGCTGCCGTCAGCTCGGTGACGGTGGTACTCAGGAAGCGCCGCAGCGACCTGGCCACGAGAGGCAGCGCCGGCATCGCCTTGAGCACCAGGTCGCCCGCATCGCGATCGACGCTGAAGTTGTCCTTGCCGCCGATCCAGTAATTCCACATGCGGGCGGGGTTAGCGACGCTCGTATCAAAGGCGGAATGGGTGCCGCCGCCCGTCGGTGCCTGTGGTGAGTCCTGTGTCACGGTACGCTCCCTTAGCGCTGCACCGTGCCGCGCTAGCCATTCAAGCGGATTTTCCGTCAATAGCCTAGCTTGCCACGGCGGGCTCACGACTTGCCCGCCGAGAGCGCCGCCGGCGCTCCTCGCTGATCTCCTCAAGACCCCGGACGCCGCGCAGTGGCGGACGGAGATCTGCTGGCCGCTGGCTGGCTAGATACTTGACGGCGGCACCAGCGCGCGAAACTATACCCAAAGTCCAGGAACGGCTCGTGCCGTAGCCGTCTGGTTGTTCGGAGGGAGCAACGTTCGTGCTCAGGGCCCATGTCCTCAGTGCACTGCGGGCATGAGTTTTCCGATGACGCTTCCATCCGGCATGCCCATCAGCGAGCTTGATCCAGGTGTCCGCCCCCAGGATGACCTGTTCCTGCATGTCAACGGCTCCTGGCTGGCGCGGACCGAGATCCCGGCTGACCTGTCCACCTACGGCGCGAGCCGGATTCTTGCCGAAGATGCCGAGAAACGGGTGCGCCAGATCCTGGAAGACGCCGCATCGGCGCCAGAAGGCAGCGAGGAGCGGAAGTTCGGCGACCTGTACGGCAGCTTCATGGATGCTGACCGAGCGGAACTGCTCGGCTTGCAGCCGATCAGCGAGGTGCTCGCAGCGGCCCGTGCTGTCAGCTCCGTATCTGAGCTGCTCGAGGCGCTCGGGCGGCTTGAGTGGCTGGGACTCGGGGGCCTCTACCGGTTGTCTGTTGACACTGATCCCGGTGACCCCGGACGTTACCTGGTGTTTTTCGAGCAGGCCGGTATCTCGCTGCCGGACGAGAGCTACTACAGGGAGGAGCGGTTCGCCGGCGTCCGCGACGCGTTCGCCGGTCATGTGCGGCGGATGCTCGAGCTTGCCGGGCTGCCGGAGGCTGACCTTGCCGCCAGGCGAGTGCTCGCCCTGGAGACGGCGGTGGCCAGGCACCACTGGGACAAGGTCGCGAGTCGCGACAGGGAGAAGACTTACAATCTGTACACGTGGGCCGACGCGCTGTCTGAGGGGCCTGACCTGCGCGGTTGGCTAGCGGCCATGGACGCGCCCGCTGGCGCCTTCGACGAGATCGTGCTCCGCCAGCCGAGTTTCAGCGCCGGGCTGGCTTCGTTGCTCACTGAGGAAAACGTGCCGGCGTGGCGGGACTGGCTGTGCTACCGGGTGATCCACGGCGCAGCCAGGTACCTGTCAGAGGCGTTCGTCGAGGAGAACTTCGATTTTTACGGCCGTACCTTGAGTGGCATTCCTGAGCTGCGTGAGCGCTGGAAGCGCGGTGTCGACCTGGTAGAGGAGGCCATGGGTGAGGCAGTCGGGCGAGTCTACGTTGCCAGGCACTTCGGGACCATGGCCAAAGAGCGGATGGACGTCCTGGTGGCCAACCTGCTCGAGGCCTACCGCCAGAGCATCGAGAAGCTCGAATGGATGGGACCTGACACCCGGCGCCGCGCCCTGGAGAAGCTAGGGAAGTTCAGGCCGAAGATCGGCTATCCGGTCAGATGGCGCGATTACTCCGGCCTCAAGGTCGAGCCTGCCGATCTGATGGTTAACGTGCGCTCCTTTAGAGATTTCGAGTTGCGCCGCGAGCTGAGCAAGATCGGCCAGCCGGTCGACCGCGACGAGTGGCTCATGACACCCCAGACGGTCAACGCCTATTACAACGCGGGCATGAACGAGATCGTGTTCCCGGCAGCGATCTTGCAGGATCCGTTCTTCGATCCCGGTCGCGACGATGCGGCCAACTACGGAGCGATAGGCGCGGTCATCGGCCACGAGATAGGCCATGGCTTCGACGATCAGGGTTCCAAGTACGACGGTGACGGCAGGCTCGCCAACTGGTGGAGTGCAGCGGACAGGCAAGCGTTCGAAGCCCAGACTGGGTCGCTGATCGGGCAGTACAACGACCTCGCGCCGCAGCAGACCCCTGACCAGCATGTGAACGGCGCGCTGACGGTCGGCGAGAACATCGGGGACCTCGGAGGCCTTGCCATAGCGTGGCACGCCTACCAGTTGTCGTTGCACGGCGAAGAGGCACCGGTCATCGACGGGCTGACGGGTGCGCAGCGCTTCTTCATTTCGTGGGCTCGTGCCTGGCAGTGGAAGGTCAGGGACGAAGAAGTCATCAGGCGGCTGGCCACCGACCCGCACTCTCCGCCCGAGTTCCGCTGCAACCAGATCGTGCGCAACCTCGACGAGTTCTATACCGCGTTCGGCGTAGAGGCCGGCGACAGGCTGTGGCTCGAGCCCGCCGCCCGGGTTCGTATCTGGTAACTGGCTCAGATAAATGGGAAAGTAAGAGTCGTATGGCGCACCCGATCTTCCCATTCACCAACCCTTCGGTCTGAGCGCAGGAGGATTTTCATGACCGCACTGCTCGCCCTTGAGCCTCGTGACGCGGGCGCTAGCGTCGTCGAACCCGACATCGAGTTTGATGGCAAGCTGGATGTGCTGCGGACGCGGACCAAGTGCCACGGATGCTGTGTCGATGCCAGTCACCAGGTCGCCATTACCGGTACCTTGGCGCTGTAAGCAGCCCTGCTGCCCCAGGTGGACCACGACGACTTGCGGTATGTCCTTGAGCGGGCTATCGCGGAGCGTCCGTGGTTCGGTTACCTGATCCACAGCAATCCCACCTGGCTCGGCGTCAGCCGTGATGGCCTCGCCCTGCCAGAGCACGGCTGGAAGCTGCACCTTTCCAGCCGGTCAGCCACCTTCATGACCCTGGTCGAGAAGGTCCTTCCTGTGCTGCTCGATGGCGGTCACGCCTTCAAGTTCGCTCGGTCACGGCAGGTACTCGCCAGGCTCAACGATGGCGTTACTTCGCCGGCGGAGGTTGGCAAGGCGTTCACTGTCTATCCGGCGCAGCAGCAGGTCCGCGAGCTTGGCTGGCAGCTAGCTAGCCTGCTGCGCGGAGACGAGGCGCCCAGGGTGCTCAGCGACCGCCAGATCGATCCCGATGCCCCGGTCTATTACCGGTACGGCCCTTTCCGCAGAAACTGGCGTGCCGACGCCAGCGGGCGAATGGTCACGCTGATCCATGGCCCGGCCGGCGAGGAGTTCGGCGGCCTGGCCACGATGCGGTACCGGCAGCCTCCCTGGAGCACTGACCCGTTCACAGGAAGGGCAGGCGCGCCGGGCAAGAGCGCGGGCGAGCAGGTGATCGGCGGCAGGTACCTGATCTCCGCAGGCCTTTATGAGTCAGCCAGAGGCAACGTGTATCGCGGCATCGACCAGCGCGACGGCACGAGCGTAGTCATCAAGCAAGCCCGTGCGCTGGTCGATGAGCACGATTCATCGGGTGATGTCCGGCTGAGATTGCGGAACGAGCGCCGGATACTCACCGTGCTCGAGGGGGTCCAGGGAGTACCGCGGTTCATTGACCACTTCAGGCACGGCTGCGATGAGTTTCTCGTGACGAGCGATGCCGGGCCGAGCAACCTGGTGCAGGACGTTGTCGTCAACGGCCGCTACCCTGCTCTGGTTCACGCCGGGGCGAGCGGCGGGCGTACCCTGGACGCGCTTGGCTGCCGCCTCGCCAGGATCGTGCTCGACGTACACGCGCGTGGTGTTGTTCTCCGTGATGTGTCGCCCAAGAACGTGGTTGTCAGCGGGCACGACGTCACCCTGATCGATTTCGGCTTCGGCAGCCATGATGGCCTGCACATCAGCGGCGGCACCCGTGGCTTCGCGCCGGCCAGGCAGCTTCGCGGTGAGCCGCCTAGTGATACTGATGATCTGTTCGCTCTCGCCATGACGCTGATTTACGCGGCGCACAGCGTCATGCCGGTGTCGCTGGACGGCGATCTCGATGCCCCGAGGCTACGGGCGCTCCAGGCGATCAGCGCCAGGTACGGTCCGATGCCAGGCGGCGTCATCGGCAGCATCGCCGCACTCCTCAGCGATGATGACGACGTCGCCAGGGATGCGGCCCGTCGGCTGGCCGCGGGCGATGTGCGGGAGCCGCATGCCGGGCGCGGTGTTCGCGGCCGGCTCCCTGCTCCGCAGGAAGTCAGCACCGAACTGGCCGCTGAAATCACCTGTAGCTTGCTGGAGGATCTTCTCGTAAGGACCGATGCCCTGCTCGCGGTGCCGCAGAGTCTTGAAGCCGCGCACGATGCCAGCCTCTACACGGGAAGCGCTGGCATCGGTCTCGAACTCCTGCACCACGCCAGATCGGAGGGCGTCAGGGAACGGCTGGATGCCCTGGTGCCTTTCACCCGGCGCGCCATGACCTCGGTGAGGCTGCCGCCAGGGCTGATGCTCGGCCGGACGGGAGCGGAGGTCTTCCTTGCGCTGGCGCGGTCACGCGGAATCGACGCTGCCGCTGACTACGCGGGACCGGGCATTCCGGGTGCCGAATGGGAGCCAGAAAATGCCGATCTGACTTCGGGTGCCGCCGGTGTCGGCATCGGTCACCTGATGCTCTGCGATATCACCGGCGATCCGCGGCACCTGGCTGCGGTGAGACGTTGCGCCGAGTACGTTCTCGGCAGGCCGGCCGGCCAGCAGACTTCGGCAGGTCGTGATGACTCTGTGCAACTGGCAGAGCGGGAGGCCGTGGAACCATCGGCAGGCCGCGCGCACGGCCTCGCCGGCTGCGTTGACTTCCTGCTGCACGCGGCCGAGCGGCTGGGTCACGACGACTGCCTGGTCAGCGGGGCCGAGCAGGCGAACTACCTCGCCGAGCGGGCGGAGTCTCTTGGCCGGCGGCTGCCCACACGGTTCTCCGCGCCGATCGCCGCATCCTGGTGCCAGGGTCTCGCCGGGATC
>DATJLT010000361.1:0-13005 GCA_035509195.1 Streptosporangiaceae bacterium | reverse complement strand
CGGCGCCGTTTTGCCTGATGTACTCGGGCTGACCGCTGGCGGTCTTGGCGTAGACGATGAGTTGCCCTGATGGCCAGTTCGCGGCCGACGGCGATCCGGCGATGGCACCCCGCCCCGCCAGGGGCGCCAACCAGGTCCAGGCGCCGCCGACCCCGTCCTGCCAGGCAGCGGCGAGCCCGCCGGAAGTCGTCGCCGCGAAGAACTCGGTTTGCCCGGAGCCGTTGACCGCGACGGCGGGTACGCCTGCGAGGTCAGACGGGCCACCCGCGAGGGTCTTCCAAGAACTCCAGGACGTGCCGTTCCAGGTGATCATGGCGGCCATGCCAGCGGTGGTACGGCAGAACACGTCAACTTCTTTACTCGCGTCTACCAAGGGCACCGCGGTGCTGGCGCACTGGCCGCCGATGTTCTGCCAGTTACTCCACTGCTCGTTTGCATTGGGGGCATCTTGGCGGATAGTGAAAATTTTTCCGTTACGACCAGTCTGGAACACCGCTACCTCTCCAAGCGGCAGCAGCACGGACGCGGGGTCGGTTCCCGACTTGACTTGCTGTTTCATTGCCGGCAGGGCCTGACCCCATTCCCAGTCGTTGGGGTAGCCCGCCTGCTGCCAGGCATGCACGATCTGACCGGAACTCGCCCTGGCGAAGATCGTGAGCGCGCCGTCGGCGAGCGGGGTGACGGTGGGGTTGCTGGCGACGGTCGCAGGTGAGCGACCGACCTTGTGCATGGCTGACCAGGTCAGGCTGCCGACCGGAGCCTGCCAGGAGTGCAGCAGCGTGTTGCCCGCCGACTTGGCGAACCACTCTGCGGTTCCGTTCAGGTTCACGGCGACCGAGATGCGCGCCCCCGCGTCGGCGGCCGGTGCCTGGCCGGGAGCGGGCGCCGATGAGCCGTTGCCGAGATTGACGTCGAGGCGGTCGGTGTCGATGTCAATGCTCGTGCCGCCGTAGGTCTCGGTGTGCCCGCCCTGGTACTGGTGGATCCGCTGGTGGTCGGTCCACATGCTGGCCGGCATGTAAGAACTGCTGGTCGTGGCGACGCCGTCCCAGTCGGCGTAGTAGATCACCTGCGGTTCGGTCATCGACCCTGACGCGGCGACGAGAGCGCCAACGTTGGTGAAAGACTCATAGACACCTGAAACGTAGCCCTTCGCCTGCACCTCGCTGTCCCAGGCGGACAGGAACGTGGTCACCTGCGAGTTGCAGTTCGGCCCGTAGGCCTCCATGTCGTAAATCAGCGGCGTGCCTGCCGGAATGCCGAGGCTGGTCGCCTGGGTGGCGGCGTCGTCGGCCGCGGCCTTGCCTTCCTGGCTGGCCTGTGCGGTAACTATCGTGGCGTCGCCGCCCGCCTGGACGCAACTCGACTGGAGTCCTGGATAGATAGGAAAGTAGTGCCAGCCCTGGGCGACGATCCCGGTCAGCCACGACGAGGTCAGGTTCACCTGCGCGCAGGCACGGTTCGCACCGCCGATGTAGATGCCCACCGCCCTGAAGGGTGAGCCCAGCCAGTTAGTCATCGCGCTGGCGCTCGGCGCGGCGCAGGCGTCGAAGCCTTCTCCGGTAAAGATGCCCTGGCCGCTAGCCTTTTTGTCAAGGTTGATTTGCTTGGCGAGCACTGCTTGCGTGGTGAACTCGGTCGCCGAGGGAAGGGCGGTTGGTTTGGCCGTTCCCCTTCTTGTCACGCGCACGGAGGACTGTATGCGCAGGGCCATCTTCCTGTCGGTGCCATAGGAGATGCTGACCTGGGCGCCGGCGGTCCTGAGAACGTCCGTGATGGTCCGGCTTTCCGCCCAATCCCGGTCGGAGGGTATGACCCGGCTCGACTCGGTCATCGCCTCGCCGCCGTTGGCATTCCGCGCCGCCTGGCTCCGGCCGGAGTTCGCCTGGCTCTGGCTGGAGTTCGGCTGGCGCTGGCCGGACGAGCCGAGCGGGCCGATCATGACCGCCTCGGTTTTGCCGACCAGGCCGGGCGGGCAGATCGGGTCGGGTCCCGGCGTGCCCAGGTAGACAGCGTGAATGTCGAGGCGGGGGCATATGGTCGGGTGCTTGGCGAACCTGATCACCGGCCAGCTTGCGGGAACGCTGACCCGGACGCCGTCAAAGGTTACGTTGCGCCACCGGTGGGTATTGGCGGAAGATGGGTCGGCCGACCAGCCCCCAACCAAAATGCTCCCGAGTCCGACCAGTACAGCGGCATGGATTCGAAAACTCATGAACCCGATGCTTGCGCTTTGGACGGTCGATCGGCTACCAGTTTTCGATAACTCTACGTAGTCAATGACAAGACTTGCCGGACCGGCCGTTTCCCGGAGTGACTTAGCCGGCGTCTGGCTGGAAGCGGTAGCCCATGCCGGGTTCGGTGAGAAGCCAGCGCGGGCGGGCCGGGTCGGGTTCGAGTTTGCGCCTGAGCTGAGCCATGTAAAGGCGCAGGTTGCCGGTCGCGTCGGCGTAGCCGGGGCCCCAGACCTCGGCGAGAAGCTGGCGCTGGCTCATCAGCTTGCCCGGATGCCGCAGCAGTACCTCGAGGAGGTGCCACTCAGTTGGGGTGAGCCTGATGTCGGCCTGGTCGCCGGCGGTTCTGATAACGCGCTTCGCGGCCAGGTCCACGATCAGGTCGCCGAGCTTGACCTGGGGCTCACTGGCCTCCGGAGTGCTGCGCCTGACAGCGGCTCGCATCCGGGCAAGCAGTTCGTCCATCCCGAACGGCTTGGTGACATAATCGTCGGCGCCGCAGTCCAGTGCCTCGACCTTGTCGGTACTGTCAGCCCGGCCGGAAAGCACGATGATCGGGGCGTCTGTCCAGCCCCGGAGCCCGGCGATCACGTCGATGCCATCCATGTCGGGCAGCCCGAGGTCAAGTATCACGAGGTCGGGCGGACGCTGCGCGGCCTGCTGCAGTGCACCGGCGCCGGTCAGGGCCGTCTCTACCTCGTACTGGCGTGCGCGAAGGTTAATGCGCAGCGCGCGGAGGATCTGCGGCTCGTCGTCTATGACCAGCACACGGGTCACGTGGGAGTCACCGCCGTCGGGAGTTGCCGCGCCGGGCCAGGGACGGCAGGAAGCGAAAGCGCCATGGTCAGGCCGCCACCTGGAGTTTCCTCAGGTTCCAGCGTGCCGCCCATGGCCTCGGTGAGCCCGCGAGACAACGCGAGCCCGAGGCCGATCCCCGTCGTGTTGTCTGTGTCGCCGAGTCGCTGGAAAGGCACGAACATCCGGCCAGTCTGGTCAGCGGGAATGCCCGGACCCCTGTCAATGACCCGTACTTCGACTCGCTCGCCGAGCGCGCTTGCCGTGATGACGGGCGGTGATCCTGCCGGGGAGAAGCGGAGTGCGTTGGACACGAGATTGGCGAGCACCCGCTCAAGTATTCCTGGGTCGACGTGCACTTCAGGCAAGTCGGCGGGAATCTCGATTACCGCCGTTTTGCCGCTCGGGCCAAGGTCGTCAAGTGACCGGGCGACGATCTCACCGAGGTCGGCCGGCCGTGGAAACACCGACATGGCGCCGGCCTGCAGCCGGCTCACGTCGAGTAGGTTCTCGACCAGCCTGGCCAGCTTGTCCAGCGATTCGTCGGCGGTGGCCAGCAGTTCTTCGTAATCCTCAGGATCCCACTGCACATCATCTGAGCGGAGGCTGGTGACCGCCGCCT
Organism: Streptosporangiaceae bacterium; assembly: GCA_035509195.1. GTDB lineage: Bacteria > Actinomycetota > Actinomycetes > Streptosporangiales > Streptosporangiaceae > Chersky-822. Next base: position 9,354 of record DATJLT010000361.1, on the reverse strand, counting down.
TGGCCGAGGCGAGCGGCGTCCGCAGGTCGTGGCTGACCGCCGCGAGGAGGGCGGCGCGCATCCGGTCGGCCTCCGCGATCGGCCTGGCGGCCTGCGCGGCCTCGGCCAGGCGCTGCTGCTCAAGTGCCGCCGCCGCGTACGTCGCGAAGGCGCCGAGAACCCGCCTGTCCTCAGCCGCCAGCATGCGTCCTCGGGCGGCCAGTACCAGCCTGTCGTCGATTGGCATGGCCACGTCGGCGTCGTCCGGCTTGGCCACCGGTCGCTGCTCAGTGACCTCACCCGCCGCCGCCACCACGTGCCAGCCTCCGCCTGGAATGGGCTCACCGTCCGCATCGGTGTTGCGTTCCAGCATGGTCACCGCCTGCATGCCGAACGCCTCGCGTACCCGTTCGATAACCGCGTGCAGCGGCTGCTCGCCGCGCAGGATGCTGCCCGCCGTGGTGACCAGGAGGTCCGATTCCGCGCTCGCGCGCACCGCCTGCTTGGAGCGGCGGGCGGCGTTGTCCACGATCGAGGCGACGATGGCAGCCACCACGAGGAAGACGGCCAGCGCGAAAGCGTTGTTCGGGTCGGAGATGGTGAGCGTGTAGAACGGGGGGGTGAAAAAGAAATTGAGCAGCAGCGTCCCGACGACGGCGGCGAGCACGGCAGGAAGCAGGCCGCCGACCAGCGCGACGACGACTACCCCGACGAGGAATACCAGCACGTCGCTGGTCAGCGTCAGGTCGGGCCGCAAGTTCGCGAGCAGCACCGTCAGCAGCGGCGCCAGCAGCACGGCCAGCCCGTATCCGGCCAGCCTGCGCGGCAGCGACAGTCCGCCCCGCTGGGTCGGCAGGCCTCGGCCCCTGCCCATCTCTGAATGAGTCACTATGTGCACGTCGATGTCGCCAGAGTCGCGAATCGTCCGCCAGCTCACTCCCGGACCGGTCAGCAGCGTGCTTAGCCAGTTTCGCCGGCTGGCGCCGAGCACGAGCTGGGTAGCGTTCTCGGCCCTGGCGAAAGCGAGCAGCGCTTCGGGGACGTTCTCGCCGACTACCTGGTGATAGCTGCCGCCGAGCGACTCGGTCAGTCTCCGCTGCGAGGCCAGTGCGGCGGGATCGGCTCCGGTAAGGCCGTCTGACCTGGTCACGTACACGGCGAGCAGGTCACCCGCGCCGTTCACCGAACGGGCCGCGATCCTGGCCGCCCGCCTGATGAGCTGCTCGCCTTCAGGACCGCCGGTCAGGGCGACGACAACTCGTTCCCTGGCTTCCCATGTGCTCTGGATGTCGTGGATTTCCCGGTACCTTTTGAGGCCCTCATCGACCTTGCCGGCCAGCCAGAGAAGTGCCAGTTCGCGCAGCGCGGACAGGTTGCCCGCGCGGAAGTAGTTATTGAGCGCGGCGTCGATCTTCTCCGCCGGATAGATGTTGCCGTGCGCCATCCGGCGGCGCAGGGCCTCGGGCGTGGAGTCGACAAGTTCGACCTGATCGGCCGCGCGGGCGACCGCGTCCGGGATGGTTTCGCGCTGCGGTACTCCGGTGATCTTCTGAACCACGTCGTTCAGCGACTCAAGATGCTGAATGTTGACCGTGGTGATCACGTCGATGCCGGCCTTCAGCAACTCATCGACGTCTTGCCAGCGCTTCTCGTTGCGCGAGCCCGGCACGTTCGTGTGTGCCAGTTCGTCGACCAGCGCGATCTGCGGATGCCTGGCGAGGATGCCGTCGACGTCCATTTCCTCGAACGCGGTCCCGCGGTACTCGATCCTGGCCCGCGGCATCACCTCAAGCCCGCCGAGCTGCTCGGTCGTTCGCCGCCGCCCGTGGGTCTCTACGTAAGCGACAACTACGTCGGTCCCTCGGGATTTGCGCCGGTGACCTTCGCCGAGCATCGCGAACGTTTTGCCGACGCCCGCCGCGGCGCCCAGGTAGATCCTGAGGCTGCCGCGGCGTGGACTGGTCGTGTCTGTCATCGTTAAGCTCACGGTAGCGGGTACCGCTGATCAAGGGCGATGTTGAGCAGCAGCACGTTGACCACCGGCTGTCCGAGGAAGCCGATGATCCTGCTGCTCGTGTACTTCGCGACCAGGGCCCTGATCGCCGCCGGGGTGGTGTGCCTGGCGGCCGCCACCCTGTCCACCTGGATGGCGGCGTTCTGCGGCGAGATGTCAGGGTCAAGACCCGAGCCAGAGGCCGTGACGGCGTTGGAAGGTATCAGGGACACCGGCACGTGATCGAGCAGTTCGATCTCCTTCTGCCGCTGCTTGACCAGCGCGACCAGCTTGGGGTTGTCAGGCCCAAGGTTGGAGGCCGCCGAGTAGACCGGGTCGCAGCCGTAGTCGCTGGCCGCTCCGCTGGTCGCATCCGAAGGCCTGGACTGGAAGTACTGCGGCAGCGGGCTGCCCTTGGCGTTGACGAACTCCTGGCAGAGCAGGCTGGAGCCGACGATCCGGCCCTTGTAGCTGACCAGGGAGCCGTTGGCGTGATGGCTGAACGCGATCTGGCCGATACCGTAGACCACGAGCGGGTATGCGATGCCGCAGATCACGGTGAAGATGATCCAGCCGCGGACCGCGGCGATGATCTGCCTCACTGAGCCGGGTAGATGATTCATCTGTCGATCACCGGAATCCTGGTACGAACTGAATGATGAGGTCGATGATCTTGATCCCGATGAACGGCACTATGAGGCCGCCGAGGCCGTAGATCACCAGATTCCGCCGCAGCATCGCCGAGGCCGACGACGGGCGGTACCTGACTCCGCGCAGCGAGAGCGGTATCAGCGCGACGATGATCAGCGCGTTGAAGATGATCGCCGAGGCGATCGCCGACTGCGGGCTGTGCAGGTGCAGGATGTTGAGTTTCTGCAGGCCAGGGATGACGCTGCCGAACATGGCCGGGATGATGGCGAAGTACTTCGCCACGTCGTTGGTGATCGAGAACGTGGTCAAGGCGCCTCGCGTGATGAGGAGTTGCTTGCCGATCTCCACGATCTCGATGAGCTTGGTCGGGTTGGAGTCCAGGTCCACCATGTTCCCCGCCTCCTTGGCGGCGGAGGTACCTGTGTTCATGGCCACCCCGACGTCAGCTTGGGCAAGCGCGGGTGCGTCGTTGGTGCCGTCGCCGGTCATCGCGACCAGCTTGCCGCCCTCCTGCTCCTTCTTGATCAGGGCCATCTTGTCCTCAGGCGTGGCCTCAGCGAGGAAGTCGTCAACGCCTGACTCCTCCGCGATTGCCTTCGCGGTGAGCGGATTGTCGCCGGTGATCATGATGGTCTTGATGCCCATCTTGCGCATCTCGGCGAAGCGCTCGGAGATGCCCGGCTTCACGATGTCCTTCAGGTAGATGACGCCAAGCGCCTTCCCTGGCTGCCCGGAATGCTTCTCAGCGACAACCAGGGGAGTACCGCCGGCTGCCGAGATGGAGTCGACTGTCTGACCGAGTTCGTCAGGCGGGGTACCGCCCGACTGCCTGATCCACTCGCGGACCGCGCTTGATGCGCCCTTGCGCACCTGGCGGCCGTCAGCGAGGTCCACGCCGCTCATCCTGGTCTGGGCGGTGAACTCGATGAACTCCGCGCCGGCGAGTTCGCCTTCCGCGCGCTCGCGCAGGCCGTACTGCTCCTTCGCGAGCACGACAATGGACCGGCCCTCCGGGGTGTAGTCGGCCATGCTCGACAGTTGCGCGGCGTCGGCCAGTTCCTCTGGGCTGACTCCGCCGACTGGGATGAACTCGCTGGCCTGGCGATTGCCGATCGTGATCGTGCCGGTCTTGTCGAGCAGCAGTGTGTTCACGTCGCCTGCCGCCTCCACGGCGCGGCCCGACATGGCGAGCACATTGCGCTGCACCAGGCGGTCCATGCCGGCGATGCCGATCGCGGAAAGCAGCGCGCCGATCGTGGTCGGGATCAGTGCCACAAGCAAGGCGACGAGAATCACCAGGCTCTGCGGCGCCCCTGAGTAGAAGGCCATCGGCTGAAGCGTGATCACGGCCAGCATGAAGATGATCGTCAGCGACGCGAGCAGGATGTTCAGTGCCAGCTCGTTCGGCGTCTTCTGCCGTTTCGCGCCTTCCACCAAGGCGATCATCCGGTCGATGAAGGTCTCGCCAGGCTTGGACGTGATCTTCACGACGATCCGGTCAGATAGCACCTTGGTGCCGCCGGTGACCGCGGAGCGATCGCCGCCCGACTCGCGGATGACGGGAGCCGACTCGCCGGTGATCGCCGACTCGTCGACCGAGGCGACGCCCTCGACGACGTCACCGTCGCCAGGGATGATCTGCCCCGCCTCCACGACCACGTAGTCGCCGAGAGTTAGCTGGGTGCCAGAAACCTCTTGCTCGCTGACCGAGGCGGCGGCCTGACCAGGCTGCCAGTCGATCAGGCGCCTGGCCATGGTCTCGCGCTTCGTCTTGCGCAAGGTCTCTGCCTGCGCCTTGCCGCGGCCCTCGGCAACCGCCTCAGCCAGGTTGGCGAAGACGACGGTCAGCCACAGCCAGACGACGATCGTCCAGTTGAAGATCGATGGAGACCTGATCGCCGTGTAGGTGGTGAGGACGGCGCCGACCTCCACCACGAACATGACGGGGTTCTTGAGCTGGACCCTGGGATCTAGCTTCTTGAACGCGTCAGGGGTTGACTTCCACAGCATCTTGGGGTCGAGGAGGCCGCCGCCGACCGCTTTCCTTGAGCCGGTCGCGGGGAGCCCGGTGCCCTGAGCGGTGTCCTGCGTTGCGACAGACATTTCAGTGCAGTCCTTCTGCGAATGGCCCTAGGGCGAGAGCGGGGAAGTAGGTCAGGCCGACCAGGACCAAGATCACGCCGACGAGCATGCCGACGAAGAGCGGTTTTCTGGTGTCCATGGTGCCGACGCTGGCCGGCACTCTTCCTTGCCTGGCGAGTGAGCCAGCGAGGCCCAGGGCGAAGATTTCAGGTGCGAACCTGCCGAGCAGCATCACGATGCCGCCGACCGTGTTGTACCAGACCGTGTCGGTGGTCAGGCCAGCGAAGGCGGAGCCGTTGTTGTTCGCCATCGACGTGAACGCGTACATGATCTCCGTCAGGCCGTGCGACCCTGGGTTAAGGATCGAGGACAGCGGTGACGTGGTCGGCGACGGCCAGTTCCTCAGCGCGAGCGAAAGCCCTGCGGCGGTCAGGACCAGCACGGGAAGGGTAAGGAAGTACAGCGAGGCGTACTTCATCTCGATCGGCCTGATCTTCTTCCCGATGTACTCGGGCGTACGGCCGACCATCAGGCCGCCGACGAAGACGGTCACGATCGCGAGCACGAGGATGCCGTACATGCCGGCTCCGATGCCGCCAGGCGCGATCTCGCCGAGTGCGATGTCGAACAGGGCGATGCCGCCGCCGAACGGCGTCAGCGAGTCATGGAAGCAGTTCACCGATCCGGTCGACGTCACGGTCGTGGACGCCGCGAACAGCGAGCAGCCAGAACTGCCGAATCTGGTCTCTACGCCTTCCGTGGCGCCGTGCGCGAGATGCGTGGCTAGGCCCGCACCCTGCGCCTCGAAGAACGAGATGCCGCCGACCGCCGCGAGCCAGATGATCACCATGACGGCGACCAGCGCATAGCCCTGCCTGTTGTCGCCAACCATCTTGCCGAACGTGCGCGGGGTGGCGAACGGGATCATGAGCAGCAGGAAGATCTCGAAGATGTTGCTGAACGCGTTAGGGTTCTCGAACGGATGGGAGGAGTTCGCGTTGAAGAACCCGCCGCCGTTGTTGCCCATGTCCTTAATGGCTTCCTGCGAAGCCACCGGGCCGCCGGGTATGGTCTGATGGCCTCCGGCGAGCGTCGTGATCGTGTGGTAGTGCGCGAAGTTGTCGATCGCGCCGGTAGCGAGCAGTACGATCGCGCCGAGCACGGACAACGGAAGCAGCAGACGGAACACGGCGCGCGTAACGTCGACCCAGAAGTTGCCTAGCTTGTCGGTGTTCTGCCTGACGAAGCCCCTGATCATCGCGATCGCGATGACCAGGCCGACGGCGGCCGACATGAAGTTCTGCACGGCGAGCCCGGCCATCTGCGTCAGATAGCTCATCGTCGTCTCGCCCGAATAGTTCTGCCAGTTCGTGTTCGTCACGAAAGACACGGCAGTGTTCCACGCGACCGCCGGGGGGACGTTCGGCAGGTGGAAGACGTCGAGCAGCAAGTACTTCTGCAAGCGCTCGATGCCGTAAAGGAAGATCACGCTAATGACCGAGAAGGACAGCATGCTGCGCAGGTAAGCGGACCATTTCTGGTCATTCTTCGGGTCGACCCCGATTAGCTTGTATACCCTGCGCTCGATACGCCAGTCGTGGTCGGTGGTGAAGATGCGCGCCATGTAATTACCGAGCGGCACGTAGCAGCCGGCGAGTGCGGCAACAAGCAGGCCGACCTGAAGCCAGCCCGCGGCAGCGCTACTCATAGCACGCCTCCGGCATGACACATAGACATCAGAATTTCTCCGGCAATACGAGGGCCAGGAACAGGTAAATGGTGAGGGCAAGGCCGGCGATCAGGCCGAGCCAGTTATTAGCGCTCAAAGCGCTCTACCCCCTTCACGAGGAGGAAGAGGGCAGCGAAAACCACGATGGTTAGCCCGATATAGAGGAAATCGGACATGGTGCCTCCTTAGGCGCGTCCATAGGACTCGTTCAGTAAACATCCCCGAACTGGCGAAATATCGTTTCCAAGCAAGGCCCATGCGCCTGCGGTGCGTTTCCTAACAAAGTCCATGCAAAGTGGTGGCATAGCGATGGCCCCGGCTGTTCCCAGGCCGGTGAGACGCCCGGGTGCGGAGGGTAATCCCCCGTGAGCGTGGCGCTCAAGCAGCCGGAGGCTAACGGGAGATGGAGAGCATGCGGGATATCCGGTCGTACGTCGCCCTTGGCGACAGTTTTACCGAGGGCGTCGGCGATCCGGCCGCTGATGGCGTCGCCTGCCGTGGATGGGCGGACAGGTTCGCGGATGAACTCGCCTGGCATCAACCTGAGCTGCGCTATGCGAACCTGGCCGTCCGGGGGAAGCTGGTGCGTGAGGTGCTCGCCGAGCAGGTTCCGCTCGCCGTGGCCATGGCTCCCGACCTCGTGTCGCTGGCCGCCGGAGGCAACGACATGCTGAGGCTCCGCACCGACCCCGATGTCCTTGCCGACACCTTCGAGTCCGCCGTGGCCAGGCTGACTTCGGCGGGCAGCAAAGTCATGATTTTCACCGGTTTCGACCCGACCGCCTTCCCCCTGCTGCGCCTGATCAGGGGCAAGGCCGCGGTGTTCAGCATGCATATTCGGGCAATCGCGCAGAAGTACGACTGCCTGCTCACTGACCTCTGGCCGATGCGCGTGCTCACTGACCGCCGGCTCTGGTCTTCTGACCGGCTGCATCTTGCGCCGGACGGCCACAGGAGGGTCGCGCTGCTGGCCTGCGAGGTCGCCGGGCTCCCCGTGCGCGAGGACTGGCGGACCCCGCTTACGGAACAGCAGGCCAAGCCGGGCCTTGGTGCCTGGCTCGCCAGCCGGCTGAATGACCTCGAATGGGCCACCGAGCACGCCGCACCCTACCTGAGCCGCCGCCTGCACGGCGTATCGAGCGGAGACGGCGTCCTCGCCAAGCGCCCGCACCTGGCGCTCCTGGCACCCGGCCACCCGACCGCAACGTCCCCCCCAAGCCCGTCTGCCTCGCTGGTCCCATCGATCACGCCGACCCCGGCTGCGGGTCCCCTGGCCGCCGGGTTCGGGGGTCAGGGATAGCCCGGCCGGCCGCCTGAGTACCGGCTTGGGGCCAGGCTGACCCCATCAACCCCGGGTTTGATGGTGCGTCCACCCCCTCAACCCCGGGTTTGGTGTGGGCAGGGGCAGGGGCAGGGGCAGGGGCAGGGCGGCGCGGAGCATGGCCGGGCCGGGCGGGGCGGCGGGGCGAGCGGGGCGGGAGCAACTCAGTGCGGGGGGCCGTCGGGGCTCGCCGGCCCCGGCGGGTCGGCGGTCGGGAGTTATGCTCCCCGCATGGAGCTTGATCTTGGGGTCGGGGTCGGGGAGCTTACCGCGCGACTGGTGGATTTCGAATCGGTGAGTGGCACAGAGGGGCCGCTGGCCGACGCCATCGAGGAGGCGCTCGGCGGACTCAGCCACCTGAAGGTGCACAGGGACGGCAACGCGATCGTGGCGCACACGGAACTCGGGCGGTCGCAGCGTGTAGTGCTGGCCGGACACATCGACACCGTGCCGATCGCGGGCAACCTGCCTTCCCGAGTTGACGGCGGGACGTTGTTCGGGTGCGGGAGTTCAGACATGAAGGCGGGGGTGGCGGTGCAGCTCAAGCTGGCCGCGACCGTGCCTGATCCGGTCATGGACCTTACCTATGTCTTCTACGACTGCGAGGAGGTCGAGTCGCACCGCAACGGCCTGCGAAGGCTCAGCCGCAATTGCCCGGACAAGCTGGCTGCCGACTTCGCGATCTTGCTGGAACCGACCGGCGGTGTCGTCGAGGGCGGTTGCCAGGGGACTCTCAAGGCGGAGGTCAGGGCGAAAGGCGAGCGAGCGCATAGCGCCAGGGCCTGGCTCGGCCGCAACGCGATTCACGAAGCAGGCGGGATCCTTGACATATTGCGGGAGTACCAGGTCAGGGAGCCGGACGTGGACGGACTCCGTTATCACGAAGGCCTCAACGCGGTCCGGATCAGCGGCGGCGTCGCCGGCAACGTGATCCCCGATGAGTGCACCGTGATCGTGAACTTCCGGTTCGCGCCTGACCGCTCGGCTGAGCAGGCGGCCGAGTACGTGCGCGGGCTGTTCAGCGACTGGGACGTAGAGATTACTGATCTGGCCGGCGGCGCCCGGCCTGGCCTCGGGCACGCAGCCGCGCGGTCGTTCGTCGCGTCCATGGGCGGTACCCCGAGGGCCAAGCTCGGCTGGACAGACGTCGCCAGATTCGATGCCCTCGGCATCCCGGCAGTCAACTACGGCCCGGGCGACCCCGCCCAGGCCCACACCAGGGGCGAGCACGTCAGCCTCGCCGCCATCGAGGAGTGCGAAACCAGAATGGCCGCCTGGCTCGCCTAGCCAGGCAATCGGGCCAGCAGCATCAACAGACCAACGATGCTGTACGCCCCACCCCTGGCTACAGCATCAAAGCCCATCCGTTGTCGCCGGTACAACATCGGCAAGCCACCGATGTCGTCGCCAACGCCCTGCGAACATCAACGCCGGGCCACCGATGCTGTCCGCGTTGGCGATATGCCCGTACTGCCCGAAATATCGCTTGGATCGGGCGGGCGCGGGACCCCTGGTGCGGGCGGGTGCCGGGTGCGGGCGGGTGCCGGGTGCGGGCGGCGGGTGCCGGGCGGGGCTGGCGGGTCGCGCCGGGCACGGGTG
>DATJLT010000360.1:0-47015 GCA_035509195.1 Streptosporangiaceae bacterium | reverse complement strand
TGGTACAAGGCGCTGCCGATGTCCAGCCTGGTGCCTTCGCTCGCCGGAAGGCCGAGCACGCCGAGCAGCGCGCGGCAGCCGGCGTCCTCGTCAGCTCCGGCTTCCAGCATCTGGTGAACGTAGACATCGACCATCCTGGCCGTGTCGTCGGCACGCTCCATGTACCTTCCGGTCCAGAACAGCGTCTCAGCGATCCTGGACAGCAGGGCGGTGCTCGCGGTAGCGGACATGGTCATTGCTGGTCACCAAGGTCGGGTCCGGGTTGCCTGGCGACCACCGGCCTGGCCTCCTGCCTGCGGGCGAACGGCTTGAAGCCGCCGTCGCCCGCGTGCGGGCCCGCCGCCGTGATCACCCAGGTGTCCTTGGATCCGCCGCCCTGGCTGGAGTTCACCACCAGTTCGCCCTCCCGCAGCGCGACCCTGGTCAGCCCGCCCGGAAGCACCCAGACGTCCTTTCCGTCGTTGACCGCGAACGGCCGCAGGTCGATGTGCCTGGGCGCCAGCGCGCTGCCGGTCAGCACCGGCGAGGTCGACAGCGCGACCGGCTGTTGCGCGATCCAGTTCCTCGGGCTGGCCGTCACCTCATGGCACAGGCGTTCCAGCGTCTGCTCATCCGCACGTGGCCCGATCACGATGCCGGTACCGCCAGCACCGTTGACCGGCTTGAACACCAAGGATCCGAGCCTTTGGAGCGCCCAATGGGCACGGTCTGGCTCATCGAGCCGGTAAGACTCGACGTTCGGGAGCACCTGGTCCTCGTTGAGGTAATACCTGATCAGTTCGGGGACGTAGGTGTAGAGCAACTTGTCGTCAGCGACGCCGTTGCCGACCGCGTTCGCGAGCGTGACGTTGCCCGCCCGTGCGGCATTGAGAATGCCAGGGCAGCCGATCACCGAGCCTGGCTCGAAGTGCAGCGGGTCGAGGAACCCGTCGTCGATCCTGCGGTAGATCACGTCGACCGGGCGGTGCCCCTGCGTCGTGTGCATGAAGACCCGGTTGCCGCGGCAGACAAGGTCCCTTCCCTCGACCAGTTCCACGCCCATCAGCCTGGCCAGCAGCGTGTGCTCGAAATAAGCCGCGTTGTTCGTGCCAGGAGTCAGGACGACGACGACGGGATCACCTGCCCGCTCTGGTGCGGCCGCCCGGAGGGCCGCAAGTAGCCGCCCAGGGTACTCATCGACCGGATTCACCCGCTGCTCGGCGAACAGCCCTGGGAACGTCCGTGTCATGGCCAGCCGGTTCTCGACCACGTAACTGACCCCTGAGGGAACCCTGACGTTGTCCTCGAGAACCCTGAACTGCCCGGCCTCATCCCTGACCAGGTCGATGCCTGCCACGTGCACGTGGACGCCGTTCGGCGGCACCAGGCCCTTGACCTCGCGGCGGAATCCCTCTGACGTGTAAACGACCCGCCAGGGCAGTACCCCGTCAGCTAGCACCTCCCCCGCGCCATAGACGTCGGCAAGGAAAGCCTCGAGCGCCCGCACGCGCTGCCGCACTCCGCGGGCGATCAGGCCCCACTCGGCGGCGTCAATGATGCGGGGTATCAGGTCAAGCGGAAACGGCCGCTCTTCTCCAGCGAAGTCGAAGGTGACGCCGCGATCGGTAAAGACGCTGGCAAGCTGATCGGCTCGGTAACGCAGTTCGGCGGCGTCAAGCGGCTGGAGCGTGGCGAGCAGCGCCTGGTACTGCGGCCGCGGCACGCCTGGCAGCTCGAACATCTCGTCCCAGGCCTCCGCGAGCTGGTAACTGTCGAAGATGTCCGCCACGAAACAACGGTAGGCGCGTCATGTTTCGCGATCATTACGGTGTAAGCAGCACTTTGACCGCGCCAGTGCGCCGTGAATTCTTGACCGTGAGGACGGCTTCCTGCCAGCGGTCGAGCGGGAACCTGTGCGTGATCACGGGGGTCAGGTCAAGACCGTCGCGAACGAAATCGAAGTAGTGCTCGATCGCGTGCTTGCTGACGCCGCCGACCTCCTCGAGGCCGAATCCGTTCGAGCCGATGATGTGCAGTTCTTTGAAGTACAGCGGAGTCCACTCGAACCGCTTGGGCGGCTCGACCCCTGACACCACGAGCGTGCCCCCGGTCGCGAGCAGCCGCAGCGAGGTCTCGACGGTCTGGACCGAGCCGATCGTGTCGTAGACGACCGCCGGGCCGTCCTGCAGCCACTGCTGCTTGCTCCACGGCTCAAGCGGCGTTGTTCCTGTCTTGTTCGCGACCTGCGCGATCAGTTCGTCCGGCCGCGAAGAAAGCACCTCGTGGGCACCGAGCTTGCGCGCGAGCTCCGCTTTCCTGCCCGCGCGGGTGACCGCCCAGACCTTCGCTGCGGGATAAAGGTGCCGCACGAGCGCGATCGCCGCGTAAGCCAGTGTGCCCGAGCCGTAAACCAGGACGGCCTGGCCGTCGGCGGGCGGCGCCAGCAGGATCGACCGCAGCGAGACGCTGACCGGGTCGGCAAGCACCGCCGCCTCGTCACTGATCTCGTCAGGAACGGGGAAGAGCTGGGAGGGGTGCGCGGCAAACCGCTCGGCGTGAGCCCCTGCCGCGGCCGAGCAGTTACCGAGGTGAATCGATACCGGCAAGTCGCCTGCCCTGAAGTTCCTGCACCATGGGTACCGTCCGGCCAGGCACGCCTCGCACGGCGGGTCGATGCCGCGCGGCCCGCACGACAGCCACGGGTTGAGCACAACCCGCTCCCCTGTGTCGGTCCTGCGGCCGACGGCCTCGTGGCCGAGCACATGCGGAAAGGAGACCAGCGCCGTGAGGGGATTGTCGCGGGCGCCGTTCAGTACGATCTGCTTGACGTCTGAGCCGCACAGCCCGGAGAACGTGGTGCTGACCCGCACCCAGTCGCTCGCCGGAAGCGGAAGCTCGTCGATGTCCTCCACCCGTACCGGCGCCAGCCGTGACACGAACGCACGCTGGTCGACTCGCCCGCCGATCGCCGAAGCAGCCTCCCTGGCATAACTGTGCCGAAACACCAGCGCTTTCACGCTAACCTCCCACCCTCAAACCCCGGTTTGAGGGCGAAATATACCCACGATCCCTGGATTCACGGGCTAGCGGGCGGGCTAGCGGGCGGGCCGGCGGGCGGGCCGGCGGCGGGCTGGGGGGTGCTTGCTGAGGGGAGATCTTCTTGTACGCCCGTGCGAAGGCCGATGAAGGCGACGATCGCGGCGGCGGCCATGATGCCGGCCATGATGTAGAACACGGTCTCTGTCGCGTGGGCGAAGTCGAGCCTGAAGAAGTGCGGGATCGCGCCGACCCCGCTGCTGCCGCTGCTCCCGCCGCCCGTGAGCTGTGCGTACTTCGCGGCCAGGGCGTGAGCTTGCACGCTCGGCACGTGCATGCTGAGAAACGACGTCGTCAGGTGCGTACGCAGGTCGGTGACCAGGATCGTGCCGAGAACTGCTATGCCGAGGCTGGCGGCGTAGTTCCTTACGGTCTGGGTGATGCCGGTGGCCTCGCCATAGGACAGCCGGCTCGCGCGGTTGACGGCATCTGTGCTCGACGGGCCGAGCATGAAGCCCATTCCAGCACCCGCCAGGATGATGTACCACTGCTGCGCGCTGAAGCTGAGGCTGGTGGTCTGCCCTGCCCAGAGCCAGAAGCCAACCGCGCCGAGCGCGCAGCCGAGTACCACCGGCCGCTTGGCTCCGACGCGGTCGAGCATGCGGCCGCCGATCTGGGCTGCGATCACGAAGCCGATGAAAAAGTAAAGCAGGATGATCCCTGCCTGTGATGACGACTTGGCCAGCGAGATCTGCGCATACTCGCTGCCAAAGAAGAAAACGGGAATGAAGACCAGGTTGGTGATGCCGAGCACCAGGTTCTCTACGAAGAATGGCCGGATACGGAAGATGCTGACCTTCATCAGCGGCGAGTCGGTCCGCATCTCGACAAAATAGAAGACGACGAGCAACCCAAGCCCGACGGCGATGCAGAGCCCGATAGCGGGGTTGCGCCAGCCCCAGATCGTGGATTGCTGGAAACCGAACACGCTAAGCGCGATGCCTGCCGCTATGAGGGCCAGGCCGCGGTAGTCCATTTTCGCCGGCCGGTGCTCGGTCACCGGTCTCGCGATGAAGATCAGCACCAGCGCGATGAGCGCGACAGGGATATTCACCCAGAAGATCGCCCGCCAGGTCCACTGCGTCAGGTAGCCGCCGAGCACCGGTCCGACTGCGGTCAGCCCGCCAGCGATGCCGAAGAACAGCGCCAGTGCCCGGCCCCGCTCGCGCAGCGCGAAGGTCTGCACCACGATGGCGAGGGCGGCAGGAAACATGATGGCGCCGCCGGCCCCCTGAATCACGCGGAAGATCACGATCCACGCCTCGGCAAAGCTGCCCTTCGGGGTGGCGCCGCACAAGGCCGACGCGGCAGCGAACACGATCACGCCCAGCGTGACCATCTTCCTGTGACCGACCGTGTCGGCGAGCCGCCCGCCGAATGCGAACAACGCGGCCAGCGACAGGAGGTAAGCGTTGACCGCCCACTGGACGCCGGTCGTGCTCAGGCCAAGTTCCTTCTGGATCTCAGGCACGGCGATCGACACGATCGTCTGATCGATGAACGTCATCGAGACCGCGAAGATCATCCCCGCCAGGATCAGACCGCGAGATCGTCCGCCAACAGCGCCAGTAGCCGTCATGCACCCCTCCTGCGACTTGCGTGCCGACACCGATCTTCGCAGCACCGCCATTGATGATCAAGGCAACTGATGATCAAGGCAACTGATGATCAAAGCAGCCGGCGCAGGTAACCTTTCAGTCGGATATTGGCGTGATAATCTCCCCGATGCACAATAACGGTTTCAGCTAGGATTGGTCCTGGTGATTTCTCTGGGGCGGGGGGTCAGATGGCTGAGGGATACCAGCAGGGCGCTGGCGTATTCAAGGTCGGCTCGAAGGTCGGCGGCTACCTGCTGGAAGAGCAGATCGGCCAGGGCGGCATGGCCGTTGTTTTCCGCGCGCTCGACGAACGGCTCGGGCGCCAGGTCGCGCTGAAGATCCTCGCGCCGGCGCTGGCCGGAGATGAGGCGTTCAGGCAGCGATTCATCAGGGAATCAAGGACCGCGGCCGCGGTTGACGACCCGCACATCATTCCGGTGTTCGAGGCGGGCGACAAGGACGGCGTGCTGTTCATCGCAATGCGCTACGTGGGCGGCGGAGACGCCAGAACGCTAATCAACCGCGAGAGCCCGCTCGATACGGCACGAGTCGCGGCGATCGTGTCGCCGGTGGCCTCCGCTCTTGATGCCGCGCACGCGGCCGGCCTGGTGCACAGGGACGTCAAGCCCGCCAACATGCTGCTCGACGTGCGTCCTGACCGACCCGATCACGTGTACTTGTCGGACTTCGGGCTGAGCAAGGCCGCTCTCGGTTCGACCGCGCTGACCAGCGCGGGGCAAGTACTCGGCACGGTTGACTACGCCGCCCCTGAACAACTCGAGGGCAAGCCAGTCGACGGCCGGGCCGACCAGTACGCGCTGGCCTGCGCGGCGTTCGAGATGCTGAGCGGGGAACCACCGTTCACGCGCGATCAGCCGCTTGCCGTGATCTACGCCCACCTGTCAGAGTCTTCACCCAGGCTCTCTGACAAGCGGTCAGGCCTGTCGCTCGCGGTCGACGACGTGTTCGCCCGCGCGCTTGCCAAAAATCCGCAGGAGCGGTACGGCACCTGCACGGAGTTCGCGAAGGCGCTGCGAGAGGCAACAGGACTGGCACCCTACGAGGCAACCGCCCGGCCAGTTCGCCCCGCCACGGAAGTCGTCCCGCCTGATCGAGGTCCGGCTTCTGACCCGGCTGCCACCGTCGGCGGGCCGGCAGCAGCCGCAGGAGCGCACGTTACGGGCGCTCCTCAGTACGCGGCTAATCCATACATTCCCGGCCTGTATCCGGCCGGAGTCCAGGTGCCAGGACAGTACGGCCCGCCGCCGCCCGTTCCCTACGGCCCGCCGGGTCCTTACTTTCAAGAGCCCGGGCAGGCGGGCAGGCGCTGGCCGGCGATCATCGTCTCGGCTGCCCTGGTCATCGCGGCCTGTGCGATCGCGTACACGCTGATTACGTTCTCCGGGCACTCCCCAGGTTCCTCAAGCGCGGACCGTTCACCGGCACCAGGCAGCGCCACGAGCGTGGGCACCCCGCAGTCGAACGGCTCGCCAAGCCCTGTTCTCAGTACCGGCACAAGCACGAGCACCAGCACGAGCAGCTCGAGCGCGCCGCAGGCAACCGCCTGGACGCCCTATACCGACCCAAGCGGATTCTCGGTGAAGTTGCCACCTGGATGGGGTTTCAGCACAGCTGACCGGTCGGGCGATTACCCGGTGGTCAACTTCGCCGGGCCGCCCGAGGACTACACTCTGCTCGTCTCCTGGAGCAGGATCACCGGGCCGAGCGCGCTCGGGTCATGGGAACAACTCGCCGCGGGGCAGAGAAACGCCGATCCGACCTACCATCAGATCAGGCTCGAGAGCGTCTACTACCGTGGTTACGACGCCGCCGTCTGGGAATTCACCGAAGTTCACGACGGCGTTCTCTTCCACTTCAACGACTGGGGCTTTGTCACCGATCCTGGCGTACAGGGATACGCGATCGAGCTGAAAGGACCCCAGGCCGACTGGACCGCGGTCTACGGCAGCGTCTGGAACGGCGTGCTGAACAGCTTCATGCCCGCACCTACTGGCTGACGGCTGGCAGGTAGATGCGGAACGTCGTGCCTTTTCCTTCTTCGGTGTCGACCTCGATCGCGCCGCCAAGGTCCGCGATGATTCCCTGCACCGTCCAAAGGCCAAGGCCGGTTCCTGCGTGTTCTGACTTAGTGGTGAAAAAGCGCTCGAAAATACGGGACCTGACGGCCGGGCTCATTCCGCAACCGTTGTCCTTTACGGTGAGCTCGACGTAGGGACCGGGGCGGATTCCGGTATGCCTGCGACCGCTTTCCCCGCCGAAGTTCACTGAGCGTGCGCGGATGGTCAGTTCGCCGCCCGCTGATATGGCATCGCCGGCATTCACGGCGAGATTGAGCAGCACGCGCTCAAGGCGGCCGCGCTCAGCACGTATGGCAGGCAAAGGCGTGTCTGACGGCTGCCAGCTCACCCTGCCGTGACCGCTCACGCACACGTTCAGCAGATCCATGAGCTCCCCGACCACGGCATCGAGGTCAAGGTTCTCCGGCTTGGTCCTTGACCGGCGGCTGAACCTGAGCAGGTCACCTGACAGATGGGCGGCACGATCAGCGGCATCGCGGATCTCCTCAAGAATACGGAGCAATTCGGGGTCGCAGTCGCCGCTGAGATCCTCCGCCATCGTGGTATATCCAACGATAATGGACAGCAGGTTCCCGAAGTCGTGTGCTATGCCGCTGGTCAGCTCGCCGACCGTCTGGAGTTGCTCGACCTGGTGCAACTCGCTCTCAAGCGAGCGGCGGTCTTCTTCCGCCCGCACCAGCTCTGACGTGCGCTGCACGACTCGCTCGTCAAGCTCGGAGTTGATGGCGCGCAGCGCCGCCCGTGCCCGCCCAGTCGCGGCTTCATCATTGCCGCCGGCCAGGTGACCGCTGTCGCGGGGCACCGTGACGTCAATGAGCTCAGACACTCGCCTGGCGAGGCTATCCCACCTGTTCGCGGGCTCGTCCGGCCCTTCCGATCGCAGCAGGAAAGCAAGCCTTTCCCTGGCGGTGTCGGCTTCCTGGCGTGCGGCCTGCTCCCGCGCGACCAGGCGAGCGCGCTCCTCCTCGCGGCGCTGACGGGCGCTGAGGTCGATGACGAAGCTGGTCCAGCGCAACGGATTCGCCTCCAGCGTCGCCGCTCCGATGAGGACAGGTACCCGGTGGCCGTCCTTCCGCACGTACTCCTTCTCCCACGGGCTGGCCGCTCCGGAACGCCTCAGTTGCGCGAGCACGTCATTGTCGGCTGCCGTGTACTCAGGCGGCGTCATCGCACGGAAGCTGAGGCGGCCGGCTTTCAGGTCCTCGCGCGAGTAGCCGACTATGTCGAGGTAGGCGTCGTTAGCCTCTTGCACGCAATCTTCGGTCAGCACGGCAACGCCCAGCACGTTGGCATCCCGCAGCCTGGCGAGCAGCCTGCTGCTCTCGCGCAACGCGGCTTCGGCCCGGTGCTGCTCGGTTATGTCGGTGATAATCGCGTAAGCCCGCTGCGGTCTGCCCTGCTCATCGCGTGCGTCAGGTACAGCGGCCACCCACAGCCACCGTAGTTCACCCGAAACGCCGCCGGGCACTCCGGCCACCACCCCGGCGACGACCTCGCCAGTTCGCAGCGCGACCACGACAGGAAGCTCGTCATACAGGAACGGTGATCCATCCTCATGGACGGCTTGCACGGCGCGGTCGACCGGCCAGGTAGTCAGCGATTCTGGCGGCAAGCCGAGGATCTTGATGGCTGCGGGGTTCGCGTCGATGACGGTACCGTCCGCACCGTAGTGAATGACGCCGTTAGGCAGCGTCTCGAACAAGGTCTGATAGCGCTCCTGGCTCCTGGCTAGCTGCCCCGTTAGCGACTCGAGCCGGCGCCTGTCCTTGACGTGCGAGGTCACATCGTCGATGTAAACGAGCACGCCAGCGACCCCGCCGGCATCATTAGGCACCGGCTGATAGACGCGCTCGATGAATATCTGCTCAGCCCGCCCGTCACGCCTCCTGTTCCATACCTCGGGCTCTGGGCTTTTGAACCGCTCGCCGCACCTGGCCGCGCGGGCGACTGCCACAAGACGTTCGCGCGGCAGGTCTGGCAGCGCCTCGCGCAACGGCCGGCCGATGAGATCATCCGTGCCCACATACTCCCGGTATGCGTCGTTGGCGAACTCGAACACAAGATCAGGCCCGGTGACATAGGCGACCCCGGCCGGCAAGCTCATGAGCAGTTCAGCCATCAGCTCAAGGCCCCGAGGACCATCAACCCAGCCGGCATCCGCGACATGCGGCACTGTTACCCCCGCGAAACTCCCCCGACCATCAGCATCTGCCGCTGACGGGCTATCAACTTCAGCCTGCCCGCGCTAGCCGCCGGTATCCAGATGGCCAAGGTCCCGAACAAATGCCGCGAATTCCGCTATTACCGCATTGCTCGTTCAGGTGAGCCCACAGGCATGCGGCCCGGCGTCGGGGCGCCGGGCCGTTGCGATCGGCTACTTCTTCTTTTTCGTGCTCTTCGTGTGCAGTGAGCACAGGGCGTAGGCGGTGACGGTCATGATCGCGTGACTGGGCAAGTCGAGTGCCACGCCGGCACCTGTCCAGATCCGCTTGCTGCTCGGGTAGTCAGAGCCGAGCGCCGTCACGGCACCAGAACCGTAATGCAGTACCTTGACGCCGCCGCCGAGCAACTCCGTGCCGACCGGGCACTTCGCGGTCGCCGTGGCCGTTCTTCCCGACGCCGGGCCGACGACCTTCACCTTCTTCCCGATGATCCGAAGGCTCCCGGCCGGGCCTGGCTTTCCCGCCGGACCCGCCTTGCCTGCCGGGCCCGCCTTGCCAGCAGGACCCTGCTTGCCCGCCGGGCCAGGAGAACCAGCCGGGCCGGCAGAACCTGCGGGACCAGCCGGGCCCTGCGTTCCGGCCGGGCCGGCCGGGCCTTGGGGACCCGTCGGACCGCAGACCGGGCTGCGGTAATTCGCCGTGTAGTTGCTGTCTTCGAAGCTCCACTCCAGAGACGAGTTCGCCGGGAAGAGCGTAGAGAAGGCGAAGTCGTTCTCGCCCGCGGCGAAGTCCGTCGGCTGACCCCGATTAGCCGGCGCCGGGGAGAACTCATTGTCCGACCCCACGGGAATCGTTTCTGCCGTCCCCGGATTGTTGTAGCCCCACCAGGCAAGCCACCCTTGCGCGGTGACCTGGATGCAGTTAAGCACCCCCGTCGGGTTTCCTGCGGCCTGAGCCGGCAGCGCCCCGCCGACCATCACGCCAGCCACGCTCGCGATCGCGATCGTCGCAGAGGCCAGCCGCATCGAAGGCCGCCGCCACGCGGTGCTGACCCCCGGCCAGCGCACGCCGAACCAGCGCTGAACGTCCATGAACGCTCCCCGTTCGAGGTTGGAGATAGTGATCCGAAAGATAGATACCGGATTAACGAGCCGCCTCGCCGGTAAATCCCGTATTTGTGAGCCAAAATTGACGGTTCGCAGTGCCGGCGTTCGCTTAGCGAACGCCCTCAGCGAGTGACGGCCGAAGACCGCATAATGCCGTTGCCTCGCAGGGCAGCCGCTCGTACGATGGCCCCCGCAGGAACACCCAGTCAGCCGAGGAGGCGAATATGCGGCAGGCATGCATATCCATCGAGATGGCCTTTGCCACCTATCCGGAGGGTATGAACGCATGTCGCGGAAGACGCTCAACCTGGGAATCCTGGCGCATGTAGACGCGGGCAAGACAACCCTCACCGAGCGGCTGCTTTACGCCGCCGGTGTTATCGGCAAGCTCGGCAGCGTCGACGCGGGCACGACCCAGACCGACTCGCTGGCGCTCGAGCGACGGCGGGGGATCACGATCAAGTCGGCAGTGGCGTCGTTTCCTATCGGCGATGTCACGGTCAACCTGATCGATACGCCTGGCCACCCTGACTTCATTGCCGAGGTAGAGCGCGTGCTCAGCGTCCTCGACGGCGCGGTGCTCGTTGTCTCGGCGGTTGAGGGCGTGCAACCGCAGACGCAGATCTTGATCAGGGCACTGAGGCGGCTGCGCATCCCGACTCTGATCTTCATCAGCAAAATCGACCGGCCAGGTGCCCGCACTGACCGGGTGCTTACCGAAGTCTCACGTCGGCTGAAGGTCGCTGTGGTTCCGATGGGAAGCGTGACCGCGGAAGGCAGCAAAGACGCCTGCTTTAACGTCGGACGCCCGCGCGACGACGCGTTCTTCACTGGCCTGGCCGAGATCCTGGCGGAAAGGAACGAGGAATTGCTTGCGGCCTACGTGGAACAGGCAGACGGCCTTTCCTATGCCCGCCTGAGAGCCGAACTCGCCATTCAGGTAAAACAGGGCAACCTGCATCCTGTCTACTTCGGGTCAGCCATCACCGGGGCCGGCATGCCGCCGCTGATGGAAGCCCTCACGGAGTTGCTGCCAACCGAGGCAGGCGATCCAGACGGCCAGGTTTCAGGGCAGATCTTCAAGATCGAAAGGGGCGGCGGCGCAGAGAAAATCGCCTACGTCCGGTTGTTCGCCGGCACCATCAGGATCCGTGATCAGGTCAGCTTCGGCAACGGACTCACTGGCAAGGTGACCTCGCTCGCCGTGTTCGAACGCGGTGGCGCTCAGCGTAAGCAGCGTGTTTTCGCTGGTCAGATCGCCAAGCTCGGCGGCCTCGGCGAAGCCAGGATCGGCGACGCGGTCGGGGAACCAGCCATCGCCAGCGCCCGCAGCGAGTTCCCGCCGCCGACGCTCGAGTCGGTGGTCGTTCCGGCCGGATCCGGCGAACGAGAGCGCCTGCGGGTCGCACTCGGGCAGATCGCCGAGCAAGACCCGCTGATAAACGTACGCCAAGACGACGAGCGGCAGGAACTTTACGTATCGCTTTACGGCGAAGTGCAGAAAGAGGTGATACAGTCCACGCTCGCCGAGGATTACGGGATCGCCGTCAAATTCAGTGAAACCACGATGATATGCGTGGAACGCCCGGCCGGCCGCGCCAGCGCGCTTGAGGTACTGCAATCCGACGAGCATCCGTATTCTGCGACCATCGGCCTGCGCCTTGCGCCTGGTTCACCAGGTTCTGGCCTGGAATTCCGGCTTGAGATCGATCCGCGATTGGCGCCGTTGTATATCTACAAGACAATTACCTCTTTCGCCGAGGCAATGACAGAATATGTCGGGCACACCCTGGAATCGGGGCTTTACGGCTGGCAGGTAACCGATTGCATCGTGATCATGGACAAATGCGGGTATTACGTCGGCGATGGCCCGGCGAAACAGGTGCTCGCGACCCCGAAGACGACGGCAGCGGATTTCCGCAAGCTCACGCCGCTCGTGCTCGTGAAAGCGCTGAAACGGGCGGGCACCGTGGTTTGCGAGCCCATGGCCAGCGTCCGGCTGGAACTTCCGGCGAGCCGGGTCGGAGCCGTGCTCTCTGCTCTTGCCAAGCTAGGGGCCGCGATCCAGGCGCCCGCTCTGCGTGGCGACTCTTCGGTCATCGAAGCAGTGCTGGCGTCCGCGTCGGTTCACCGGCTGCAAGAGCAGTTGCCCGGCCTTACCGGCGGCGAAGGCGTGCTTGAGGCCGGCTTCGCCGGCTACGAACCCGTCAGGGGCCGCTTCCCCGTACGGCGATGAGGAGCGCCACGAGAACCGGGCGCCAGATCACCTTGCCGAAGTCCGGCAGCATCGATGGCCCCGCGTTGCTGAAGGCGAGGCGGATCCAGCAGCAACGGTGGCCGCTCGATGCTGTTCGGGCGACATCGCTGGGACTTCATTGCTGTAGCGTGCGCTGGACGGGCAGCATCGCTGGCCACTTGATGCTGCTGGCCCAGGGGTGCGCTGGCCGGGCGGGTGCGCGGGCCGACGGCTGGAGGCCGGGGTGTGCGGGCCGACGGCTGGAGGCCGGGGTGCGCTAGCCGGGGCGTGCTGGCCGGGCGGGTGCCTGGCCGGCGACCAGCGGGCAGTTTTGCCTGGTTGTGGTCAGGCCCGTCCGCGCGCTATACCCGGACGAACTCGATGCCGGCCAGGTCGCAGAACGCCTGCCAGTCCTCGGCGTGATGCCCGAGATTCATGACCTCATGGTGCGGGCCGCCAGCCTTCATCCAGTTCGTCAGGCACTGGCGCACTCCGGACGCCGGCCTGAACTGGCCGTACGGCATCTCCAGTGCCGGCAGGTCCTGGCTGTCCAGGTTCTCGCCTTCCGCGACGACCATGCGGAACCTGGTGCCCTCGAGCGAGACCAGCGTCGCGAGGGTCGCCGGGCCCGGCTGATACTGGAAGAGAAAGGTTGGCGGGTCTGACAGCCGCCCGATGCCGAGCGGGCGCTTGATCAGCTTGACCGGCCGGTCGGAGCGGGCGATCTTCCAGTTGCCCTCGCCCATGTGGCTCATGAGAATCGAGTCGCTCGCGAAGTCCATCGCGTACATCTCGGTGAAATGAGCGTCGCCGATCAGCACGTGCCCGGCCGCGACCATGCAGGCGGTGAGCACGTCACCTTCTGCGGCGTAGCCGTAGCCCTTGGCCATCAGCGAAGACGCGGCGGCCAGCGGGAGCCTGCTGAACCTGCCGTCTTCCCCGATCGCGTCGAAGTGCGCCGTATAAGCACCGTAACCGCCATCTATCAGCAGCCGCTCGATCGCGACCTGCATTCTGGCGTGGTCGGTGCGCTCGTCGTCTGACAGCCGGGGGTCGATCTCGAACCGCTCGTCTTCAAAGGACATGACCTCTGCGATCTGCTCGTCGGTGACCTCCTGCATGCCGCGGAACAGGTCACCCTGGGCGACTGCGAGGATCTCAGGGCCGAGCGAGCGGATCAGCGCAGACTCATCGACCCTGATGTCGCCCATGTCGTTCATCGCGTAGCCGACGATCGCCACCCGCAGCGACTTCCACGCGGTCAGCGCGGCTGCCGCGTGCGCCCACCTGGCGACCTCCGCCGTGAACGACTCGCTGCGCCAGTCGTCGGTGATCACCGCGAACCGGCGTCCTGCTCTCACCATCGCGTTAGCGGTGTCCTGCGCGCCGTGCACTCCCTGGTTGTACGTCATGTCGGCCATGTCCCACGCAGGCGTGACGTTGGGCTCAGGCTGGATGTTCGCGAGAAGGACAGGGAGCCTTGACTCAGAGAGCAGCCTCGCCACCCGCATCGCCGGACCGTAAGTGAGCATGACCACCATGACGCCGTCCAGGCCCGCGTTCTCGAATTCGCGCATTTCCCGCTCGGCATCGGCACGGTACTTGACCGGCTTGCTCGGGACGAACTCGCCGACGCCTGCCAGGTGGGCCGCGAGTTCGGCCGCGTAGCCTGCCTGTCGCTCGGCAATGCCAGGAATCATGTCGTCATAGAGATCCTGCATGATGCCCAGGATCCCGATCCGCGGCTTTCTCATGGTTCCATCCTCCTGTGGGGTCAGCGTTGGCCGTATTCCTGCGTGTACCTGCGGTGCAGCGCGTCCACCTGCTCGGGCAGCAGGGCAGGGGGCTCGCCGAGCACGTAAGCCAGGTGGACGGTGCGAGCGACGTCCTCGCACATCACGGCCGCCTTGACGGCGGCGGCTGGGGTTGGTCCGATGGTGAAAACGCCGTGGCTGCGCATCAGCACGGCAGGGGAACGGTGGCCTTCGAGCGTCGCGACGATGCCGCGGCCGATCTCGTCGCTGCCGATCAGCGCGAAAGGGCCGATCGGGATCTCGCCGCCGAACTCGTCGGCCATCGCCGTGATCACGCAAGGAATGGCCTCACCGCGAGCTGCCCAGGCCGTCGCGTACGTGGAATGCGTATGCACGACGCCGCCAACCTCAGGCATGTGCCGGTACACGTAGGCGTGCGTTGCCGTATCGCTCGACGGCAAGTAGCGGCCCTCCACGACGGCGCCGTCGAGGTCGCACACGACCATGGATTCAGGCGTCAGCTCCGGATAGGCGACGCCACTCGGCTTGATCACCATGAGGTCAGGCGACCCTGGCACGCGGGCCGAGATGTTCCCTGACGTCCAGGCGACGAGCCCGTTCTCGACGAGAAGACTGTGCAGGTCGCTGACCGTCTGCCTGGCTCGCGCGACGGCTTCTGTACTCTCTGGCGCCAGCCGGGGCTCCGGCACCGTCATGACTTCGCCCCCGTACGGGCACGCTGCGCGCGGTCCCTGATCGCCCGCAGCCGGTGCAGCACCTCGTTGGCGCCCCGGCCGAAATAGTCGTGCAACAGCACGTACTCGGCGTAGAGCTCGTCGTAAACGCCGGCGTTCCCCGCATCGGGAAGGTAGACCGCACGCTGTCGCCGCCCCATCGCCAGCGCCGCCGCCGTGATATCCGGGTACGCCCCGGCGGCCACGGCCGCGTGCATGGCTGAGCCAAGTGCCGGGCCCTGCTCGGACCCGATCAGGCTGAGCGGCCGCCCGGTCACGTCCGCGTAGATCTGCATGACCGTACGGTCACGGGTCAGCCCGCCCGCGATCACCAGTTCGGTGACCGGCACCCCTGACTCGGTGAAGGTGTCGATGATCTTCCTGGTGCCGAACGCCGTCGCCTCGATCAGCGCTCGGTAGATCTCAGGCGCCGTGGTGGCGAGCGTGAGGCCGGCGATCACGCCAGACAGGTGATGGTCGACTAGCACACTGCGGTTACCGCTCTGCCAGTCAAGCGCGACCAGCCCGCTCCCGCCCGCTGGCAGACACCCGGCCTGCTCGGAGAGCAGGTCGAGCAGCGAGATGCCGCGGCGTTCAGCTTCCTGCGCGCAGGCACCAGGCGCGAGGTTGCCTGCGAACCAGGAAAAGATGTCGCCGACACCACTCTGCCCTGCCTCGTAGCCCCACCGCCCGGCGACGATCCCGCCATCCACCACCCCGCACATGCCAGGCACGGTCGTGAGGTGGTCGCCATTCATCACGTGGCAGGTCGACGTGCCCATGATCGCGACCATCTCGCCTGGCTCGGTCACGCCAGCGGCAGGCGGTGTGACGTGGGCATCGACATTGCCGACGGCGACCGCAATACCCTCCGGCAGGCCTGTCCAGGCGGCTGCCTCGGCGGTCAGCGACCCGGCACGTGCGCCTAGCGGCAAGATCTCCCGCGCCAGTTTGTCGGTGGCGAAGTGCGCGAACCTCTGGTCGAGCAGCGTGAGAAATTCCGGCGAGGGGTACCTGCCGTCCTGGAAGATGCCCTTGTAACCTGCCGTGCAGGCGTTCCTTGTCTCGGTGCCGGTGAGCTGCCAGATGATCCAGTCGGCCGCCTCGATCCAGCGTTCCGCGCGCCGGTAAAGCGCCGGGTCTTCCTCAAGAAGCTGCAGTCCCTTGGCGAACTCCCATTCTGAAGAGATTTTTCCGCCATAACGCCCGATCCAGCTCTGGCCAGTTTCGTGCGCCAGTTCGTTGATGCGATCGGCTTGCGGCTGCGCCGCGTGGTGCTTCCACAGCTTCGGGTATGCATGCGGCCGGTCGGCGAGTGCGGGAAGCTGGCACAGCGGCGTGCCGTCGGCAAGCACAGGCAGCACCGTGCAGGCTGTGAAATCCGTTCCGATGCCAATGACCTGGGCCGGGTCAATGCCTGCCGCCGCGACCGCCGAGGGAACGGCGACGCGCAGCACGTCAAGGTAGTCCTCAGGGTCCTGAAGCGCCCAGTCAGGCGGCAGCGCCTCCCCCGTCGCCGCCAGGCACTCGTCCATCACGCCGTGCGCGTACTCATGCACGGCGGTGCCGACCTCGGCACCGTCACTCACCCTCACGACCAGCGCGCGCCCGGACAGAGTGCCGTAATCCACCCCGACGCAGTATTTGCTTTCAAGGGCGGCCGACGCAGCGGAATTGTTATCGCTCACAATCATCGGCATCCAATCCTTGGTCTGGCTTCAGGTTCGTCCTTCAGCGGTTGGGAGGGGCGGCGCTGGCTCTGGCGACGAGTTGGGGCGGGACACGCAGGCAGCTCTCCGGAGCTTGCTGGCCGTCAATCAAGGCGACGAGAACGCCGAGCGCGTGGCGGCCGAGAGCGCCGAAGTCCTGCCGCACGGTCGTGAGCGGCGGCAGGAAGTAGCCGGACTCAGGGATGTCGTCGAAGCCGACCACGCTAATGTCCTCTGGAACCTTCCGCCCGTTCTCCGCGAGGGCGCGAAGCAGCCCGAGCGCCATGTGATCGTTGCCGCAGAGCACGGCGGTGACGTGCGAATCGTCGGCGATGCCAGAGCCGATGCGGTAGCCAGAAGCCGACGACCAGTCACCGGCGACCAGTTCTGGCATCGGCGCGCCTGCCTCGCGAAGCGCCGACCGCCAGCCGGCGACCCGCTCCTGTGCGTCCAGCCAGGCCCTGGGTCCTGCGATGTGGTGAACGGTCCTGTGCCCGAGTCCGAGCAGGTAACTGGTCGCGAGCGCCGCGCCCGCGCCGTTATCGACCGCGACTGAGGCCAGCGACGCGTGCGTGCCGCAGCCCACCGCCACAAGCGGCACAGGGTGCCCGATGTTGCCGCAGGCGTCCACCGCCGACTTCATCGGCGCGATCACGATGATGCCGTCAACGCCCTGTTCGAGCAGCCGCTCCACGGCGCCGACCACTCCTGCCCTGTCGAGTGCGGGCAAGCTCGCTATCGAGACGAAGTACTCACCGGCCGCGGCTCGCTCGATGCCGTGCAGCATCGACGCGGGCCCGAACAGGGTCGTGTCAAAACTGATCACGCCAAGCGTTCTCGTTCGCCTCGTGACCAGCGTGCGGGCAGCCGCGTTTGGCCGGTAGCCGAGTTCGGAGATCGCGGCGAGCACCGCGTCCCTCGCGCGCACGGAGACGTTCGGGTGATCGTTGAGTACGCGGGACACGGTCTGCGCCGATACCCCAGCCAGCTTGGCGACGTCGGCCATGACCGGAGGACGCTCCCCCGTCGCTGCTGGCATCGTACTGCCCTCTCCGGCCGGCTCGCCCGGCCACTGTGCTAGCCGGATGGCCGGCAGAGCCAGAGTAGCCCGGCCGGCCATCCGAATTGTTATCGCTCTCACCGCTTCGGGTCAACGGCGGTAGCTTCGTTCTGGTTAGAAGTTGTACTGAAGGTAGTTCGCCTTCGTGAACTCGACCGGCTTGGAGAAGATGATCGTGCCTGGAGCCGGGCTGTTCGAGACCGTGAAGGTGCCGAGAGATCCGGCGGTGAACGAGCCACCCGCCTGCGGCATCGTGCCGTCATAGATGTCCCTGGCCACGTAGGCGATCAGCTTGCCCTCGTTGACCTCGTTCCACAGGAACAGGCCGGTTAGCGATCCGTTGGCGAAGTACTTGCGGTTGGGGTTCGGGTCGCCGATACCGAAGACGCCGATCTTGCCCGCCTTGCCGACGGCCTGGACGGCCGCGAGTGCGCCTGGAACGGCATCTCCGTCGATCGGGATCAGCGCGAGCAGGTCGGGGTTGGAGTTGATGAGGTTGGTGGCCTGAGTCTGCGAGATCTGCTGGTTGGACTGGCCGTAGCCGATCGGGCCGATCTTCAGGTTGGGGTACTTCTGCTTGACATAGGTGCGCATGGCACCGATCCAGGCGTTCTGGATGGTCGCGTCAGGGGTGGAAGAAAGGATTCCGATCGTGCCCTTGCTGCCGAACTTGGCCACGACCGCGTTGATAAGAGCCTGGGCCATGGCCGGGTAGGCGGTGTCCTGAATGAAGTAAGAGCGGGCACTGGCGGTGACGTCGGAGTCAAATCCGATGACCTTGATGCCTGCCTTGGCCGCGGCTTCGAGCGCGGGCACTTCGGAGGTCGGGTCATTGGCGGAGTAAGCGATGACTTGCGGTGGGTGGTTGCTGTGGACAAGGCCCATGATGACCGCGGCCTGGTCAGGTCCGCTGGCGTCGACGGAAGCGGTGTAGTCAATGGTTTCATGCAGGCTGGGGGCTATTTCCTTGGCCCCTTGAACATTGGCTTCGAATACCGAAAGGCCAAGCAGCTTAGGCACGATGGCCACCGTGATCGGCTTGTCGGCCAGCGAAGCGCCCGACTTGCTCGAACCGGTCTTCGGGGTGCTGCTACCGCTGCTGCTCGCGGCGTTGGAACACGCCGCGAGGCTGACGGCCAGGGCAAGGACCGGCAGCGCGTAGATGATTCTCCTCATTCTCTCCTCCTCCTTGTGGTGGGTACTGCTGGGCAAAAGATCTGTTTTTGGCATGCGTCACCTCAACACATGGCGCCGAGGTGTCCGAGGGTCAGGGATGCCGGGTTCTTAGTCGCTGCATCCGAACGGAAAGAAGCTGACGGAAATTGCGTTCGAGCGAGATCTTGAGCACCAGCGCGCCAATCAGCACGAGGCCGGTGACCATCGTGATGGTCAGCGAGCTGTTGCCCTCGATGAGCATTCCCTGGCTCAGGTAACCGAGCAGGAAACCGGCGATGATGACCTCGCCGATCCGTCCGCGCCCGCCGAAGATATCGACCCCGCCAAGGACCACGATCGTGATCGCTGGCAAGAGCAGAATGGTGCCGGTATCGGGCTGGGCCGAGTTGTAATAGGCGGCGAGCAGCACTCCGGCAACTCCGGCGAAGGCGCCGTTGATCGTGAAGACGGAGGCGAGGGTCTTTCTGGTCGCGATGCCCGTGTACTGGGCCGCCCGCTGGCTGAAACCGGTGAGCACGAGCGACCGGCCCAGCGTGGTGTAGTTGACGATCAGGATGGTAGCGACCCCGAGCACGAGAAACACGAGCACGTCGTCCGGTATATCGGCGACAGTTCCCTGGCCGAGGCCCTGGAACGTGACCGAGAAGTTGAACGGCGGCTCCGCGCCAGCCAGCGAGGTCAAGATGCTGGTCACAATGAACTGGGTAGCCAGCGTGACCAGCAGTGAGTCGATCCCGGCCAGAGCCACGAGAAGCCCGTTGGCCAGTCCGACGAGGGTTCCCGCGATGATCGCGGCAAGGATGCAGAGCCACATGTTGTAGCCCTTTTCCAGGCCGAGCCCGCAGATGATCGCGGTCAGGCTGGCGTTGGCGCCGGCACTGAGATCGATGCTGCCGGTCAGGATCACCATCGCCATGCCGAGCGCCAGCACGCCGGTCGGCGCGAACTGCTCGGCAAGCACCAGGATGCCGGGGACCCCGTTGGCCGCGAAATACCTGGTCGTGAACGTGAAGTAGGTCAGCTCGCCGAGCATGGCGATCATCAGGCACAGGCCCCAGCCAGGTACCTGCCAGCGTTTCGGCAGTGCGAGGGTGGTCACGTTCGCCTCCTTCTGAGCATGCGCGGGAGCCTGACCGCGTTACCGCGGCTGTCGTAGATGACCGCGAGGAGCACGAGCACGCCAACGCCGGCTGGCTGCCAGATGTCGGAAACGTGGACGTAACTCAGTGCCGTTAGCGTTGCTGACAAGAACACGCTGCCGATGAGGGCGCCGAACGCACCGCCGCGCCCGCCAGTCAGCGCGGTTCCGCCGATCAGGGCGGCTGCGATCGCGTTGAGGTTGTCGGTGTTGCCGGTCGTGGAGGAGGCGCCGCTGGTGTGGATCAGGAGCACGATGCCGGCCAGGCCGGCCGTGAACCCTGAGATGACATAGGTCGAGAAGAGAATCCGCTGAACGGGGATGCCGGCCCGGTAGGCGGCCTCTGAGTCGTCACCGACCGCGTAGATCGCGCGGCCGAAGGTCGTGTATCTCAGCACGATCGCGCCGATGATGAACAGCGGCAACGCGGCCACCAGGAGAATTGGCACCCCTGGCAGCACGGTATGGACGCCCAGATTGGTCAGCGAGTTCGGGATCGTGTCGACCTGGAGGCCGTTGGTGACGACGAACTCGAGTCCCGAGTAGACGCTGAACGTGCCGAGCGTGGCGATGATCGGAGGGAGCCTGGCCACGCCGACGAGAAGCGCGTTGCCGAGACCGAGCGCGATGCCGATGGCCGCGCCGAAGACGAGCGCGGGAAACAGCGTCATGTTGTGGTTCTGTATCTGGAACCCGACGATGATCGCGGACATGCCCATGATCGACCCGACCGACAAGTCGATGCCGCGCCCGAGCATCACGAACGACTCGCCGAGTGCCAGGCAGGCCACCACGATCGAGTCTGCGAAGATGAACGAGATGTTCGCCGAGGACCAGAAGTACGAATGCACCGCGGCGCTGATGCCAATGACCAGGATGATCGCGGCGGCGACCAGGACCTCACGGCGGCTGGCCAGCCAGGCGAGTTCCGAGCGCCTCGTCGTGTCCCTGACCGGCCGCACGGCCGGCTCCGCGTCCTTGGCCATCGTCATGACGCGCTCACCACCAGGTGCCCGAGCGCGTCGAGCGTGATGTCGGACCCGTCAAGCTCACCGGTGATCCGCCCTTCGTAGACCGCGTACACCCGGTCGCAGACCCTGATCAGGTCCTCCATCTCAGAAGAAATGACCAGGACGGCGAGGCCTTCCGCGGCCAGCGATTCGATGATCTGGTAAATGCTTTCCTTCGCGCCGATGTCGACGCCGCGCGTCGGCTCGTCGAGCACGGCCACCCTTGGCTGGGCCAGCATCCAGCGTGCAAGCAGCGCCTTCTGCTGGTTGCCGCCGGACAGCGTCTTGATCGCCGCACTGACCGAGCTCGCCCTCACGTCCATGCGCTCGGCGGCGTCCCTGGCCAGCTCCTGTTCCTTGCGCGGCCTGATGAACAGGCCGAACCGCCTGGGCAGCCGGCGCAGGATCGCTGACGTCTCGTTCCTGGTGATATCAACGTCGGGGAAGATGCCGCTCCTGCCCCTGTCTTCGGCCAGGTACACCAGGCCCGCGTCAATGCACTTGCGCGGGCTTAGGCCGGTGATCTCGCGGTCGGCGACCTTGACCGTTCCTGCCGTCGGCACGCGCAGCCCGAAAATCGTCTCGGCGAATTCCGTGCGCCCGCTGCCGACCAGCCCGGCCAGTCCCACGATCTCACCGGCCCTCACCCGCACCGACATCCCGTTGACCTCAGGCGGAGCCTCCAGGTCACTGACGTCGAGCATGACCGCGCCTGTGCTCCTCGCGGTGGTGCTGGCAGACTCGGCCCGGCGGGTGACGCTGAGCTGCCGGCCGATCATCGCGCGCACGAGCGCGTCTCTTGTCGCGGTCCCCCTCTCCTCGCGGGCGACAACGGCACCGTCGCGCAGGACGGTGATGCGGTCGCTGATCTCCTGCACCTCGTTGAGCCGGTGACTGATGAACCCAAGCGTCAGCCCTTGCTCGCGAAGCTGATCCATCAGCGCGAACAGCTTCTCCGCGTCCTGGGCTGTCAGCGGCGACGTCGGCTCGTCGAAGAAGATGATGCCGCAGCCGTGCGACAGCGCCCGCGCGCATTCGAGTAGCTGCTGCTGCGCCAGCGACAGCTTCCCTGCCTGGATGCGAGGATCCACGTGCAGTCCGACCTCGGAGATGACACCGTCGGTCGCCTCGTTCATGGCACGCCAGGCCACAGTCCCGAACCGCCGCCTGGCAAGCGCACCCAGATAGAGGTTCTCGGCCACCGACAGGTCAGGCATCAGCCTCGGCTCCTGCGGCACGAGGAAAATGCCGCGCCGCTGGGCTTCCCTGGGATTGAGCGGCCCGATCGTCTCCCCGCCGAGTACCAGCGAGCCGCTGTCCGGGTGATAGATCCCGGCCATCAGCTTCAGCAGCGTCGACTTGCCCGCGCCGTTCTCGCCTACAACCGAATGCACTTCGCCTGGCTCGAACCGGACGCTGACCTGATGCAGGACGGTCACGTCATCGAAGCTCTTGGTGATGTCGACAGCCTCGTAGTCCGTTCCCGCCCGCATCGCGATCGCGGTACCCGACCGTGCGGCACCGCTCCTGACCTCCCCGCCCCGGTGCTCCCCGCCCCGATGTTGCCCGGCCCGGTGCTGCCCGGCCCGGTGCTCCCCGGCCCGGTGCTCCCCGGCCCGGAACTCCCCGGCCGGGGGCTGCCCGGCCCGGAACTCCGCGGCCGGGTGCTCCCCGCCCCGGTGCTCCCCGGACGGGCTTTCCTCCGGCCTGGCGCCGGTCAAGGCCGGTGCTCCCGGTCGCTCAAGTCCCGATTGTTAGCGCAAACAATCTTTCCAAAAAAATATAGGCGACCGCTGCGGGCATGAACAACGTCGAGGGGGCGGGCCAAGTTCCCCGTCGCCTGACCAAACTTGAGGGCTGGCCAGGCGAAGGAAGCACTACGAAGCCGCTGACCAGCAGGTGAGCCGGTCACGGCAAAGACGCATAGAGGTGTCGCGGCCACTGTCAGGGCTCTGGCCGGCGACTTAGCCAGGTGTCTGACCACAGCTTGAGCTCCGCTCGTAGCAGATCTGATCTGTGTTTAGAGCAGAGTGACGGCACAACATTGTTAGCGTCAACACTTTGATAGATCACAATTCGGCCAAGGTACGCTTCTAGCGGCATTAGCCCTGGTCAGCCGTACTTTGACGCCAATCTTGAGGTCCGCTAGCCGCGTGAGCCAAGTACTCGATCCCGGCGGGGCCGAGACCGATCAGATGCCAGCCGGACCCGGCCAGGCTGCCAGGTCACCGATCAGCCGGCCACCGCAGATCGCAACAAAACCGACTAATCACCACACCGTACAGCAACAACGAGTCAACGATGTCGTCCGCCCCAGCCGGCCGACAGCAACGCTGGCTCTGCGATGCTACGCGAGCAGCGTCAGGGAGCCACCGATGCTGTCGCCGCCGCGCTGGCCACGACATCAGCTAGCCACCGATGCTGCCGACGCCGAGAGCGCCTCCCAGCGGCGGTCGCGTTTAGTGGTCGGGGATCCAGTTGCCGTGGAAGCCAAGCGGGACCCTGGCAGGCAGGTGAACGGTGGCGACAGGGTCGGCGGTGAAGTCCTGGGCCGCAAGGATGACCAGGTCAGAGGCACCGCGCTCCGGATTGTGCACGAAGGCCATGACATAACCCTCGTCCTCGCCAGAGTCAGGAGCCGAAGGCGCGAACACTCCTTCGCCGACAGCGGCATCGCGCCCGAACTCGTGCGCCTCGACGGTTCCCCTGGCCAGGTCGTGACGAAGCAGCGCATTGGCGAAGGCGTCGTCGGTAAAGTCGCCTTCCGCGGTGATCGCGCGGGTGGCCTCGCCGATGACGGCACTGTAACCGTAGCGGTGTTTCCTGCCGGTGATGCGGTCGTCGATTCTCGGGAACTCCTGTCCGCGATCATTGAGCCGCTGCTGCGACACCTTGCCTCCGGCCGCGTCGATAATCCACCGGTCAAGGGTCACCGGGCCGTGAGCGGCCCAGAGGGCAGACACGTCGAAGGCGTCGCTGTACTTGCACAGGTCGACGACGACCTTGCCGTCCTCATCGTCATATGCGTTCAGGCAATGGAAGACCCAGCACGGGTCGATCTGCAGCCAGGAGACCTTCTCGTCGCCGTGGCGCGGCAGGAGGCCGACCCTGGCCTGGTGGTGCGGGTTCCAAACGTAAGGCAGTTCCTTCCCCGCGGCAACAGCGTCGAGGCTGAACGTGACCGGCAAGTCGAGCAATACGACATGGTTCGCCGTGAGCGCGAAGTCGTGCATCATCGGGCCGTCAGGCAGAGGGATGTCGGTGGTGCGGACCACCCTGCCTGAGGCGTCGATGACGACGTGCTGCACCTTGTCCCATGCCCAGAAGTAAGCGATGGCGTGCAGTTCGCCGGTCTGGTGATCCAGCTTCGTGTGGGCGGCGAAACCGCCTGGCAGCGTCCCGCCGAAGTCGCAAGGGCCGACGGTCTCGAGCTCGTAGGTGAGTTCGTAAGGCAGCGGCCCGGCTTCCACCGTCGCCAGGGTCTTCCCGGCGCACGAGATGATGTGCGTGTTCGCGGCGAAGTCCGAGTTCTCGTGCACCGGGCCAGCCGGCCATTCCTGGAAGTGCGCCGCCGCGACGGCCTTGGAGCGCACCCAGCGGTTGCGGTACCACTCAGCCTTGCCGTCGCGCAAGCGCACTCCGTGCACCATGCCCTGGCCAAGGAACCAGTGGTAGTTCGGGTCGTCCAGGCCGAGCGGGTTCGGGCCGTTGCGTAGATACCTGCCGTCCAGATCAGGCGGCAGCGTGCCGGTAACGGGCAGGTCGTACGCGGTGACCTCCTCGGTCACCGGAGCGAACGCCCCCTCAAGAAAACGGTTGATATCAGACATGTCAGTTCCGTTCCTTTTCGCGACGGCGGCTCAGCTGGCGCGTCAACCCAGGCGAAGTGGTTTGCGCCTAGTCAATGCTGGACGGGCGGCCAGGGACGGGCGGATGAGACATGAGCAAAATGGCGCTCCATTCTGGCAGTCGTCACTGTGACTGTAACCGCGTTCGCCGTGGCGATCGGCGGACTTGCCGTGAATCCGGTCAGCGCCGTAGCGGCACCGGCAGCGATGAGCGCAGCGACGGCAACCCCGTTTGCACCCAGCCCCACCCAGCCCCACCCAGCCCCACCCGCCCCCGCCCGCCCCCGCCCCGCCCAGCCCCCGCCACCCTCAATCCCCGGATTGAGGGCAGTACCGACCCTCAAACCCCGGATTGAGGGTTCCCCTGCTGTTTCCGTGGGTGTTCTGGTGATCGTTTTGATGCTGCCGTCCCGGGCTGCCGCCCCTTGCCACCGCCCAGGGCTGGCCGGGCTGCCTGGGGCTAGCGGTGGGCCGGGCGGGGTGCCTGGTCTCCGGCCTGGACACGGAACTCTGACTCCGGTGGTTCAGAATCTCTTATGAACCCTCCATGGGGGTCAGCCTGTCCTTCAGGTGACAGCCGCGAGCGGAACCGGAGTCACGGTGAAGGCCGACAGCGAGGATTTCGACAGGTTCGTTGACTTGCGCCAGCGGGCGCTGTTGCGGAGCGCCTGGCTGCTTACCGGTGACTGGGGCCTTGCCGAGGACCTGGTGCAGACCGCGCTGGCGCGGACCTGGCTGCGCTGGGGGCGTATCACCAGGCGCGACGACCCGGAGATCTACGTGCGCCGGGTGATGGTGAGCACCTGGATCAACTGGAGCAGGCGCAAATGGCGCGGCGAACGGCCCGGCCAGGAACTGCCTGACGGCCCCGCGCCAGGCGACCTAGCCACGGAAGCGGTCGCGAGAGTCGCGGTGCGCAGCGCTCTCGGCTCGCTGACCGACCGGCAACGGGCCGTGCTCGTGCTTCGCGTCTTCGACGACCTGACCGAGGCCCAGACCGCACAGGTACTCGGCTGCGCCGTTGGCACGGTCAAGAGCACGATGTCGCAGGCCCTGGCCCGGCTAAGGACCAGCGGCCAGCTTGCCGAGGCACCGGAAAGAGAGCACAGGTGAACCCGATGGACAAGAACCTGAGAGAACTACTCGAACTCGCCGTCGGTGAACCTCCGCGCTGGGTCAGCCAGGACGCCATCCGCCGTCAGGCAGTCAGGCGCCGGGCGACCCAGACGGGTTTCGCCGGGCTCGCCGTCGTCGTTGCCGCCGGCCTTACGCTGGCCTTCTCCGCTGGCGCGTTCCGCCCGAGCGCTCCTGCCGCCGACGGAGGGCACAGGCACGCCGGCCCGCCACCCTACTACGTCATCCAGGACCGTCAGGGAACCTCTGACGTCACTCAGGTGCGCTCCACAGCGACCAGCCGCGTGACGGCCACTGTCCCCTATCCGAAGGGAATGACCTGCGGCGGGGGCAATACCGCCTTCGCCGCTGCCAAGGACAGCACGGTCTTCATGCTGTGCACGATCTGGCACGTGAAGCACCACGGCGGCCACGGCGCAGGAAAGATCACAGCGCTGGATACGTTCGTCTACCGGTTCCAGGTCACGGGCTCAGGCAAGCTCAGCGGCTACTCCCGCGTCAAGGGCAGCGAGCTGAAGGGCGTGTGGGGCTATGACCTCGCGGCCTCGCCCGACGGCTCGCAAGTCGCGGTCGAGGTCATCAAGCCCGGACCCGCCAAGGTGATCTACACCAACAGCGTGCCGGAAGGAATCTTCGTGATCAGCACCAAGACCGGCCATAAGGTCCTGTGGAGCACCGGGCCCTACAGGGCAGGTGCCGTACAGTACGCGGACGGCAGCGCCATCTCCTTCGCCAGAGACGGAAGCGAACTAGCGGTCACCGAGGACCGCTGTCACCGCAGCCGTTACCAGGCCAACTGTTCTGGCGACGGCTGGCAGGTGCGGGTGTATCACGGAGCCGAGCATGGCGGTTCGCTTGAAGGCGGTCAGGTAGTCCTCAGCTCAGATTCGCTGAGCCAGGCATTCATTACGCCTGACGGCTCAGCGCTCAACGAACTGAGCATCAAGTACTACCCTCATCAAGATGCCAAGCTGACAATCGAGCGCGTCGCGATAGCCACCGGGCACGCGGTCACCATCTACCAGACCAGGATGGGCCCGCCGCCGTACGGGATCTTGCTGCAAATCTTCTCCGCCGATCCGTCCGGCGCCTATCTGTTCATCAACGCCAGCACGGAAAAGCAAGCGCAGACCGGCTGGATCGACCACGGCCGCCTAGTGCCGCTAAAGCCAGTCGGCCGAAGCGTTCTAGGCGGCGCCTGGTAACGACGCCGCCTCGCAGCGGAGGCCATTGGTGCCTCAGATACGACAGCGACTGGCCCCCGCAGATCTACTGCGTCGATCGGTCCGTCAACTACGTCACTGACCCACCATCTCCAGAGAGATCCGCTCCTCGGCAGCATGAAAGCAAACATGAAACCAGCGAAAGAAACCCTCGTGACCCAAAAGACCGAAATCTTGACTCCAGTCCGGCACAAAACATACAGGAGCTTCCCACTCCAATGCGCCGATCTTCAAACGCACTGTTACTATCGCTCCCTCATACTTTACCCCGCCTGCCCAGAAGACATCCGTCATGTCGGGTTCGTCGAGGTTAATTCCAGCCTCGTTAGCAAACTCGATCGGAAATCGATTATATACAGCACCCGAGTCGACCAGGCAGGCTAATGGCGCTTCAACCAAGTCTTCTATCTGCACGCTGACGACCGGCCGCGAATGCAATGTGCCGAGCGACGGCAGGGGCAAGTATTCCAGCTCCAAGTCAGCCTTCACTCGCAACGTCGTGTCGTGTCCCACCAGGAACTCGGAATACGGAATCGGCGCGGAGGTTATGCGCGCGCAAGAAGCGAATTACTTGGCTGGGTGAACTTGACGCAACTAGTACTTCTGGACCCTTAATTGCCACCCAACTGCCCACATGCCGCCGCAGGACCCCTATAAGTCTATCCCTGGCATCAGGCTCCGAGCGATGTTCTTTATAGTTTACTGCCATTCGAAAATCGGTATCCCGACTTCGAGTTGGCTCAATCCACACCGCTCGCTGATTCCTGTAACCGTTTGTAGACGACGAAACGGTTACAGCATCTCCACCACGCGCCCCTGGATGATCAAACCGACGCCGACTACCCAGAATACGGCCTGCCGTCGTCGACGCCCGCAGATTTTCATGAGCATATCTGCGATCCGCAGGACCATGTGTTTCTTTAGCCTGCACCGGGCTCACCGTCCTCGTCGAGACTTTCAGCTGAGAGATGCGCATGCCACAGATGTTCAAGTTCTCTCATCAGGATCCTGACATCGGCCGGCCAGAGCTGCACGCGAAGGCGCGTGATATCGGACTTATCTGGGACTCCCTCTGAGGTATCAATTCTGGCAGCCGCCAGATACAGGCTAGCGCCCAGAGAGCCAGATGCAGAAGTAGTTGTCTCGTATGCAAGCTCTACCAGCGGTCGCATCACCGAATTGCTCTTCTCACGCCAAAGCTTGCTCAGATTAGGCATGTTCGAGCGCACATGACCAACTCTCTCTGCAGCCTCTTTCACCAGATCGACGTCATATGGATAATCCTCATGCAGCAAGAGCGCGGCATCAAATCTAGCCACCGCATCATCCACTCGCGCAAGCAACTGTTCGAAGGCCGGCCTGGGTATGCGTACCGGTGATGAGAAGTCTGCCACAAGCCGATGGTATTGGATTCACACCAAAGACACAACATGATCTTGACTCGCTTTACGCAAATGCGCCAATCGCAATATCGGATGCGGGTATGAGTTGCGCTCGAGCCAACGTAGGGCCGAGCTGACAGTTACGGCTGGCTTTCCAGCGGCAGTTCGGCGATGGTCACGGTGCGAACGGGAAGAGAGGAATCATCGGGTACTAGCAGGGTTTTGACCTCGTAGGGTTCAAGGGTCACCGGCACTTCCCTTCTAAGCGCATCCCCGCCGAGGAAGGCGGCCAGCGGCGAGCCGGACGGCTCGACCAGACGTACCAGAACCCCGTCCCCCGCTTCGGATCGCTTGATCGCACGCACGAACGGCACCCCGGCGGGTTCGGCCGTCAGGAACCCGCCCCGTTGCGGCAGCGACCCGCCATGATACGTGTCCGCGATCACCAGCGGCGGCCGCGACTGCTCGGCTGCCGCCGCCACCAGCCCGGCCCCGCGCCAGTCCCTGGCATGCGGGTGAATCCGCACGCGAGCATCGTGCGACCCTGTGTCCGTGCACGGGAAGTCAGCCTGATCCTGACCACCCCATGACCCGCCATGATCGGCCGCCAGCGGATTCCGCAGCACCGTCAGCCTTAGCGCATCCGGCGTCGCGTCGTAGCCGTGAAGGTGACCGGTCGTTACCCCGATCCCGCACCCAGCAGAAGGACTGTAACAGTCCACCCACCCCTGCACCGGCTCTTCGGCCCCGCTCGGCTCCCGGTCAGCCACACCGTACGCCGCCCCGGCGACGGTCTCGACGTCAGCGCCGAGCCGCCAGGGGCACACGAGCTTCAGCACGACACGCGGACTCGACCAGTTCGCCCTGACCCTGAGTTCGGCGAACGGCAGACCCTTTTGCAGCCACAAATCAGCGACAACTGCCGACTGGCCATAGCTGAACCGCGTACGGGCGACCCACCGGACTGGACCTGCCTCGACGATCTCGAACCCGTCAAACCGCAGCGGCAGGATCTCGCCTTCGTAGCTGACCAGCCGGTGTGACCAGGTATCGCTGTCGTCCGCACGCAACTCGAGCCTGATACCGCCCTCGCCGAGCAGCTCCCGTCCGCTCGCGTTCTCGCGCAGGCTGCTGATCGCGCCGGTCTCCTGGTCGATCTCGGCCCGCAAGAGATCGCTCTCGATCACGGTGCTGCCTGCACGCGGGCGCTGGTCGAGCCTTCGCTGTCCGCCCTGCAGCCAGAAGACCTCGTAGCCGAGCGGCGGAAGCTCCGCGATGAACAATGTGTGCGTGCTGTAGAGCGTGACCTCACCTGAAGCGACCGGCTGCTTGAGTACCTCACGCCCGGCACTGTCGAGCACCCGCTCGGCGGGACGGGTCGCGATGACCGGCTGCGTGACCGCCCAGGGCAGCGGGTTGTACACGAGGAACGGCACTCCCTTGCCTTCGTCGCCCGTCCAGAACGACCAGTGCCGCTCCACCGGCTCGCCGGTGTCGATACGGTGCGCGAGCTGGTACAGGGCGTTGGTGGTGACCTGGTCGGCGACGGTCTCGACGTGACCGAACCTGGCGGCGACGGCAGGGAAAGCCCGGCTGCTCGCGGTGCCCGCGAGAATGTCGTGGAACTGGCAGAGCAGCAGTTCCTCCCAGGCCAGGCTGAGCTCTGGCTGCCGCGACGGGCGCTCGGCCAGCCGGGCCGCGATCAGGTCGATGGTCTCCGCGTCGAGCAGCGCGCCCTCGGCGTGATCGTTCGCCGCCTTGACCCAGGCGCTGACCGAGTAGCAGCCTGGAGCGTGGTGCTGCAACTCGCCGAGCACGTCAGGACCGGCGCCGACGGAGGCGAAGTACGCCCCGGGGTCGCTGTAGCGGCCAGGCAAGCGATCGACTTCGGCCAGCGTGGCACGAGTGGGACCGCCGCCGTGGTTGCCGACGCCGACGAACAGCATCAGCGGCGTGCCCTCGGCCGCAGCCAGTTCGGCCCCCTCGGCGAACAGCTTAGGGACGTCGGCCGGGTCCATCGTCGCGTAGTCGAAAGGTATCCGGTACGCGGGCAGTGCCGTCCCGCTCAGATCCCGCCAGGTAAACAGGTGCGCGGGCAGGTCCTTTTCCTCGGCGCCCGGCCGCATGAACACGTACCCGCTGAGCCCGGCGCGGGCCAGGACCTGCGGCAGCCCCGCATTGTGCCCGAACGAGTCCGGGTTGAACCCGATCGTCGCGGTACGGCCGAAGGCCCGCTGGAAGTACCGCTGCCCGTGCAGTAGCTGCCGGCACATCGACTCACCTGACGGCAGGTTGCAGTCGGGCTCGATCCACATGCCGCCGGCAAGGTACCAGCGCCCGGCAGCGACGGCCGCCTTGATGCGCGCGAAGAGCGCGGGGTCGTGATACTCGATCCAGGCGTGGAACGCGGCTGAGCTGGCCGTGAACACCAGCTCTGGCCGCTCGTCAAGCCGGTCGAGCGCCGCGGAGAACGTTGCCCAGACCTCGCCGAACCCCTCCCGCAAGTCCCAGATCCAGACCGGATCCAGGTGCGCGTTGGCGATGACGTGCAGTGGCTGGTCAGGCATGAATCACCCCTTGATCGCCCCGGTCAGCGCGAATCCCTGGCCCACCCACCGGGTGACGATGAGGTAAAGCGCGACCGGCGGCAGTGAGTAGAGCAGCGCGAACGCGGCGATCTCGCTGTAGTTGGTGTTGTACTGGCCGAAGTAGCTGAACATGGTGACCGAGGCTGGCGCGTTCTGGCTTTGCAGCAAGATGAACGGGATGAAGAACTCGCCCCAGGCGTTGACGAACGTGTAGACGGCGACGACGCACATGCCGGGCACGATCAGCGGTACCACGATCCGCAGCAGCGAGCCCCAGCGGGACATGCCGTCGATCCAGGACGCTTCCTCAAGCTCACGTGGGACCGCGTCGATGAAGCTGCAAGCGATCCACGTGCCGAAGGGCAGCGCGGTCGCGGTCATGAACCACACGGTCCAGAACTTGGAGTTGATGAAGTCGGCCGCGACAAAGAAGTCGTAGGTCGGGATGATGATCGCGACGACCGGCAGGCCGGTAAGGAACACCAGCACGTAGACGAAGTAGCGCTGGGTCCGCGACTGGAACCGCGACAGCGGGTAGGCGGCAAGCACCCCGATGACGGTGGTCGCCACCATGGTGCCGCCGGCCAGGTAAAGCGAGTTGCCAAGCGCGGAAAGGAAGCCGCCATGCAGTACCTGCCCGAAGTGATCGAGCGTGAACGAGCCGCCGCCGGACAGCTCGAGCGTTCCGTGCTGCTGGAACGCGACAACGACCAGCCAGGCGAAGGGCACGAGGAACAGCACCCCGATCAAGCTGACGATGACGGCGGGAAGGCGACGCCGAAGTGCGGTCATCGCGCCACCTGCAGTGCACCTTGCCGGCGCAGAATCCTGATGTACACGACCGCGAAGACCGCCCCGACGGCGAGCAGGACAACGGCGATAGCCGTGCCGTAGGCCAATTGGAAGCTCACGAAGGCCTGCTGGTACATGAACACCGACAACACAGTGGAACTGGTGCCTGGCCCGCCCCCGGTCATCGCGAAAATGAGCGTGAAGTCGTTGAGCGTGCCGAGCGTGATCAGGACCAGGTCAACGAGGATCGTGGCAGACAGCATAGGCACGATGATCTTTGACAGGCGGCGCCAGGCGTTCGCGCCGTCAACCTGTGCCGCCTCGATCAGGTCGGTCGGGATGTCGGAAAGCGCGGCAGAGAACAGCAGGAAGGAAAAGGCGACGCCCCGCCAGGAGTTGGCGAGGCTGACCGAGATCATCGGATGCGAGATCAGCCAGGTCGAGTATCCGACACCTGCGCCATGCAAGGCCTGTTGCAGCGTGCCGCCGTCGCTGAGCAGCGTGAACCACATCCAGGCCGCGATGATCTCGGGGATCAGCCAGGACACCACGACGATCGACCCGACGACGGCGCGTACCGGGTAAGGACAGCGCCGCATCAGGTAGGCGAGCAAGAACCCGAACAGCGCCTGCCCGATATACGCCGAGGCGACCAGGTAGTACAGGCTGAGCACGATCGAGTGGACCAGGCCGCTGCCCGAGGCGAACAACTCCTTGTAGTTGGCCAGGCCAATGAATGAGGAGTGCAGCGCCGTCGGCCCGGTGATCGCCTTGTTGGTCAGCGACAGCGCCAGGGTCCACACGATCGGCCAGCCGAGGAATGCGATCACGATGACGACGAGGGGCGCCGTCATCGTGATCGCGGTCACCCGCCGGCCCGCGAATAGGCCGGTCATCACTGCTAGCTGCCCGCCTCCTCGGCGTTGGATGCCCCCACGATCTGCGTCACCTTCGCCTTGTAGGCGGCCGCGGCTTGCGCCGCCGTCATCGAGCCAGAAGAGACGTCACCGGTCAGGGCCGCGATCTCGGTCGAGATCTGGGTGTAGTCCGGCAGGTTGGGGCGGTACGTGGTGTATTGCAGCAGGCTGGAGGCGAAGGTCAGCACCGGGTCTTCCTTGTTGATCTTCGACCAGGCCGGCTGCGAGGTCGCGTCCGTGCGCGGCGGCAGGTTGCCGTCGGTGGCGTCGAACTGAGCGATGTTGGCGGCGCTTGACAGGGTTTCGACCATGTCGAGCGCGAGCGAACGGTTAGGTGCCCTCGCCGGGATCGACCAGGCGAAGCCGCCCGACTCGTCCACGTAGCCCGCGCCCGAGCCGTTTTCTGTCGGGAGCTTGGCCTCGCCGTAGTCGGTGAAGAAGCCTGGCCACGGCTTGGGACCGCCTGGCACGAAGCTGGTCGATACCCATGAGCCGTCGATGATCATGCCGAGCTTGTGCTGCGGCATGTCGGTAAGGTTGGCCGTTTCCGACGCATTCGGGTTCGACCAGTCGGCCTCTGGCTCCTCGTATGGCTTCATCGCGGCAAGGAAATTCCAGGTCGCGTTGAAGCCGGGGCCGCCGGCTTCCCACTTCTTCGCCGAGTCGTCGTAGATGCGGTCATTGGTGCCGTTCAGGAACACCTCGAAGCCGCGGAACGAGGACGCCTCACCGAGCGGGGTACCTGTGTAGAGCCAGGCGGGGATGACGCCGCTGTCCTTCTGCTTGATCTTCTTCGCGGCGGCGAGGATGTCTGCCCAGCTATGCGGCTGCCAGGGAACGGGGATGCCCGCCTTCTGGAACACGGTCTTGTCGTAGTAGATGACCTGGACGTCCGTGCTGTTCATCGCGCCGTAGATCTTGCCGTTGTAGGTGCTGA
This sequence comes from Streptosporangiaceae bacterium, assembly GCA_035509195.1. Lineage (GTDB taxonomy): Bacteria > Actinomycetota > Actinomycetes > Streptosporangiales > Streptosporangiaceae > Chersky-822. Next base: position 13,337 of record DATJLT010000360.1, on the reverse strand, counting down.
TCTGCTGCATGGCCTGCGGGAACGCCGACCAGCCGCTCCAGCTGGACAGTTCGGGAATGGGCTGGATGTAGCCGGCGCTCGCGTCGGCGCCGATCAGGAACGAGTCCTCCATGACTACGTCAGGGGAGGTGCTTGCGCTGGACTCTGCGAGGTCAAGCTTGGTGTAGTAAGCGGATTCCGAGTCAGAGGTAATCGGGTCGGTGACTACCTTGACTCCGGGGTGAGCGGCTTCAAGCTGCTTGGCCGCGGCGTTGATCAGCTTCAACGTCGCGTTCGTTCCTGGTGTGTCGAAGTTAGTCCAGTATTCGACCGTAATGGTCTTGGTGCCGCTGCCCGACGAGCCGCTGCTTGAACTGCCTCCGCACGCGGCAAGCAAGCCGGCTCCGACAACGCCGGCCAGGCCGAGTGCCCATAGACTCCGCTGCCTCATCCCCTTCTCCATTCACTTAGCGGTCACTGGTCGAAGTTCTGGTAGCTGTTCTGGCCGTTCGCCAGCCATCGCGACGGCGAGGCCCGACCACTCCCCGATGCGCTCGCCGAGGGCGGCGGGCTCGATCCGGCAGGCCGCGAGCGCCTCAGGCAGCGCTTCCCGCGCGAGCACCTCGCGCATCGGCGCCTCAAGCCGGTGACGCTGGCGCGGATAGATGCCGCCGAGCACGATGGCGTCAGGATTGAGCACGTCAATGAGGAGCGCGAGCCCGGCGCCGAGCTTGCGGCCGACCTGCGTCCACAGCTCGAGCGCCGGGCCGTCACCGCCATCGGCCGCCCGCCCGGCCGCCTCGGCGGTGATCTCGCCGATGGCGTCCAAGCCGGCCGCCATCGCGCTTGGCCTGCCTTTCTCAAGAGCGGACACGGCGATCGTCTGCGCCCAGCGTCCGATTCCCGATCCCGCGCAGAAGCCCTCGAACGAGCCTGCCTTGCCGTACCCGAGCGGGCCGTCCCCGGCCAGCCGCCAGTGCCCGATCTCGCCTGCGAGACCCCGCGCGCCACGGTGCAGGCGGCCGTTTATGATCAGGCCTGCCCCCAGGCCGGTGCCGAGCGTCAGGAACACGCACGTCCCCGCACCCCGTCCCGAGCCCCACGCCCATTCCGCCAGCGCACCAGCATTGGCGTCGTTCATCAGCCGAGGCCGGACGCCGAACCGGTCAGCGAACGGCGTGACCACGTCGACGGCCTGCCAGGCAGGCAGGTTGGGCGGCGCCAGGACCAGGCCGCCAGGTTCGTCGAGCGGGCTGCCGCACACGATCCCTATGCCGTCAAGCGCGGGTGAGCCCGCCTCCTTGACCTGCGCCGCCAGTTCTCCGGTCAGCTCGGTCAGCATCTCGGCCGGTGCCTGGAGCGTGGGCAGCGTGGAGGTTTCCAGCCAGGTCAGCTCCGAGCCGTCGAGGGCGGCGGTGGCGACCACGCATTTAGTGCCGCCGAGAGCGATCGAGGCCCAGGTGGTAAACAAGGGAAAAGCTCCGCTTCGACCGCGAGGCAAAGCGCATGGTAGATAGGCAGGTGCGACTCCTGGATCGCCGGCGTGGACGCTCCTGGCGCGACGACCAGCACATCGCACAGGCCGGCCATCCGGCCCGCGCCAGGCCCGGTGAAGCCGAGCGTCCGCAGGCCGAGCGCACGGGCGGTGCGCAGCGCGTGGACCACGCTGGCCGAGTTTCCTGACGTACTCAACGCCCAGAGCAGGTCGCCAGGCTGTCCGTACGCGATCACCTGCTGCGCGAACATCAGGTCGCCTGCCTGATCGTTGGCGATCGCGGTCAGCAGGGCGGGCTGGCCGGCCAGCGAAAGCACCGGCAGGCCGCCTCTCAGGCCGGCGCTCAGGTAACCGTCGTCGCCGTTGGCCTTGAGAGCCTGCGTGACGCCGGCCGGCAACGGCCTTGGCAGCGCGCACGGCTTGGCCAGTTCGCCGGCGATGTGCTCGCTGTCGGCCGCGCTCCCGCCGTTCCCGCACGTGAGCACCTTGCGCCCGGAGCTAAGCACGTCCGTCAGCAGAAGGAAGGCAGCTTGAAGATCCTCGCCGGCCGGTGCCAGGGCCGGACGGTCAGCTAGCAACCGGCCAAGGATCTCGTTCATTGCCAGCCCCGCGATCCGGTCCTCGGTGAAGGCAGCAGCCGGTCGAAGACCGTGCTCGCCGCGCCGACCGCGCCCGCCGCCTCGCCGAGGGCCGAGCAGACGACCTTGACCTCGCTGACTCCGCGCCGCATCGGCTGGTCCCGCAGGGCCCGCTCCACAGGTCCGGTCAGCCACCTCGACGCCTGCTGCAGGTGATGGCCGCCGAGGACGACGGTGTCGACGTCGAACAAGTTGATGGCGCCGACAAGGGCCTGAGCCAGCAGGTCGCCCGCCCGGTCGAGCAGCGCGCCCAGCCCGGGCTCCTCCGGGGCAAGCTCGATGATCTGGTCAAAGTCGGCGGCGAAGCCGAGGGTCGCGGCCTCCGCGCAGATCGCCGCGACCGAGGCCTCGGCCTCCAGGCAGCCGCGTCCGCCGCAGGCGCAGGCCGCTCCCTCTGGCACGACAGGAACGTGGCCGAACTCGACCGCGTTGCCCGTTGTGCCGTGATAGGTCTCGAGGTCGAGCACGAGGCCGCCGCCGATGCCGACGCCCCAGTGGCAGTACAGGAAGTTCCGCAGTTCGTTGCGCGACTGCCAGGCTTCCCCTAGCGCCGCCGCCGTCGCCGCGTTCTCCAGGAAGACCGGGAGGTCCCAGTCGCCTGAGAACAGCGCCCTCGGCTCCATGCCCTCCCAGTGGGGCAGGTTGGGCGGGTTGACCAGGCGCTGGGCGCGAGGCTCGATCGGGCCTGGCATGCCGAGGCCGATCGCCGGCAAGCGGGTCTCCGCCGGCGTCTCCAGCCGGCTGGTCAGGCGGTGATAGAGATCCTCGACCCGGCGGATCGTCTGGGCGGGCTCCTCGCCAAGCGGGTAGCGCACGGTCTCGCTGACCACCGGGGTACCGCTCAGGTCGATCCAGGCGCCGTCGATGCGGTCACGCTCGATGTTGCAGCCGAACGCGAGAGCGCCGAGCGGCCTGACCCGGACGCCGATCGGGTGGCGGCCGAGGCCGGGCCTGGGCTCGGCGCCTGTCTCCTCGATCAGGCCCTGCTCGATCAGGCCCCTGATGATGTCGCCGATGGCCTGCGCGGACAGGCCGGTGACACCGACCAGGGCGACTCGCGAGATCGCCTCCCCCTGCCTGATGAAGTGGAAGACCCGCCTGGCGTTGTCACGGCGCACGAGTTGCTGCGGTGACTCGCTCGAACCGGGACTCATCGGACCGACTCCTAGGTCTTGACACTTACTTCCTCAAGTGGAGGAAATATATGTACCACGCCGTCTAGACGGTCAGCTAGTGCTAAAACAGTCACGGGGAAACTTTTTTCAGCAAGGGGACGCGGCACGCATGGACCTCGCCAAGCTCGCAGAACGGGCACAATTCATCAGACTGGAAACCATCAGGCTCGCCCGCGTCGCGGGCGCTGGTCACTACAGCAGCACGTTCTCGGCGGCTGAACTCCTGGCCGCTCTCTACTACCGGCAGTTGCGCATCGACTCTTCGCGGCCAGCGTGGCCGGACAGGGACAGGTTCGTGCTGAGCAAGGGACACGCGGCGATCGGGCTCTACCCTGTGCTCGCCGACCTGGGCTTTTTCGACCCTTCCGAACTGGACAGCTACACCAGGCTCGGCAGCCCGTTCGGCGATCACCCGGACATGCGGAAGATCACGGGAATCGACTTCAGCTCCGGCTCGCTCGGGCACGGGCTGTCGATCGGAGTCGGGATGGCGCTCGGCGGCCGGGTGCAGGGGCGGGACTTCCGCGTCTACGTCATGACGGGGGACGGCGAGCTTGCCGAGGGCCAGGTCTGGGAGGCGATCATGTCGGCCGGGCACTTCCAGCTCGGGTCGCTGGTGTGCATCGTCGACCGCAACCAGCTCTGCATTGACGGCAAGACCGAGGAGATCATGGCCGTCGAGCCGCTTGACCGGCGGTTTGGCGCGTTCGGCTGGGACGTGCAGCGCATCGACGGGCACGACCTCGAAGCGATCCTGGCCGCGTTCGACCGGCTGCCGCCGTCAGGGCGAGGTGCACCCCAGGTGATCATCGCGGACACGATCAAGGGAAAGGGCGTGCGGCGCATGGAACTCGACCTCAACTGGCACGTCGGCAACCTTGGCCCCGACGATTACGAAGCGGTACGAGCCGAGCTGATCGCGGGTGGTCTGCGATGACCGGCCACGTGGCCGACTCCGAGCAGAGCGACGTCTTCACCGGAGTCAGGCAAGAACGCCGCACAGAGACCGTCGCCGGCATCGCGACGAAGTCCATTCCCGCGTTCGTCGCCGGCGAGGAACTCGCTGACCTGGCCGACGGCGACCCGCGCGTCGTGGTCATGACCGCCGACCTGGCGTCGGCTAACCGGCTCGCCGACTTCGCTGCCAGGCATCCGGGCAGGTTCTTTGACCTGGGCATCGCCGAGAAGAACATGATCACGGCGGCCGCGGGGATGGCGTCGACCGGCTTGATGCCCTTCGTCGGCACGTTCGCCTCGTTTGCCGCCTTGCTCGGTTTCGAGCAGATCAGGACCGACTGTGCCTACCCTGGCATGCCGGTACGCGTACTGGCGCACCACTCGGGCATGTCGCTCGGCTACTACGGCACCAGCCACCACGCTCTCGAAGACCTTGCCGCCATGCGGGCGGTCGCCGACCTGACCGTGGCCTGCGCCGCAGACGGCAACCAGCTCCGCGCGATGCTGCGTGCCTGCCTGGACGTCCAGGGTGCCGTCTACCTGCGGCTTGGCCGCGGCCGCGACCCCGAGGTCTACCCGTCTGTACCAGGCGACTTCGCCTTCGGCCGCTCGGTCAGGCTGCGCGAGGGCGGGGAGGCGACGATCATCGCGACCGGATCCACGGTACGGGCATCGCTCGACGCGGCGTCCCTGCTCGCCGCAGAAGGCTCGAACGTCAGGGTCATCGACATGCACACGATCAAGCCGCTCGACACAGCCGCGATCCTGGCGGCGGCCGCGGAGACCGGCGCGATCGTGACCGTGGAAGAGCACAGCGTGATCGGCGGGCTAGGGTCCGCCGTCGCCGAGGTGCTGGCCGACCACCGCTCAGGAACCCCCCTCCGCCGCCACGGCATCGCCGACGAGTACGTACTCATCGGCCCGCCCGCCGCCCTGTACTCCCACTACCGCCTCGACGCCGCCGGCATAGCCGCGGTAGTACGCGAGACCTTGTGCCACCCACAAACCCCGGATTGAGGGCAGCACACACCCCCAAACCCCGGATTGAGGGCTCCCGTGCACGAACCCACGGAAACGACAGGAGGGCCGGTTTGATGGGGTCAGCCCGTGGCCGGTTCGGCCGGCGGCTGACGGGGAACGCTGACGCGGAGCGGCGCGGATCCAGGCACGATCGCGGTTTAGACGGGGCGAATCACGATCGCGGGGGCGATGACCGACATGGGGGCTTTGGGCAGGACACCGGGGCAACCGGCAGGCGAGTCGCTGTTCACGCGGCTGATGGAGGACGAGGCCTGCTTCAAGCTGCTGTCCGAGGTAGCACCGGTCGGGATAGTACAGACAGATACGGACGGCACGCTCAGGTTCGTCAACGACACCTGGTCTGGGATGACGGGGATACCCGCGAGTGAGGCGATCGGCAAGAACTGGCGAAGCACGGTACATCAAAGCGACGTCTGGCGACTCGACGCGATCAGGGACGAAAGCGGCGCCGATGACGAGCTGGCGACCGACTGCCGCCTGCGTACCGCGGGCGGCGAGGATCGCTGGGTACACGTGGTCGTCCGGCGGGTGCTCGATGCCCAGGGAAACCTGACCGGGCGAGTAGCCGCGCTGACCGACGTGAACGCGAGAAAACTGCTTGAGGTGGCAGGCGAGCGTGACCGTCGCCTGCTCGCCGAGCAGAACCTGAAGCTGCGCGATCTCGACGAGGCCAGGCGCCGTTACCTGGCGACGGTTTCCCACGAGCTCAGGACGCCGCTGACCTCCATCGTCTCTTTCGTTGAGCTGATCAAGGCACAGGAGTCCGCGCTCAGTGCCGAGTCGGCCGACTACCTGGGAATTGTCCAGCGCAATGCCGAGCGCCTCCTCAGGGTCGTGAGCGACCTGCTCGATCTCGAAGGGCTCGAGGAAGGACTCACCAAGCTCGAGCTCAGACCGGTCTCCGTGCCAGAACTGGCAAGGGAGTCGGTACGCACGAGCTGGGCTACCGCGGCGATCGAGAGGGTCAGGCTCGAGCTGTCCGCCGAGGACGGCCCTGACGTCCGTGCCGACGGCAACCGCCTGCTGCAGGTCATGGACAACCTCATCGCCAACGCGATCAAGTTCACGGCCGAGGGTGGCAGCGTGGCGGTGCGGGCGAGCCACGACGCCGCCGAATGGCGGATCGAGGTGTCAGACTCGGGGATCGGCATCCCCCCAGAGGAAGTCGACCACCTCTTCGACCGGTTCTTCCGCGCCTCGAACGCCAGGCGCGAGCGGGTGCCTGGCACTGGCCTCGGCCTGCCGACAGCCAAGGCCATTACCGAATTGCACGGAGGAAAGCTCGAGGTCGAGAGCACAGTCGGCAGCGGCACCACGTTCACCGTGTGCCTGCCCATCGGAGGCAAGGCATGACCAGCCAGAATCGCATCCTGCTCGTGGAAGACGACCCCGATACCGCCAGGTTCATCGAACTCGTGCTCGGGCGGGCCGGGTTCCAGGTGGAGCATCACCAGGACCCGGCGTCGGCCCTGCCGAGGCTCAGAAAGCAGCGCTGGGATCTGCTGATCACCGACATCGAGATGCCTGGCATGACGGGTATAGAGCTGCTCGAGACGATCCGCGCCCAGTCTCCGGCTCTCCCTGTGATCGTCATCAGCGCGCACGCCACGGTTGACAACGCGCTCAGGGCGCTGAGAAGCCGCGCCGACGACTTCATGCAGAAACCACTTCGGCCTGACTCGCTGCTGGCGACGGTCAGGGCCTTGCTCGCTCGCGGGCACACCGCAACGGAACGCGTGCTCGCGGTCGGCGCGCACCCAGATGACGTCGAGATCGGCGCGGCGGGTACGTTGCTCGCGCACGGGGCCGCCGGGCATGAGGTCGCCATTCTCACGATGAGCCTGGGGGCCAGGGGCGGGCCGGACGGAGAGCGTGCGGAAGAGGCACGCGAGGCCGCGGCCATCCTCGGGGCTGAGCTTTACCTCGAGGACCTCGAGGACACCAGGATCAGCGAGTCTGACCCCACGATCGGCGCGATCATGGCCGTCGTCGAGTCGTTGAACCCGACCACCGTTTACACCCATTCCATCCACGACGTGCACCAGGATCACAGGAACACGCACCGTGCGGTGATGGTGGCCGCCCGCGAGGTTAGCTCCGTCCTGTGCTTCCAGTCACCGTCGGCCACGGTCGACTTCCACCCTGCCAGGTTCGTGACCATCGACGACTACCTGCCGGTGAAGCTGGCCGCGATCAAGGCATTCGGTTCTCAGGCCACCGTGCGCCAGTACCTGGAGCCCGACCTGATCGAGGCGACGGCGCGTTACTGGTCAAGGTTCGGCACAGGACGCCACGCCGAGGCCTTCGAGGTCGTGCGCGACCGGCCGCCGGCCAAACGATCGGTGAGGAGACCAGACAATGCAGAATGAGGACGTCGCAGTCCTGGTCACCGGCGCTGGCGGGCCGGCCGGCATCGCGATGCTTAAGTCACTGAGCAAGGATCCTGGAGTCCGGGTGGCCGCCGCCGACATGGACGGCTGGGCGGCTGGCCTTTACCTCGTGCCGGGAAGCGCCAGGGTAGTGATCCCTCCAGGCGACGCACCGGAGTTCGCCGACGTGCTGCTTGACCGCTGCCTGAGGCTGGGAATCGGGTTCGTCGTGCCGACCGTCGATGCCGAACTCAGGCCGCTCGCCGCGGCCAGGACGGTGTTCGAAGACGCCGGCGTGCGGCTGATGCTGCCGCCTGCCCGCGCGCTCGACCTGACGCTCGACAAGCTGGCACTCGCCATTGCCTGCGCGGACGTTGTCCGGGTCCCGAGAACCGAGTGCCTGAACGAGGGGACGGACGCGGACTCGTGGAGTTACCCCGTGATCGTCAAGCCACGCACGGGCAGTGGCTCGCGCGGCATCTCGCTGGTGAGGTCCGGTGCCGACCTGAACGCGCGCCGGCCGGCCGGCGGCTTTCTCGTACAGGAGTTCCTGCCTGGTGAGGAGTACTCGATCGATGTGCTGGCCGACGCGGACGGGCGAGTCGTGGCCGGGGTACCACGGGCGCGGGCGCGGATTGACTCTGGCGTGTCCGTGGCCGGGCGTACGGTGCACGATCAGGAACTGGTCCGTTTCGGCACGGCCGTCGCTAGCACGCTCGGCCTGGCCTTCATCAGCAACGTCCAGGCCAGAAGGGACGAGGCCGGGCGGCCCGCCCTGCTCGAGGTAAACCCGCGGCCGCCCGGCTCGCTGCCGCTCACGGTGGCAAGCGGCGTTGACATGCCGAGGATGGCGCTCGACGCACTGCGCGGCGGGACGCTGCCCGATCACGCCGGCTTCCGCGAGAAGGCGATGGTCCGCTTCCTCGACGAGCGCTTCCTCGACCTCAGCGAACTCGCCACTTCATGATCATTTTCAAGTGGGTGCTCGCCGCGATCGTGATCGCCGGCGCGGTTCCCCTTGTGGTCGCGAGCTACCAGTTCCTCCTGATCGGCTGGCATTTCCGGCGGCTGCACTACAGCAAGTGCGCGCCGTGCTTTCCGAGAGTCGCGATCCTGATCCCCGCCTGGAACGAGGCGTCCGTCATCGGCGCATCCATCGACCGGCTCATCCGGCTCGACTACCCGGCTGACCTGTTGCGGATCTATGTCATTGACGATGCGAGCACAGACGAGACGCCGCAGGTCATCGCGGCCAGGTCGGCTCAGTACCCGGGCCGCGTAGTCCACCTGCGCCGCGAGGCCGGCGGCCAGGGCAAGGCGCACACACTCAACCACGGCCTCGCCGAGGTGCTCGCCGACGACTGGATGCAGGCCGTCCTGATCATGGACTCCGACGTCATCTACGAGCCCTCGTCGCTGCGGCGGATGACCCGCCACCTCGCGGACCCCGCAGTGGGGTCGGTCACTGCCTACATTAAGGAAGGCAGCCGGCCAGGCAACTACCTCACCAGGTTCATTGGCTACGAGTACATCACCGCCCAGGCGGCCGCCAGGCGCAGCCAGAACGTGCTCGGCGCGATCGCGTGCCTGGCCGGCGGCGCGCAACTGCACTCGCGCGCGAACATCGAGGCCATTGGCGGGCGGATCGACACCAATACGCTGGCCGAGGACACGGTGACCACGTTCCTGACTCAGATATCGGGTCAGCGCGTCGTGTTCGAGCCACACGCGGTCGTGCAAGCTGAGGAACCGGGCAGCGTCAGGGGCCTGTGGAAACAGCGGTTGCGCTGGGCAAGGGGCAACTTGCAGGTGACGCGGCGATTCAGCAAGATCTGGTTCAGGCCGTCCGGCGCCGGCCACCGGCTCGGCGGCATCAGCTTCGGGCTGTTCTGGTTCGCGCTGCTGCTCCAGCCACTGCTCCTGCTCGGTTCGTCGGCATCGCTCGTGACTCTTTTCTTCATTGACAAGTCGCTCGCCTGGCACGCCTTCCACGCACTCTGGATCACCAACGTCCTCGCCTACGTGTTCATCACCAGCTACGCGCTGCTGATCGATCCGGACACCGGACGCCACGTCTGGCGTCAGGCGATCTTGTTTCCCGGCATCGTCAGCGTGATCATCATGATCGGGGCGGTCGCGCCTACACCGTTGCGGTTCGTGGTCTATCACCTGCTCGACTACCTGGGCGCCTCGTTCCTGCGCGGGTACGGCGCGCAGGTTGAGCTGTTCACTTACGCATGGCTGGCGCTGTCGATGCTGATCGCGTACCTGGCGAAGGTCTGCGAGAGCAGGCCGGGCGTGCGGTTCCTCAGCCCCGCGCTGATCTACCTGGCCGGCTACGGATCGCTGCTGTGCGCGGTGACGTTCGCGGCGTACGTCAAGGAACTCACGGGGGCAGAGAGGTCGTGGGACAAGACGGAGAAGACAGGGAAGGTGACCGCTGCGGCATGAGTTACCGCGACGTGGAACTCGAGACCAGGCAGTCCTTCGAGGCTGAACTGGCCGGCGCGACCAGGCAAGAGAACCTGATCGCGCTCAAGGCGCTGATCCCCGTGCTCATCGTGGTCTTGCTTGTCATCATCCGGCTGTTCGGCCTCTGACCGCGGTGGCCGATTCCTGGTACCCGGACGCCTGAAGCGAGAACAGCCGCGCGTACTCACCGCCCGCACGGAGCAGTTCGTCGTGGGTACCCTGCTCGGTGACCTGGCCGCCGTCAAGCACGAGAATGAGGTCGGCCTCCCTGATCGCGTTGAGCCGGTGCGAGATCACCAGCTTGGTGCCAGGACCGCGGTCCGCGAGCGCACGGTGGATCTCGTACTCGGCCTCGGGGTCGAGCCCAGAACTCGGCTCGTCGAGCACGAGAAGGTCCGCTTCCCTGCGCATGAGCGATCGGGCAATGGCTACTTTCTGCCATTGGCCACCAGAAAGTGTCGTCCCCTCCCTGCCGAGGTCGTCGGTGTGGACGCGGCTCAGCAGAGTGTCGTAACCGGCGGCCAGCCCCGCCAGGGTCTCATCGACCCGCGCCAGCGCGGCGGCGGCCCTGATCCTGTCATGATCATCGTGCCTGCCCAGGTCGCCGAGACCTACGTTCTCGCTCGCCGACAGGTCGAAGGGCACGAAGTCCTGAGAGGTCACCCTGACCTGCCGCCGCAACTGGGCCACGTCAAGCCTGCTGAGTTCTTCTCCGTCCCAGGTGATCGTGCCGCTGTCCGGGTCATACATCCGCAGCAGAAGCTTGACTAGCGTGCTCTTGCCCGCGCCGTTGACGCCGACGAGGCCGACGCTGGTCCCTGCCGGGATCGTGAGGCTCACGCCGCGTAGCACCCAGGGCGATGCGTCGTCGTAGCGGAACCACAGGTCGCGGACGTCGATGCCGTCGCGCAGCACCGGCACGGCCATCCCGCCAGCAGGCAGATCGGGCTCCTGCTCGGTCACGTCAAGGTAGCTGGAGAACAGCCGCATACCACGATGCGCCCGGCCGAACTGCGGGATGACGGCCGCGAAGGCACCCTGAATGCTGGCGATACCCGCGAGAAAGAGGGAAACGTCACCCACCGTAACCGAACCGCGCACCGCCGCGAGCACCACGATGACCGCGCCGGTCACGGAGACCGCGACGTTCAGCACGCTGAGCAGCAGTTCGCGGGTCGTCGCACGGCGGTTCTGCAGGTCCTCGACGCTCGCCGCCTCACGCAGCGCGCTCATCATGCGGGCGTGGAAGAGCGCGCCGAGACCGAACAGCCTGAGTTCCTTCGCGCCGGCCGGGTCCATCGCCAGTTCACGGAAGTAATGCCGCCTGCGCTGGCAGGACACCAGCCTGGTCTCCTCCCTGGATGCCTGCCTGGTCAGCATGACCTGCGCGACGAAGGCCGGGATAGCGGCAAGGACGAGCAACCCGGTCATCGGCGGCCAGATCGCCAGCAGCAGCCCCACGTACACGGCCGCGGACGCGCCCTGCCGCACCGCGCTGACGACGAACACCATGAGGTCGGCAGGCCCGGTCTCCACGGCCCTTTCCGCGAGCCGCATCGTGTCGTGGAACCTGGGGTTCTCAAGCTGACGCAGGCCGGTGAACGCGCTGACACGGGAGTAGAGACGATCTTCGGCCAGGCACACTACCGCTTGCTGCACATAGCTTGACAGATAGCTGGCCACGTAGCCGGCCGCCAGCGACAACGCGCCGAACACGACCGCGAGCACGACGAACAGGACGGCCTGGCCCTGGTTGGCATGCGTGCCAAGCGTCAGGTCATCAATCAGGTACCTGATGCTGAAAGCGGCCGCGCCAGGCGCGACCCCGGCGACGGCGGTGGCGCCAAGGCAGCAGATCGTCCCGGCCGGAGCGGCACGGAAGGTCAGTGCCGCTACGGCAGGCGCGAGGCGGAACCATGGCCGCTCCACCGCGCTAATGAGCAGGCACCTTGGGGCGCCGCTGGTCGTGCAGCGCGGGGATCACCTTGTCCAGGCGGGTGCCAGAGCCGGTCACCTGGCCGTCACGGATGACGAGCAGCGTCGGGAACGCGCTGATGCCGCCGAGCGCCTCAAGCGCAAGATGCCCGCGGTCGACGAGTGCGACCCGCTCGAGTCCGCCGAGCCGGTCAAGCAACTCGGTGTTCTCATGCTCAGGATCACCGACGACCAGCGCTACGGGAGCAGGTCCTGAGCCGGCCAGCGAGACGAGGTCACCAGCCATGGTCCGGCACGTCGGACACGTCGTGCTGAGCACCGCGACCAGCTTGGGTCCGCCGGCGAAGTCGTCCTGCGTCAAGCTGGCGCCCGCCAGAGTTTGCGCCTCAAAAGGCTCGATAACGGTACCTACGGCAGGGACTATCGCAGGAGGTACCACGAGATCCTGAAGTTGACGCAATCGGCGAATAACGGCAAAGAGCAATAGCAGGTTGCCGAAGGTGAAAACAGCGAGAAAAATGACCACCACGAGCAGCGCGCTAGTCACGACCGCGTCCTCCAAGAATGCTAGTAAGCGAATTCCGTGACACGGCCGGGCCCAGCCGCGAAGACCGCGCGCCGGACACCGGCCGCGGCACAGAACGCGACACCGGATCGGATTGGCGAGGTCAGCAGCAGGTTGTGCCTGTCGACACGCATTCGCCGTAACAGTTGAGCCGGAAGCAGTAGTGCGTGGTGCCTACGTAGCAGCAGGCACAGCACACCTGACCGTTTTCTGGTACGCACGCCCCGGCATCGACGGCCGGAACCAAGTGCTGCAGTAAGGAATCTCCGAGTGTCCTGAGGGCCTTGACCATGATCCACCTTCTCCCATGAAGGAACCGTTAAGCCCACTATCCCTCTATGCCCGCAATACAGCAATAGCGCCGCAAATGGCACCTAAATTTGCGCACGAATTCAACTCCGCACCCCGCCCGCGCGCAAGCAACCCTCACGCTGGCACGACGCAGGGGTCAAGGTCACGAAGCCGGCCAAGAGGCCAGGCCACCAAACGACCAGGCATGATGCGCGCGGGCCGACCCCAGCCAACACCAAACCGGGGTCCGGTGGTGCGTGCACCCCCATCAAACGGGGGTTCGGCGTTGACCGGGCCAGTCGGGCCTGGCGGACCCGACCCGGCCCGACCCGGCCCGGTCGGGCCTGGCGGACCACCGGGGCCGGCGGGGGCACGGTGCCGGGGCGGGCAGCATCGGTGGCCCCGCGTTGCTGCTGGCGG
>DATJLT010000359.1:0-3959 GCA_035509195.1 Streptosporangiaceae bacterium | reverse complement strand
CTGACGGCAGCGACCTGCAAGAGGAAATCGAAGAATACTGCCGTACCCCAGCCGCCCTGCTGCGCTGACTACGCGGAGCAACCCCAAAGGAACTGTCATTGTACCCAGTCAGCCTCAGTGGCGGGCGGCTCACATTGCGCGAATTTACCGCAAGCGACGTGGCCGCATTGCACCAGGTTTACGGAGATTCTGAAGCAACGAGGCACCTCAGCTTCGAGCCACGGACTCTCGGCCAAGTTGACGAGATTGTCAAGTCGGCTGTCAAATCGGCATGCGAAGAGCCCCGCAACGTCTACATGCTTGCCATTGCCGACCGCGATAGCGATGAACTCGTCGGAGCAGCAAGGCTTGCGCGGGGCGAGTATGAAAGTGCGCAGGTCGGTTTCGTGCTGCGGCCGGACCAGTGGGGTCAGGGGAAGGGCGTCGAGACGGTGCGCCTGCTACAGAAACTCGGATTCGAAGAACTCGGCCTCCACCGCATCTCCGGCGCGCGAAGTCCGGCTAACGAGGCATCGGCCCGCACCATGACGCGCGCCGGGATGATTGAGGAAGGGACCATTCGCGGGCACCTGTTCACGCGGGGTGCGTGGCGTGACTCCGTTGTGCACGCGATCTTGTCTGACGAGTACCTCCTGTCAGCGGACGAACTGTCGGAGAGCGTGCCTCGCGTGCCCCCCGGCCCATGAGCGCCCGCTGGGACCGGATGCTGTCGGATGCGCTCAGCCATGTTGGCCCAGACCACGCCGCCCGCCGTTGAACGTGGTCGGGGAGCGATGACCGTTGACACGCCCCAAGCCCGAAGCTGAGCGCAACTCAGCGGCACCCCCCGCGAGTCAGAGAAAAGTCATGGTCAGATGCTCGTCCAACTTCACCGAACTGGACATAATATTATCTACCACCCTCTAGGATATGTGTTCGAATTATCTATCTAACGTCGTAGTATGTCAGTGACATGCATGAATATCGCCTGACTAAGAATGATGCTTGATAAATCCAGGGTTTGGTGTTGGCCGGGCGGGCGGGAGCAACTGAGCGCGGAATCCTCGCGTCAGCCGCTAACTGAAATCTTCCTGGAACCTGCCGTTGACCTATACCTAACAGACGTGTATAACACGTATGCATACATCAGATTCAGGACGGTGGGAACTCCGAAGGGAGATTCCATGCCCATGCTCAGCACCCTCCAGCCCATCGCACCCCGATCCCAGGCGAGTCCTGCCAGAAGAGGCAAGCGGGCGGGCTCCGACGGCCCGCTGCCAGAGACGGAGTCTGGTCAGGGAACCGGCCTCGAGTCACTGGATCCGGCGTTGCTGCGGGCAGTGGCCGAACTGGCCAGGAAGCCGCGGCTGCTCGTCGCCTGCGACTACGACGGCACGCTGGCACCGATCACGGCCGACCCGCTTTTCGTGCCTCCGTTGCCTGAGGCGGTAACGGCGCTGCGGTCGCTGGCCAGCCTGCCTGAGACGATCGCGGCCGTGATCTCCGGCCGGGCACTGCGTGAACTGGCAGCGATGTCACGGCTGCCCGCAGAGGTCCATCTCGTCGGCAGTCATGGTTCTGAGTTCGACATCGGGTTCGTGCACGCACTCGACTCGAAGGCGAGGGTACTGCGGCGCAGCCTGGTCGCCGTGCTGCGACGGCTGACCAGCGATGCCGAAGGAGTGATCCTTGAGGTCAAGCCAGCCAGCGTCGCCGTTCACGTGCGCCAGGCGGACCCAAAGGTAGCGGCACAGGTACTTGCCAAGATCAAGGAAGGCCCTGGCGCCTGGGAGGGCGTGCAGGTCACCGACGGCGACGCGGTGCTTGAACTCTCGGCGATCCGCACCGACAAGGGCGAGGCGCTTGACATGCTGCGGCATTCAAGCAGTGCCACGGCAGCGCTGTTCGTCGGCGACGACGTGAGCGCTGAGGAGGTGTTCGGCCGGCTGTCCGGCCCTGACCTCGGCATTAAGGTCGGAAAGGGGGACACGCAGGCGCGCTACCGTATCTCGGGTGCCTTCGAGGTCGCCGCATTGCTCGCGTTTCTCTACCAGGAACGGGCGGCCTGGCTCTACGGTGAGATGGCCACGCCCATCGAGCGGTTGTCCATGCTGGGCAACGGGCAGAAGGTGGCGCTCGTAACGCCCGACGCCCGCATCGCCTGGCTGTGCGCACCTGGTCCGGCATCGGCGGCCGTCTTCGCCGAACTGCTCGGCGGCCCTGCCGCCGGCCAGTTCTCCGTCCGCCCGCAAAGAGACATGCTCCCGCTCGGCCAGCGCTATGTGCCTGGCACGATGACCCTGGAGACCAGGTGGCCGCGGCTGCTGGTAACCGACTATCTCGACCGCCACACCCCGCGCCACCGCACGGACCTGATCAGGGTAGTCAGCGGGTCGGTCCCTGCCGTCGTGGAGTTCGCGCCGAGGCCCGAGTTCGGTCAGGTCGCGGTGCGGCTCAAGGCGATGCCTGACGGCCTGTTCGTGGTGGGTACCTCCGACCCCATGGTGCTGCGCTCTCCCGGTGTGACCTGGGAGATCAGCGCGGACGGCCCGAACGAGACAGCGCGCGCCGTAATTCAGCCGCAGCCCGATCATCCGGTCGTGCTTGAGCTTCGCTGCGGCACAGCCGACCTGACCGCACATCGCATGCGGGAGGACAGGCGCCGCGCGATGTCCGGCGCGCACTGGTCACGCTGGCTCGCCGGGCTGTCGCTGCCGTCGGTGCAAACCGCTCTCGCCGGACGGTCAGCGCTCACCTTGCGTGCACTGTGCGACTCGGGCACGGGCGGGATACTGGCCGCCGCTACCACGTCATTGCCCGAGCAGATTGGCGGCGTCAGGAACTGGGATTACCGTCATTGCTGGCTGCGCGACGGCGCGATGACCGCGCACACCCTGCTCACGCTCGGGTCAACGGGCGAGGCGACGGCGTTCCTGCGGTGGGTTCACGGCGTGCTCGACGGCCTGCCAGGACCCGAGCGGCTGCGGCCGGTCTACGCGCTCGACGGCGGTGCGCTCAGTCCTGAGGCCGTCATCGATACGCTGCCCGGATACGCGGGCTCCCGGCCGGTCCGGGTAGGTAACCTCGCCAACCAGCAGGTGCAGCTCGACGTGTTCGGTCCCGTCGTCGAGTTGATCGGGGAACTCGCTGACCGGCGCGGCTACCTCGAGGACGCGGACTGGCAGCTTGCCCGCGCCATGTGCGAGGCGGTGGCCCGCCGCTGGCACGAGCCTGATCACGGAATCTGGGAGGCACGCCAGGCACCCAGGCATCACGTTCACTCCAAGGTGATGTGCTGGCTGGCTATTGACCGCGCTTTGCGGATCGGCCAGGTTCACGGGGCAACGGCCGACCCTTCGTGGTCTGGCCTGCGCGATGCGATCGCGGCCGACGTGCTCGCGCGCGGCTGGAACGACGAGGCGCAGGCCTTTACCTCGGCCTACGGCGCGACCGAACTGGACGCGGCCAGCCTGCACATCGGCTTGTCCGGCCTGCTTGACCCGGCCGACGGCCGCTTCCAGGCGACGGTCGGCGCGGTCGAAGCCGAGTTGCGCTCTGGCTGCACGGTGTACCGCTACCGAGGCGACGACGGTCTCCCTGGGACCGAAGGCGGTTTTCACCTGTGCACGACCTGGATGATCGAGGCTTACCTGCTCACCGGCCGCCACGCTGACGCTGAGGAACTGTTCGCCCAGTTCGTGGACACCGCCGGCCCGACCGGACTGCTGCCTGAGGAGTACGACCCTGTCGACGAGCGATCGCTTGGCAACCACCCGCAGGCCTACAGCCATGTTGGCCTGATCCGCTGTGCGCGACTTCTGGCGGCAAGCACGCGAGAAGCATAGGTCAGCCGTTGCGGATGACCTGGTTCAGCTCCTTGGACAGGGCCGTGATCGTCGGGCCGACCGGGCGGTCTGACATCAGTGCTTGATGGATGGTGCTGGAAATGACCAGGCTGAGCTGGTTGTAATCGGGCACCG
>DATJLT010000358.1:0-2796 GCA_035509195.1 Streptosporangiaceae bacterium | reverse complement strand
CGACCAGAACGCTCATGTTCCTACCGCCTGCGCCCCTGTCCTGTAGTCGGGTTCGGGATCTGGCTGAGCCGTGAAACCTGGTTCCGCCGAATAATTCGGTTCTTGGGTGAAATCTGCATCCGCTGTCGGATCTGGGTCCCTTGCTGCGCGAGATCGGGCGGCCGCCAGCCCTGCAGCGACGTCCAGCCTCGCGTTCCCGCCGAGTCCTGCGGCGACATCGAGGCCAAGATCAATCCCTGGCACGCTCTCCAGCCGCCGGCCATTGAGCGTTCCCGACCCGCCGTGCGTCTCCTCACAAGCTGCCGCTCCGCGCCGCTGGGCGTGGAAGGCAAGGATCTGCAACTCGATCGACAGATCGACCTTACGCACATCGACGCCGGTTGGCACGTTGAGAACCACCGGGGCGAAGTTGAGGATGCTCGTGACACCGGCTGCTACTAGCCGATCACAGACATTCTGGGCTACCGCGGCAGGCGTGGCGATCACGCCGATCGAGACACCGAAGCGCTCGATCACGTCTTCCATGTCGGCGGCACTGCGCACCGTATGCCGCGCGATTACAGTGCCGACCATGGCCGGATCGGCGTCGACGAGCGCAGCGATCCTGAAGCCGCGCGAGGCGAACCCGCCGTAATTGGCCAGCGCACGGCCAAGGTTTCCGGCTCCGACGATCAGGACCGGCCAGTCCTGCGTGAGTCCAAGCTCTCGCGATACCTGGTAGACGAGGTAGTCCACGTCGTAGCCGACGCCACGGGTGCCGTATGAGCCCAGGTGGGACAGGTCCTTGCGGAGCTTCGCCGAGTTGACTCCGGCGGCCGCGGCCAGTTCCTCGCTGGAAACGGTGGCTACGCCGCGGTCGGCCAGGGCGTAGAGGGCTCGCAGGTAAACCGGCAGCCGCGCAACGGTGGCGTCTGGGATCCCCGGCCCGGCTCCGGCCGGACCGCTTGCGGGCGCGGACCTGGCTGAGCCTGTGCGGCTGGCCGACGAGGGACGGCGGGACATGCGCCGGTACTCCTGAGACTCGATCTAGTGATATGCGGGGGCCGGGGGAGCCGACGCGACATCTTCGCTGTCCACCGTACGCCCTTGTGAACGTTTGCACAAAGTCGGCGATATCCGCCGCCTGGCCAGTCAGCGGCGCAGGGCCGCCCTGAGCCGCTCTTCGCTGACGCGCCAGAAGTCGTGCTGGACCCCGTCGACGAATGTGACCGGAATCATCTCTGAGTACTGGGCGAGATCATCTGCCGACAGCGTGATGTCGTGCTCCTCGAAACTAACGCCCAGGTCGGTCGCAACCCGCTCGATGATCGACCTGGCCTCGTCGCACAGGTGGCAGCCCGGACGGGAGAGCAGCGTGATCCTGGGCGCGGGCGCGCTCACCTGAAGTCGCCCCTGCCAGTTCCCTCATGCTGCCCCGAGGTTCGCCCGTAGTCGCGAAGGAAATCCGGACGCTCAAAGCCAGAAGTGTCATAACCGGGCTCGCCGAACAGATCCGTCACCGACGGGAACGCCGATACCTTCGCCTGCTGCAGGCCGAGTTCGATGACGTTAGTGGCCAGCACGTACGGCCTGCGGTCGGCCTCGAACTGCCGCACGTACGGCTGCTGGCCATGCCACTGATAGGCCGCCCGGTCGCGATAGACCTCGTACAGGATCCGCTGCATCGGTGCCGACGGGACAGCGTGCACGATGAAGACGAGGGTGTCGGGCTCGCCGCTTCTTACCTGCTCCACGACTCGCGCCGTTAGCTGGTCAAACTCATCGACGCGGTCCTCCAGGACCGTGTAGATAGCGATCTGGCCGAACAGGTCCGCCTGACGTGTCTCGGTCGCAGCCGGCGCCGGGGCGGCCGAGAGCCTGTCCCGCTCGCCATACTGGCCATCGGCGCGGCTGACCTCGGCGCCGGCATCGCGGTAGTGACCGTCGGCATGGTCATAGTCGGCGTGGTCATAGTCAGCGTGGCCGTAACCGTGCTGATAGCCGAGATCATGGTCGCCAGCAGCAAAATCACCTGGCATTAGGTCGCCAGTGGCAAAATCACCGGTGGCAAAATCAGGCTCCTCGTAACCGCTCGCGTACCGGCCGTCTAGCTCGTCGCGCGAGCGCCCGCCGCGGCCGTCAAGCTCGCTGTTGCGGTCGTCCTGCCAGCCGTAGCCCGCATTGTCCCTGTCAGCGCGGTCCACGCGGTCCCAGTCGCCGCGGTCCCGGTCGCCGCGGTCCCGGTCGCCCGTGGCCGAGCTCTGGCCCCCCCGGTCCTGCCAGTAATCTTCGTCGTCGCGGTACTGTCCGCGCCCAGCGCCATCGCGGCCAGTGGCTGTGCCGGAGCTCCTGCTGTGCAGGGCGGCGAGCCGTATTTCCCCAGTCCGCACCCCTGCTGCCCAGGTAAGGCCAGCCGCCAGGGTGCAGACCACGGCGAACTCCGAGGCAACTGGCAGGTGGGTGCCGGTCAGGTAGGTAACGAGCTGCGCCAGGGGCGGATAGGCCAGTGCCAGCGCCGCGACCCCGGCCATTAGCTCAGGGGTCCGCACGGCATCCCAACCCGGCTCGCTCGAGCGGGCGATCACTGTCCCGGCAGCGATGATCGCGATCAGCGCCGTGATAGGCCCGATCGCAAACATCAGCACGTAATCGGGCGGCAGCTGGTAGAACACCGACGGATCCGGCCAGGCCTTGGAGAACGTTGCCTGGGCCAGCTGGTCTGTACCGAGAATCACCAGGGCCACGAGTGCCAGAGCCGGGATATAGAGGCGCGCGCAGAATCGGACAGCGGTTCTCTTCGCGGCGACCTCGGCCATT
>DATJLT010000357.1:0-9060 GCA_035509195.1 Streptosporangiaceae bacterium | reverse complement strand
GCTAAAGCCAGCACGATGCTGCCGAGCAGCACCGCACGGCTGCCGTCAGCCGTCAGCATGACCCGCTTGCGGTTCCACCGGTCGACCAGCACGCCAGCCGGCAGGTAGAGCAGCAGGAAAGGAACGGTCTGCGCCGACGCTACGAGGCCGGCCAGCAACGGCGAACCGGTGAGGTAGAGCACAAGCAAGGGATAGGCAAGAGCGCTGACCCGCATGCCGACCGTGGAAACGACCTGGCCGGTCCACAGCAAAAGGAAATCCCGGTTCCTGCGCAACGGCGGGTGACCGGCTGCCGCTAGCGTCGACGCCTCGGCGGCCTTCATGTGACCATTGTGTCAGCCAAGAACAACAGGGAGCGCGATGACGGTCAGCAGGCTGCGGCATATTCCAGGGATCGGGGTCAATGTGCTCGGCGACCGGGCGGACGCCCTGGCCGATCCCGAGATGCTGCGCCTGGAGAACCTCGACACCGACCTCCGCCCGCCTGCCGTGGCGCTGGAAGCGACGCGCGAGGCGGTTGACTCGGACGCCGCAAACAGCTACCTGCCCTTCGAGGGGCACCGTGACCTGCGCCGTGCGGCCGCCGCCCACGTCGGGCGCCTGAGCGGGCGTGCCTACGACCCTGATCGTGAGTGCGTCATCGTCGCCGGCGGCCTGAACGGCGTGCTTAACACGCTGCTCGCGGTGACCGAGCCCGGCTCTGAGGTCGTCCTTTCCGATCCGATCTACGCCGGGCTCGTCAACCGCATCCGCCTCGCGGGGGCGATACCTCGGCATGTGCAGGCCATCCCGACGCAGGACGGCTGGCGGACGGATCCTGGCGAACTCGCCTCTGCGGTCGGCCCGCGCACCTCGGCCGTCCTGCTCATGGGGCCGGCCATGCCCACAGGCGCCGTGTTCGCGCAGGCTGACCTCGACCTGCTGACCGAGCCGGTGCGACAGCACGGCGCGTGGGTGATCTACGACGCGGCGATGGAACGCATCCGCTTCGATAGCCTCCCGCCCGTGCATCCCGCCAGCCATCCAGGGCTGTCCGACCGCGTGATCACGGTTGGCTCCGCTTCCAAGGAACTGCGCATGATCGGATGGCGGGTCGGCTGGGTGGCCGGGCCCGCCGAGATCCTCGCCGACATCGCCCTGGTCGGCATGACCAACGTCGTCTGCCAGGTCGGCATCGCGCAGCAGGCAGTCGCGGTGGCCTTGTCGGCACCTGACGCCGACGCCGACGTGGCCTCGGCGACCCGCACCTGGCAGCGACGCTGCGAGGTCATACTCGATCAGCTCGCCGGCTACCCGCTGGTCAGGCCGAACGGCGGCTGGTCGTTGCTGCTCGACACCAGCGAACTCGGCCTCACCCCGGTGGAGGCATCACAGCGCCTGTTCGACCGCGGCAGGGTCGCCGCGACGCCGATGACCGGGTGGGGTCCGAGCGGCGAACGCTACCTGCGGCTCGTCTTCGCCAACGAGCCAGCCGAACGTCTCGGCGACCTCCGCGCCCGCTTCAGCGCGGCCTTCTGACCGGCATCCGCCCGGACCGGACGAACCGGGCCATTACCTCCTATGGCTACCTGTTTCCGCTTTCTGTACAATCGGTGCGGAGGCGACTCAGCGCACCAGGCAGAACCCGACGCTGGAGACGAGCCATGGGCCAACCCGATCAGTCCTTCCCGCTCAGTTCCGCGGAGCTTGAGCGATTCAGCCGCGATGGCTATATCGGACCGTTCGACTTGTACGAGCCGGCCGAGATGGAAAGGCAGCTCAGAGCGTTAAGGCCGAAGTTACTCAACACCAAGAACGCGATCTACAGTTCGGCGAAGGCCGTTTCCGGTGTAACCAACCTGTCAAGTTACGACCGGCACATCGACATTGATTTCCTCGCTGGGCACATTACCCAGCCCAAGATCGTTGACCGGGTCGCCAGCGTGCTAGGTCCCGACGTCATCTGCTGGCGCAGCGAGTTCTTCCCCAAGTATCCGGGCGATGAGGGAACCGACTGGCACCAGGCCGACAACTTTTCCAACGTCGCCGGCTCGAAGCATCCGCAGATCGTCTGGCCGCAAGACGCCGGGTTCGGCGGGACCATCACGGTCTGGACCGCCTTTACCGACGCCACCATCGAGACGGGTGCCCTGCAGTTCATACCTGGATCGCACAAGACGATGAACTACGACGAGTCCAAGGTCATGACCTACGACGCGGGCAAGATCAACAGCGTGAGCAAGGAAGGCGTCAGGCGCGGCTTCTTCGGCTACGACTACCGGCAACTGCAAAAGGATCCCAACTGGAGTCCTGACGAGTCGCGGGCCGTCTCGATCGTGATGCGGCAGGGCCAGTTCGTCCTATTCTGGTCGACGCTGATGCACGCTTCGCACCCCCACATCGGGGCAACTGACCAGATGCGCCTTGGCTACGCGGCGCGCTATCTTCCGACGTCGGTACGCGTCTATCCGTATTCGGACTCACTCGATGAGTTCGGCGGTTCAGCGAGCCTCGAGCGATTCGGCAACGTGCTCGTGGCCGGAGAAGACGAATACCACCACAACAGGTTCATTGACCGCACCGTCAACGGCTTCAGCTATCCCGTGCGCTAGGAGGTGAGTCAGACGAGTACTCCGGCCAAGCAGGCCGCCATCGAGCAATGGGTCATCGCCACTTGCGCTCAACTCGGGCTGACCGTGGCGGAAGGCGATGATGACTTCTTCGACGCAGGCGGCACCTCTTTGACGGTCATACGCATCATCGCCAGGGCAGAAGAAGAATTCGGCACCGACGCGCTCAGCCCGGAAGAACTCATCGAGGAGAGCACGGTCAGCGACATCGCGGCCAGCATCTTCCGCAACATCTCCGCGGGTACCCCGCTCAATGCCGACCCGCGGTGACAAGCGCCTCGCCGTTTACCGCCGGGCGGCAGGCGAGCCGGCGATGACTTTGATCTGCGTTCCTTTTGCAGGGGGTAACCCCGAGCTTTTCCGGCCGTGGGTGCAATGGCTGAGCACCGATATTGACCTGCTCGCGGTCAGGCTGCCAGGTCACGGGCGCCGCATGCGGGATGCGCCGTTCGGCACCTGGGAGGCACTCGTCGACGACACCGCCGATGCCTTAACCCCGTTCCTGTCAGCCCCCCATGCCTTTTTCGGCCATTGTTTCGGCGCCCGGCTGGCCTACGAACTCGCGCATCGCGTTCGCACCGCGATGACCGTCCGGCTTTTCGTCTCCGGCTGCCGCAGCCCTGATACCCCGGCCGATGCCGCCCGCGTGTACCAGTTGCCCGACGCGGAGTTCTGCTCGGCCCTGGCCACGACCGGCGCCGCTCCGCCCGAGGTGCTCGGCAACGCGGACCTGATGCGGATCCTCCTGCCTGCCGTCCGCGGCGAGATCAGGCTCGCCGAACTGTGGGGCGGCAGGCACGAGGCCCTCGACGTCCCCATTACGGCGATTTACGGGCAGGAAGATCAGACGGGCGAAAGAAAGGGAATGGCCGGCTGGTCAGATTTCAGCACGCGCGGTTGCGAGTTCGTCGAGGTTCCCGGCGGTCATTTCTATCTCCTTGCCGAACCTCCTTGCCTGCGTGACATCATCAACTCGCGGCTGGCGGTCAAACAGTGGAGCACCTGATCTGCCCGCCAGAGGCGCTCACGATTCATCGCCTCATCAATAAAACAGACAGGCCCTTTCCCGGCCAGCAGAGCACCAAGGAACTGTTCGAGCGATGCGCTCAGGATTTCGGCGGCAGGCCCGCGCTCGCGTTCGGGCCGCAGTGCGCGGAAATCCTGACTTACCACGAACTGAACCGCCTGGCCAACGGCATGGCCTCCCGCCTCCGTCAGCTTGGCGTGGCTCCCGGCGACTGCGTGGCGCTGTGCGCAGGCCGGTCGCCGGAGCTGATCGTGTCGCTGCTCGCGGTCATCAAGTGCGGCGCGTTCTACCTTCCGCTCGATGCGTCCTGGCCCTGGGACCTGCTACGGAGGATCCTCGGCGCGTTTGACTGCGGCCTGGTGCTGCTCGGGCAAGGAGTCTCCCCGCTCTCGGTACTGCCCGCCGACAGCCAGGTCACGGTCGATCTCGCGAAGCTGAAGCCCGCCGACGTCAATCCCCGAGCCGATGTCGGCGGCGAGGGAATCGCCTACGTGAACTTCACCTCGGGCACGACGGGAGATCCCAAGGGGGTCCCGATCCAGCACCGGAGCATCGCCAGGCTCGTGTTCGACGCGGTGTACGCGCCGCTTGACGAGAACTCGGTGCTGCTGCACCTGTCGCCTGTCACGTTCGACGCGGCCACCTTCGAGATCTGGGGAGCACTGCTGCGCGGCGGAACTTGCGTCCTTTACCCGGCCGCCCGCCTCAGGTTCTCGACTCTCCGCCAGGTCGTGCGGTACACGGGCGTGACCGTGCTGTTCCTCACCACCGCGCTGTTCAACGCCCTGGTTGACGAGGCGCCAGATTCGGTGGATACGGTCCGCACGATCCTCACTGGCGGCGAGCGGTATTCGCACAGGCACTTCAGCAAGGCTCTGGAGCGCTACGGCCCCGACAAGCTGGTTCACGTTTACGGCCCCACCGAGTGCACCACGTTCTCCACGTATCACCCGGTGAACCAGGTACCCGCCGAGCCTGGCAAGCTGCCCATCGGCAAGCCGATACAGAACACCAGGGTGTACGTCGTGCGGCAGAACCAGCTCTGCCGGCCTGGAGAGGCAGGCGAGATCCTGATCGCCGGTCCCGGCCTGTCGCCTGGCTACCTGGGGGCCACGGACGGAGCGCGGGCCGCGTTCGCGCACTACGACATCGGCGGGGTGAGCGAGCGCGTCTACCGTACGGGCGACTTCGGTTACCTGCTCGGCACCGGCGAGCTGATCTTCGAAGGCCGTCGTGACGATCAGGTGAAGGTGAGCGGTTTCCGCATCGAACTGGCCGAGCTCTCGCGAGTCATCGGTGACCATCCGCAGGTGCGGCAGAGTTACGTCACGGTCACCGAGACCGGGGCAGGCGACAAGGCGATCGTCGCGTTCGTCGTCGGCCGGTCGCCAGACTTGACCCCGGCCGAGGTACTTGAGCACGTACGCGCCCGGGTCCCGCCCTACATGGTGCCAGCGATCCTGCGTATACGGGAGGACCTGCCGCTCACGCCGAGCGGCAAGGTCGACAGGCAAGCGCTGCTGGCGAGCCAGCCATGATCAGGCACCGACCTGACCTGGTAGACGACGAGTTCGAGCCGCCGGCTGATGGGCTTGAGCAGTCGATAGCGGCAATCGCAGCGCAGGTGCTTCAGGTCGACCTGATCGGCCGGTCAGACAGTCTCTTCGACTTCGACGCCACCTCGATGGATGCCCTGCACATCTGCGCGATGATCGAGGCGGAGTCCGGCTACCAGGTACCGCCCCACTGGCTTTTCGAGACCGACGTGATCGCCGATCTCGCTGACCGGATCAAGGCAGAGGCCAGGCCAGCAGATGCCTGAACCTTCGCGCCGCGTCTATCCGGTGACCTACGAGCAGGAGGCCATCTGGCTGCACGATCGCCGTGATCCTGCCGCGTCGATCTACCTGGAATCCTGGGCCTGCCGGCTGCGAGGCACCGTGGACCCCGGTGCGGTGGAGTGGGCCGTCAGTCAGGTCGTGGCGCGTCACCCGGCGCTGCACAGCGGCATCGACTTCGACGGCGAGCAAGTGGTGCAGTTCGTGCGGGAAGATCACACCGTCGACGTTGAGCGGCTAGGCCGACCGGAACTGCCGCTCGGCCGCGCGCTCGAGCAGTTCGTCAGGCGGCCGCTCGACGTCAGCGTCTCGCCGTTGCGCGTCACCTTGCTCGAACTGGCGCCCGACGATGCCGTGCTGCTCATCCAGCTTCATCACCTGGTCGCTGACGACTGGGCGCTGGCGGTACTAGAGCGGGAATTCGCCGAGTTCTACTGTGCGCGTACCGAGGGCCGGGCGGCAAGGCTGGCCCCGCTGCCCCTGACGCCAGGCGAGTACGCCACGGCCCAGCGCGCGGCGGGGGTCGATCCTTCGCTGGTGGCTTACTGGCGGGAAATTCTGCGAAATGCGCCAGGGGAAAGCACCGTGCCACCCGACCGGCAGCCGCCCGAGAGCCCGTCCAACCGGGGCGGGCTGACCACGTTCGAGATCGAAGCCGCGCTCGGCGGCGAACTGCGCGCGCTGGCCAGGCGCTCGCGGACAACGCCCTTCGTCGTCCTGGCGGCGGCGGTCACCGCACTGCTGTGGGCTTGCAACGGGTCGGCCGAGCAGATAGTTGGCGCGGCCGTCTCGCGGCGGGGGATGGCTGGTCTCGACCAGATGATCACGTGCCTGACCGGCATCCTGCCGCTCCGCCAGCAAGTCAGCGCGGAAGAAGGCTTCGGAGCGCTGGTAGCGTCCACGAAACAGGTCGTGACCAGCACCGTCGCCCACCGTGACCTGCCATTCCCTGCTATCGTGTCCGCGCTCTCCCGGCCGAGGAATCTCCGCAGGCCGCCGCTGTGCCAGGTCGTGCTCGTCGTCGATGACGTGCCCAGGTGCGACCTCGCGCTGCCAGGCGTGACCGCCGAGCGGCTGCACGTGCACACCGGCATAGTCAAGGTCGACCTGGGTTTCACGCTGGTCAAGGACGGCGACGGCTATCAGGGCCGCCTGGTTTACGCCAGCGACCTTTTCCGCCCCGAGTCCGCCGCGCGACTCGCGGCCGACTTCCGCGCCCTGCTGGCCGCCGGCATCGCCCAGCCAGACCTGCCGCTATCGGAAGTGATCGCATATTAGGCAGGTCGGCCCCGCATGAAGGGCCGCCTGCCGAAAGTGAGGCGCAGGGCTTCAGTGTGACTCTTCGGTTTCATCTGCACGTCTCATGAATGGCGCGTAATGTGGCCGCCGTCATTGTCTAATCGGGTTGGCGGAGGACGATCACGGCATGCGGCGGCGCGAGAAGCCAATCGCCGATGATGAGCGGCTTACACAGTACGGCAACAAGAACAGTCCGATCGCGGGCCGCTCGTTCAAGAACAGGCCGCCTGTGCCGACGCAGGTCAACGCGCTGTCTCTTCTGAGAGGCGAGCATTCGGTCGCCGAGGCCGCCGCCCTCATCCAGACTTCTCGTAGCAGTCCGTCACCGGGAAGTGGCGTTCGGTACACGACTGCGGCACGATTGAGGCAGGATGGGTTTCCCGTACGCCCAACCGGCAATAACAAGAACCCGTACCACGTTTCAGTTACATGTGTAGACGAAAAGCACATGTGGACCGAAGATGACAGTGTTAGGTTCGATGCCTGCTTCGGCGAGCCGACGTGGGAGGAGGGCTGATGTGGACGACCAGATCCACCTAAGGCTTGGGGCTAAGCCGTGGCAGGCTGCGGACACGGCCCGGCTGAGCAAGGTTCTGAACCACTACGACGTGCCGTTGGCAGGCATACTCAAGCAGCACGGTGCACACTTCCTGTTTGAGTGCCTTGAGGGTGAAGTCCAAGAGGCGAACATCTGGGCATATGTCCCCCTCACTCGTTCCGCAGCGCGCCGGATGACCCGGCTGACCGGTGAGCGGCTAACTGATGCGATGCATAGCGCCTACCGGGATCAGGTCATCACGGCCGCACTTGCGGTCGATGGCGCCATAGTGCGCGGGACGACGTTCGACTTTAGAGCACAGGATCTGCGCACGGAAGCCGCCAGGCAGGTTAAGAGAAAGGTCGACCAGGACTCAACCGCCATGAACGGTCTGGTAGCTGTGGCCTGAAGGGCGCCGAGTCGTCGCTAGCCGAGTTCGTAGATCAGGTCGCGCAGGAGGTCGCTCACTCCGCCGGCGATTGTGCCGGCTATCGCGTCGCGGTACAGCCTGCTGACGGCCGAGTCGTTCTGATATCCCCTGGCGCCGTGGCACGTCAGGCACCGCTGAGCGGCGGTCACGGCCAGTTCCGTTGACTTGAGCTTCAGTACCGAGGCGGTCCGGGTGTCGAGCAGGCCGAGTGACTGCTGCCTGGCCGCGTGCATCGCGTAGTGCCTGACCAGTTCGTACTCACAGTCGAGGTCAGCGACCTGGTGACGGATGGCCTGCTTGGCGCTCAGCGGGGAGCCGCCGATCCGGTGATCGCGGACGAAGGCGCGCAGCAAGTCGAGGCAGTGACCGACGCCGCCAGCCGCAAGCAGCCCGGCCACGAGCCTTTCGAAGTCCAGTGCCCTCATGAGCTGGGTCAGTGCCTGGTTCGGGCGGCCGAGCAGGCGGCCCGCCGGTACCAGTACCTCAGCGAACTCAATGGTGCACACGTCCGCGCTGCGCCAGCCGAGCAAGGGCTGCTCGCGGCGCGTAACGCCGGGCAGGTCCGCGTCGATCAGCAGCAGGCTGGCGTGGCTGAGCACCGGGCGCGGGGACGCCGAGGCGCTCCTGACCAGCGCGACGAAGAAGCCGGCTGACGATCCGTTGGTGACGTAGCACTTGCTGCCGTTGACGAGGTAACTGCCGTCGGCGCGCGCTTCGGCGCGCGTGGCCAGGTCGCGCAGGTCAGATCCGGCGTTCTCCTCGGTAATCGCCAGCGCGGCTATCCGCTGCCCGTCGCGGATGCCTGGCAGGTAACGCGCTCGTTGCTCCGTACTGCCGAACAGTTCCAGGTAAGACCTGGCCATGTACGCGTGAACGCCGATCGCCGCGCGGATTCCCGCGTAACCGGTCCTTCCTAGCTCGTCGAGAAAGACGGCACTGCGCATGAACTCCTGCCCGGTGTGAGCCAGGCTGAGCAGCCCCAGGTCGCCGAGCGACCGCCAGCCTTGGCTGTCGATCTTCCCCGCGGCCTCCCATTCGTCCGCGTGCGGGAGCACGACCTCGGCTAGCGCCTCACGCACATGCTCCCTGAACTGATCCTCGTCAGTCATCTGGCCCGGGCTTTCCCCGCGGCCGCAGCGCCGGACGAGCGCGCGTGCCGCTCCGGCCGGCCAGCCGGGCGGCCAGTCCGGCCGGCGTTGGTGCCTCGAACACGTCCTGCAGTTCTGCCTCTATCCCGAGCCGGGCGCGGATGCGGCTGGCGAGCCTGGCCGCCAGCAGCGAATGACCCCCCAAATCAAAAAAACTATCCCCCGAACCCA
>DATJLT010000356.1:0-2041 GCA_035509195.1 Streptosporangiaceae bacterium | reverse complement strand
GGAGGAGCGCGAATGAGTGTCAGCGTCTGGATCCTGAATCTCGTCATCCTGGCCGTGGTCCTGGCTGCCGACTTCGGCCGGCGCAAGATCACCGTGATGCGCCTGCTGCGCCCGCTTATCGCGGCAGCCATCATCATTCCGTTTTTCTTCAAGGGGGTCGCTTCCTCGGGCAGCGGCCTCTTGCTCGAGGTCGCGGGCCTTGCGGTAGGCCTGGCCCTGGGCGCGGTCGCCGCGACGCTGATGAAGGTCGACTACGACCGACAGGAGGGCCGCACTATCTCTCGTGCTGGGCTGCCTTACGCACTGGTCTGGCTCGCTGTGACAGCCGGGCGAATCTACTTCACCTACGGCGCCAGCCACATCTTCGGCGCTCAGCTTGGCAGCTGGATGGCCGCGCACCAGGTATCGGTTGCCGCTCTGACCGACAGCCTCATCTTTGTCTCGATCGCGATGCTGCTTGGCCGCACCGGGCTGCTCGCCGTGAAGTCTCGCCTCGCGAGGGTCCGCATGGCTCGCACTGAGCCGACCACAGCTTCCGCTGAGTACCAGGTAACGACAAGGTGAGATCGCGGCGAGTGGCCAAGGAAGGAGGTGGCAGCCGGTGTTTTACCTGATCGCAAAGCTGATCAAGAAGCACAGGGGGCGCAGGAGCTAGTCGGCTTCGCGCGCGCTACGGCAGCTACCGAGCATGAGCGCCAAGGGCGGATGGTGCGAGCAGGCCGAGGGCGCGGGCGCGGGCGACAGCCTCGCCCCGGTGGTGGGTGCCGAGCTTGGCGTACAGGTTGCGCGTGTGGGTCTTGACAGTGTTGAGCGAGACATACAGTTCGGTGGCGATCTCCGGCGCGGTCAGGTTGGTCGGCAGGTAACGCAGCACCCGTAGCTCGCTTTGCCTCAGTGGCTCAAGCGGCGGCCGCGGAGCGGCGGGTGGCTGCGCGGAGGCGTTGTCGGCGAGCCGATCGTAGATCTGGGCGATGAGCGCGGCGTGGGCGGTGCGGTGGCGGGTGTGACGTCCCAGCAGGTCCGGCGCTGGGTGTAGCAGGAACGCCAGCAGCGTGCCGTCGGGTTCGGCGCTGTCCAGCGCGTGCTCCAGGGCCCGGTTGGCCGCGTCCTGGTCGCCGAGGGCATCCCAGGCGATCGCTTCGAGCAAGAACACCTCAACCAGGGAGGCCGGCCAGCCCACCGGGGCAGTACCGGCCAGGACCGGCGCGAGAGCGGCGAGGGCGGCGTGCGGGTCGTTTTGGGCGAGCCGCAGCACCGCTGTGACGATGCGCGCCTCCCCTTGGTCGCGTTCGTGCTCGCCGAGCCCGGCGATGGCCTGCTCGGCGTTCTCGGTCTGGCCGAGGCGCACCAGGGCACGCATGAGCAACAAGCGCACCGGCTTGGTGAGCGGGTGCGGCGCGGCCAGGTGCCCGGCCAGGCGCTCCGCGGCCCGCGACGCAGCCAGTGCGTCCGCGTCCTGGCCGCGCACCAGATCCACCAGGCTGCGAAGGTAGAAGACCCCCATCCCAGCACCGGGGTCGGCCTCCGTCCTAATGGTGCGCTCGGCTCGCTGGAGCCACAGCTCGGCCTCATCCGGCCGTCCCCGCCAGGCCAGCACGGCTCCTAGGGCAAGGTAGGCGATGCCGACGGTCGGCTCGTCGGTCCAGCCGTGGCGCCGGGCCAGCTCGACCGTCCGCCTGCCGCGCTCCGCCACCAGCTCAGCCGTGCGCGTGCCACGCCCCGCCGCGCGTTCGAACGACGAGTCAACAGCGACCGCCGCCTGGTATGCCAGGGCCATGAGTTCAAGGAACGGCCGGCCGATCCGGCGCGCCAGCGCCAGGCCCTGTTCCAGCTGTCGCTCGGCCTCGTCGAACCGTTTCGTCCAGTATTCGGTGAGGCCGACGCTGATCAGAGCGAGCGTGCGCAGCTCCTCGCCCAGGGCGGCCTGCGGCGCTTCGGCTAGTGCCTGCAACCGTCGTGCCTGATCTTCCACAGTGGGCAGGTTCCCGCGCTGGCGGGCCAGCAGCAGCCGGACGACCCCGAGCATGACCTGGGAGTGCTC
>DATJLT010000355.1:0-15216 GCA_035509195.1 Streptosporangiaceae bacterium | reverse complement strand
GGCCGGATCATGAACGTCTCAGATATCACGCCGATCGAGATGCTGGGCGAACGGCTCGTGCCGGTAGCAGCCGGATTCTGAGCCTGCTCTTCTTCCGAGGTCGCGGCGGCGCGCTCACTGATCTCGTGGCAACTCGCTCCTCGCGATCGCGTCAGCGGCGGCCAGCATCTGACGGCCGATCGGCTGGAGGCCAATCTGGGTGGCGACCAGGCCGGTCGCCACCCGCTCGGCCGCACCCCACTCCCAGACGGCCTTCGGGTCGAGGCCGCCGCAGCGGCGAGCCAGTGCGCGGGCACGGTCGCGTGGGTCTGCTGCCCGCATTAGTTCGACCGGATCCTCGCGCATCATGATCCCCAGGTCGTACTCGGGTTCGGCAAGCAGGCCGTCGGATCGGCCAGCCTGAAACCGTCCCCGGACTCCTTTCCAGCCGGCTGATAAGCCAGGGCAGCTCCTCCAGCCACTCTTCCGCGCCGAACGCCAGCGCCTTGCCGCGAACAGGGAGCGGGATTTCCTGCGTAGCCCTCACGGTGCCCATGCTGCCGGTCCGCGGGCGCCGCGCGCACCTGAGTTTCTGGCCGGCAGGTCGTCGCGCCAAGGCCGGCGCGGGGAGTGGCCGCCCTGAGGGACCGGATTGATGTTAAGGTCCAGGTTGATGCCTAAACAACGGGTCAATTCACCGTCCAGGCCAACTTGGGCGCCGGGAATGAACCAGGAAGACAGGCAGGCCGGGCCCGATCTGAGGCTCGGCCAGGCCCTGGGCAGCGACGGCTGCGGTTCGGCCAGGAGCGCGGCGGACGGCAAGCCCCTGGGATGCTGCGAGGATTCCGCTCCCGCACTTGACCTGCGCCCCGGCCAGCCTGACCCGATGCTGTTCCCGCGCGAGGCCTGGCTGCGCTCGACCAGGCGGGTGCTCGCGACGGCGCCGCTTGACGCCTACCGGCGCGGCGATCCGGCAGGCCGCAAGGAACTGCGGTCCGCGCTGTCTGACTACCTGGTCAGGACGCGAGGCGTGCTGACCAGCCCCGATCATGTCGTCGTTACGAGCGGTTACTCGCAGGCGCTCGGCTTGGTTGCCAGGGTGCTCGCGGACCAGGGTGCCCAGGCGATCGCAATGGAAGACCCCGGCCTTCCCTTCCACCGCGAGATTGTCACCAGGGCCGGCCTTCGGATCGTGCCGCTCCCTGTCGATGTACTCGGCGCGAGGACCGACCTGCTGTCGACCGTGCGGTTCCGTGGCATCGCCGCGGTCGTGGTCACTCCAGCGCACCAGTACCCGACCGGAGCGACCATGCATCAGGACCGGCGCCGCCTGCTCACGAACTGGGCGCTGACCCACGGTGGCCTCGTAATTGAAGACGACTACGACGGCGAATTCAGGTATGACCGTCAGCCGGTCGGCGCCGTGCAGGGCCTGGCCCCTGGCAACGTCATCTACGGCGGCACGGCGTCGAAGACGCTGTCGCCCGCCTTGCGGCTCGGCTGGGTGGCGGTGCCCAAGCGCCTGGTCCCCGCACTCTGCGACGCGAAGCGGCACGCTGACACGCACACGGAGTCGCTTAGCCAACTCGTGCTCGCTGACCTGATCGAGTCCCGCGCTTACGACCGCCACACCAAGACCGCGAGGCTTCGCTACCGCCGCCGCCGCGACCTCTTGCTGCACGCGCTGCGCACCCGCGCGCCCCGCGCGCAGGTCAGCGGCGTCGCCGCCGGCTTGCACGCGCTGATCAAGCTTCCGTCAGCCGGCCCCTCCGAAGCCGAGATCATCGAACTGGCCGTCGCGAGAGGGGTCGCGCTCAGGTCGCTCGCTGACCACTGGCAGCGGCCGGCCGAGCACCAGCAGGGCCTGATCGTCGGTTACAGTACCCCAGCGGAGCAGGCCTGGCCTGCCGCCCTCGATGCGCTCTGCGAACTGCTCGCATGTAAGGTCGTCGCCGATGCCGGGTGACCAGCTAGACGAGGCCGTAGGCCAGGCCAGAGCCCGCTACGCCGAACGCCGGCCGCATACCAGGGCACTCCACGACCGGGCACAGGGATTCCTGCCTGGCGGTAACACCCGCAGCGTCCTCTACCACCAGCCGTTCCCGCTGCGCATCGAGCGGGCCTGGGACGCGATACTCGAGGATGTCGACGGGCACCAGTACGTTGACCTGCTCGGCGAGTACTCCGCCGGCCTCTACGGCCACTCACACCCGGTCATCGCCGGCGCCATGACTGCCGCCCTTGCCGAGGGCATCAGCAGGGGCGCGCACACCAGGTACGAGGTCGACCTGGCCGAGGTCGTCTGCGCCAGGTTCCCGTCGGTCGAACGGGTCAGGTTCACGAACTCGGGTACCGAGGCCAACCTGATGGCGATCACCGCGGCCCGCGTGTTCACCGGCCGCGACGCGATCGTCGCGTTCCGCGGCGGCTACCACGGCGGCCTGCTGACGTTCAAGAGCGGCCTGTCCAGGGTCAACGCGCCGTATGAGGTGCTGCTCGCCGATTACAACGACGCTGATGCGGCGTGCTCTTTGATAACTTCTTCCGATCTTCCAAATGGCACGGCGTGCGTACTCGTCGAGCCGATGCTCGGCTCAGGCGGGTGCATCCCAGGGGACCCCTCGTTCCTGGCGGCGTTGCGGGAAGCGGCGACCGAGGCGGGCGCGCTGCTCATCTTCGATGAGGTGATGACCTCGCGTACCGGAGCCGGCGGCCTTCAGGGCAGGCTCGGCATCACCCCCGACCTGACCACGCTCGGCAAGTACCTCGGCGGCGGTGCGTCCTTCGGCGCCTTCGGCGGACGGGCGGACGTCATGGAACTCTTCGACCCGGCCCGTGCTGGCTCGCTGCCGCACGCCGGTACCTTCAACAACAACGTCCTGTCGATGTCGGCCGGCTACGCCGGCCTCACCAGGGTCTACACCCCTGAGGTCGCCGAAGAGCACACCGCGCGCGGCGAGAAGCTGCATGCCGAACTGCTGGCCGTGATCGATCAGGCCGGGGCGCCCTTCACGGTCACCGGCGTCGGCACGCTGCTCAATATCCACCCGGTCAGGGCCGAGATCAGCAGCCCGGCCGACCTCGCCGCGGGCGAGCCAAGGCTGCTCGAACTGCTGTTCCTCGACCTGCTCGAGCGCGGCTACTACCTTGCGCCGCGCGGTTACCTGGCACTCAGCCTCGCCCTGACCGATGGCCAGCTCGACGGCTTCGCCGTGGCCGTCGCTGAGTCCCTCGCCGCCCGCCAGCACCTCTGGGCCGCGTAAACGGGGCTCGCCGGTCAGGTACTGGGGATCACGATGGCGAGGGTGTGCCTTGTAGTGGGCCCCGCGGCCAGTGCCACAACGGACAAGCCGGACGGAAGGTGCACCAGGACAGGAACGTCTTTGCTCGTCATCGTGCCGTTGCCGAGCTGGCCGAAGGCGTTGTGGCCCCAGGTAAGTTCCTGCCCTGCGGAAGTGATCGCGAGGCTGAATCCGCCGCCGGCGCTGATCTTGCTGATCACGTCCTTGGCCGGCAGGTGCACCGCGACGGGGACGTCGCTGTTCTTCGTGCTTCCCGTGCCGAGCTGACCGAAGCTGCCAAGGCCCCAGGCAAGTACCTGCCCGGCCGAGGTGAGCGCCAGGCTGTGCTGGCTGCCGCCCGCGATCGCGGTGATCTTGACGCCCTTGGGCAGCTTGACCAGGACGGGGGAGACCCGGCTCTTCCTCGTGCCGTCGCCGAGCTGGCCGTAGCGGTTGTCACCCCAGGCGTAGAGCTGGCCCTTCGCCGAAAGCGCGAGGCCGTCGTACCCGCCGCTCGTCACTTCCCTGATGACGACGCCGCGCGGCAAGTGCACACGGCCAGGTACCTCACTTGAGGTGAGGAAGCCGTTGCCGAGCTGGCCAGAGCCGTTGTAGCCCCACGTGTACACCTCGCCTGTGCTGGTCAGGGCCAGGCTGTAGTTGTAGCTGGCGGCGACCGCGACTGCCTTGACTCCCCTCGGCAGCAGCACCCGGACGGGGGTGCGGCGAGTGACCGTGCTGCCGTCGCCGAGCTGGCCGTACTGGTTATTGCCCCAGGCGTAAACCTGACCGGCTGACGTGACCGCCATGCAGTCCACGGCGCCTGTCGCGATCGCCGTCACTACGGTTCCCTCGGGCAGCTTTACCTGGACAGGGACATGACTGTCGCCGGTCAGGCCGTCACCGAGCTGGCCGTCGTGGTTGTCGCCCCAGGCGAGCACTTGCCCTGCCGACGTCAGCGCGAGCGTGTGCTTGCCGCCTGCCGCGACGGCCGTCACGGTGACGCCGGCCGGCAGCAGCACGCTGACCGGGACGTCGACCTTGCCGGTAGCGCCGTTGCCTAGCTGGCCGTTCAGGTCATCGCCCCAGGCCTGAAGTGTTCCAGCGGGACTGGCCTGGCCAGGGGCAGCGACCG
This sequence comes from Streptosporangiaceae bacterium, assembly GCA_035509195.1. GTDB lineage: Bacteria > Actinomycetota > Actinomycetes > Streptosporangiales > Streptosporangiaceae > Chersky-822. The sequence continues at coordinate 10,821 of DATJLT010000355.1, read as the reverse complement.
CGCCAGGCGCAAGGACCGCGGCAGCGATCAGGGCGGTCAGAGTGACCGAAGCCAGTTTGATGAGCGCCGGTCTTGCGGCCATTCCGCCCTCCAAGTGCCGTTCTAGCCGGCCAGATCCGCATTCTCCGCCGAATCGGATGCAATACTGAGCCGGTGGAGTCAACCAGACGCGGCATTCTCAAGTCCAGTGCGATCGGCGCGGGAGCGCTCCTCGCGAGTTCCGCAGCGCTCGCTAAGCCTGAAGCCGCACGGGCTGCGCCCACCACAATAGACCCGGTAGTGCCCTTTTACGGTGCCCATCAGGCCGGGATTGCCACGCCCGCGCAGGAATACCTTCAAATCGGCGCGTTCAACGTGGTCGGTGACTCGATCGCCGACCTGCGCAAGCTGATGAAGACCTGGACGGAGGCGGCGGCAGCGATGAGCCTCGGGCACCAGGTCGGCGCGCTCAGGACGGGCAGCAGGCCCCCTGTCGACACCGGCGAGGCGCTCGGCCTTGGCCCGGCCCAGCTCACCGTGACGTTCGGTTTCGGCGCTTCGCTGTTCACCGCCGGAGGCAAGGACCGGTTCGGGCTGGCCAGGCACCGGCCCGCGCCGCTCGTCGATCTTCCCGTCTTTCATGGCGACGACCTGCAGCCGGACATCTGCGACGGCGACATCGGCATCCAGGTATGCGCCAACGACCCCCAGGTGGCGTTTCACGCCATGCACGACCTGATCAAGCTCGGCAACGCGATCGCCGCGCCGAAATGGCTGCTCTCCGGGTTCGGGCGGACAGGCAACAGCACGGTACAGGCCTTGCCGAGGAATCTGATGGGCTTCCAGGACGGCACCGCGAACATCGTGGTCGAGAACGCCGCCGCACTCGACGCTTTCGTGTGGGCAGCCGAGCCGGCCTCGCCGGCCTGGATGCGGGGCGGCAGTTACATGGTCGCGAGGCGGATCCAGATCGCGCTTAGCCTGTGGGACCAGACCAACCTGAACGGCCAGCAGGAGGCGATCGGCCGGGAGAAGGTCAGCGGGAACTTGCTGCCTGTCGTGCCACCTACGTCGCACATAATGCTCGCCTCGCCCGGCAAGAACAGCAATCAGCGACTGTACCGCCGGGGCTTCTCCTACGTTGACGGCGTGGTGGCTGGCGCCGCGGCGCCGGAGACCGGCCTGATGTTTATTTGCTATAACAAAGATCCTCGAGAACAGTTCATCCCGATTCAGCTCAGGATCGCGGGCAAGGATGCCCTGAGCACCTATCTCACCCATATTGGAAGCTCTGTCTTCGCCTGCCCGCCGGGCGTTAAGTCGGGCGGGTATATCGGGGAGCAACTGCTGTCTTCCGCCTAATCTCCTGATGCGGCGGGGAGCCCTTGTCACGAAGACGACAGTTGCGGATACTCGCCGTCATCATAGTGACTCGTGACCTCCAGTCGTGCTACGCGCACGGAACGTGACACCGGAGCGGATGGCGACCTCTTACCAGGCCCGGCGGACGTGTCTGTGATCTTTCCCGGCATTCCAGCCGCGATCTCCGCCGTACGCAAGGTCGTGGCCGACGTCATGGCAGGTTCACCCCGAGCCGATGACGCGGTGCTGATCGCCTGCGAGTACGCCACCAACGCGATCAGGCATTCGCCAAGCGGGCTGCCAGGGGGCGAGTTCACCCTGCGGGTGTGGGTGCGAAGGGGCTGGGTCAGGGTCGAGGTCACCGATCTCGGAACCGGCGACTGGATGCCCGGGCCTGCCGAATGGGACCCTGGCTGGGACTCCGGCTGGGGCGAGGAGAGCGGCAGGGGCCTGATCGTGGTCGCCGCGCTGTCAGAGATCTGGGGGCATGCCGCAGGCCGGGTCTGGGCAGAGATCGGCTGGCTCGAGTGAGTTTCGCGACCTTATCCCACGTCGAGGGCGAGCAGATCGTCGAGGGTCTCGCGGCGGATCAGCGGCCTGGCGCGGCCGTCTTTGACAGCGATCACCGGGGGACGGGGCACGTGGTTGTACTGGCTGGACATGCTGCGGCAGTAAGCGCCCGTGCCGGGCACGGCGAGCAGGTCGCCTGGCATTAGGTCTCCTGGCAGGAACTCGTCCCTGACCAGGATGTCTCCGGCCTCGCAGTGCTTGCCGACGACGCGGCTGAGCACCGGGCTTGCCGCGGACGCGCGCGAGGCCAGCGTGCAGGAGTAGTCCGCGTCGTAGAGGGCGGTGCGGATGTTGTCGCTCATGCCGCCGTCCACGGCCACGTACCGCCTGACCGCACCGTGCTCGAGTTCCACGTCCTTAATCGTTCCTGTGCTGTAGAGGGTGAACATCGCCTGTCCGGCGATCGCCCGCCCAGGCTCAACCGACACCTTCGGCACCTCGATGGCCAGGCCGCGGCACTCGGTCGCGACGATCTCCGCCAGTGAGCCTGCCAGTTCCTTGGCGTCGAGCGGATCGTGCTGGCTGGTATAGGAGATGCCGAAACCGCCGCCGAAGTCGATCTCTGGCAAGGCGACCCCGTGATCCCTGATGACCTTGGCGTGCAGGCCGAGCAGCCGGTGCGCCGCGACCTCGAATGCGCTGGTGTCGAAGATCTGCGAGCCGATGTGAGAGTGCAGGCCGCGCAGTTCGAGTTCAGGGCGGGACAGAACCCGCCGCACTGCCTCGGCCGCCGCGCCCGCCGTCAGCGAGATGCCGAACTTCTGATCCTCGTGCGCGGTCGCGATGTACTCGTGCGTGTGGGCCTCCACGCCGACAGTGACCCTGATCAGGACTGGCGCGCGGACCCCCAGGGCCGCCGCGAGGTTCGCGATCCTATCGATCTCGGCGAGCGAGTCGATGAAGATCCGGCCGATGCCCTCGGTCAGCGCGGCCGCGATTTCCTCGTCCGACTTGTTATTGCCGTGAAGGCCGACGCGCCGCGGCGGGACGCCGCCTCTGAGCGCGACAGTGAGTTCGCCTGCCGTGCAGGTGTCCAGGCCCAGCCCTGCTGCGGCGATCCAGCGGGCAACCTCCGTGCACAAGAACGCCTTGCCCGCGTAGTACACGTCGGCGCCATCGCAGAGGTCGGCGAAGGCGTGCTTGAACGCGTCGCGGAAGCCCGCTGCCCTGGAACGGAAATCGGTCTCGTCGAGTACGTACGCGGGCGTGCCGTACTCCGCTGCCAGGTCCCGGACGTCGACGCCGCCCGCTTCGATCGCGCCGTCATCGTTGCGGGTCACGGTCTCTGCCCAGATCTGCGGCAGGAGCTCGTTGACGTCAGCGGGCGGGCGCAGCCAGGCGGGCACGATCGCGACCTCGCCGTAGCCCGGCGCGTGCAGCGCTCCGGCTTCGTGTACAGGCATGGTTCCAGCCTAACGGCGGCTTGCTACCTTGCCGTCATGGCAATCTCGCTTAGCGCCGGGACGATCAGGCTGCTCGACGGGCGCAACTACGCGGTTCTCGCGACCCTGAACGAGGACGGCAGCCCGCAGACCTCGGCGATGTGGGTGGGCAGGGATGGCGACGACCTGCTGATGTCGACCGTCGAAGGGCGGCTGAAGCACAGGAACATGGTGCGTGACCCGAGAGTCAGCGTCACCGTGATCGATTCAGCCGATCCTGAGAACTATGTCGAGCTACGGGGGACGGTCACGATGGCGCCAGACGTCGGCCGGACGTTCGACACGAGCTTGTCATGGAAGTACGACGGCAAGGACCCCGATCCCGACCGGCCTGGAGCCGTCCGGGTCATCGTGCGGGTGCAAGTCGCGAAGGCCAGCGGCCGCGCGGCCTAGCCGCACCAGGCAGCGCAGCAACGGTGGCCCGCTGATGCTGTTGCCGCGCGGGCGGCAGCAGCATCGATGGCGCGGAGATGTTGTTCTGACCGCATCAGGATTCCACCGATGCGGTAGCACCGGGCACGGCCAACGACATCAGCGGGTCATGGATGCTACTCGTTCGGAAGGATCGGGGTGTGGTTGTCGAGTTGCCAGTGCTGGGCGACGACCGCATACCAGTGATCTTGCTGACCGGGGTTGATGATGAGGCGGGTGATCGTGCACTGGCCGCCATTCATGTCCGTATAGAGGATGTCAACGGTGACTGGTGTCCGGTTCTTGATGGCCTGGGCGAAGCCCTCGTATACCGGCTCGGCCGGATCGCGCAGGGCCCCTTGCCAGAAGCCGAGACCGGCGGGCGCTATGTAGAGCGAGCGCGTCTGCCTGCGGAACTTCTCAGGGTCCTCGTGCGCACGTGAGAATATTCGCTCGGGGGTCGGATTCCACCCGGTGATGATCCCGATGCCGTTGCCGAAGTTGCGCAGGCCGACGACAAGGTAGATCACGTCATCGCCCTGCTCGAACGTGGCTCCGACGCCTTCGATGTGAGTCCAGTGATCGTCGGCGAAGCCGACCTTCTGCCTCGGGTCGCCGAGTTGGGTAGTCATCAGCAAAGGACGCAAGGTGGCCAGCAGCGAGCGCTCGGCGATCCGTGACGCCCGGTTGGCCGATCTCGTCGCGCCGAACGTGGCGACCGCGAGCACAAGCGTCCCCAGCGCGGTGGTCAGCGACGCGATGGCTTCGGCGTTCATGCTCTAGCCCGCCGGGCTCGCGTGCACGCCATCGATCACGTCTCAGATGCTACGCCGCTCCGCTCGCGAGCAGCCAGGTCCGCTGCGGGTTGACGTATTCCCATATGGGAATATGATGGGAGCATGGCTAGAGCGGCTACGACTGCCGATGCGTTCAACGCGGTTGCCGAACCTCGGCGGAGGCAGATACTTGACCTGCTCGCGGCGGGGGAGCGACCGGTGAACGAGCTGACCGGGCTGCTCGGGGTGGCGCAGCCGCAGGTGTCCAAGCACCTGGCCGTGCTCAGGCAGGTGGGGCTTGTCGAAGTGCGCGACGCTGGGCGCCAGCGGCTTTACCGGCTCAACGGCTATCCGCTTAAAGAGATCTACGACTGGGTGAAGACCTACGCGCGGGCCTGGGAGGGGCGGTTCGAGCTCCTTGACGCCGTGCTAGCGGAGATGAAGGAGGACGACAGCGATGGTGGTAAGTAGCAACACGGCGGTGGTCACGCTGCCTGAACCGACCCAGATCCTTATTACCAGGGAATTCGAGGCACCCAGGCATCTGGTCTTCCGCGCCTGGACGACGCCAGAACTGATCAGGCGCTGGTGGGGCGGTGACCGGGGCGAGTGCACCAGCGCCGAGGTTGACTTGCGGGTCGGCGGCCGCTGGCGGTACGTGATGGTCGCTAACGGCGGCTTCGAGGTCGCCTTCCACGGCGAGTACATCGAGATCGTGCCGGGTGAGCGGCTGGTCTCCACCGAGATCTACGAAGGCATGCCAGAGGCCGAGGCCGTGAGCACGCTGACGCTCACCGAGTCCGGAGGGCGCACCGCGATGCGGCTCCTCGTGCAGCACAGCAGTCAGGAGTACCGCGACGCCCACATCAACTCAGGCATGGAGGAAGGCATGCAGGAGTCGATGAACTACCTCGAGCAGGTCGCGGCGGGGCTGGCGTGAGCGGCGGGGCTGGCATCAGCGGGGGCGGCAAGGTGATCGCGAACGCGGCGATGTCGCTCGACGGCTTCATCGCGGACACCGATGATCAGGTCGGCCCGCTGTTCGACTGGTACGGCAACGGCACGATCAAGGTCACCGGTACCGACCCTGCCCGGGTGTTCAGTATCTCGGCAGCGACGGCCAGCTACGTCCTCCCGATCTGGGAGAACATCGGCGCCATGGTCGTTGGCCGCCGGCTGTTCGATCTCATTGACGGCTGGAACGGCATCCCGCCATTTGGCGAGGCGATCTTCGTGGTCACGCACCGGGTACCGCAGGAGTGGGTCAAGGCCCATCCGCTGGCGCATTTCACGTTCGTGACCGACGGCATAGCCAGCGCGATCGCTCGGGCGAAGGCCTTCGCTGGCGATCGGCACGTCGCGCTGGCTGCGGGCAACCTGACTGGGCAGGCTATCGCCGCCGGTCTCGTCGACGAGATCTCGGTCGCGCTGGCCCCTGCGGTATTCGGGACGGGCCGTAGGTTCTTCGGCGACTACGAGGGCAACCCGGTCCTGCTCGATGATCCCGTCGTGGTCAAGGGGGACCGGGTGACGCACTTGCATTACCGAATCAGAAAGGAGGCTCATTAGCCCGAGAACGGCGCCCGTGCTCGATTCGGTCGGTGCTGGCCCTGAGCAAAGCTGTGGGTGATCCTGTGGGCTTCCTTCGTGGTGGCGCGATGCCCCGCTGCCTACCGTCATAAGTAAGCCGCTCGACCGGGGCGGCGGACAAATCGGCGAAGGCCGTATGACACAGAAGGAGGCCGACGATGATCATCTTGTTCTTCATCATTGCCGTCGTGGTCAGCCTGCCGGTTGCCGCCATCGTGCTGGTCAGCGTGGCAAGCAAGCGTGAGGACCGGCGATTCAGCCTGGGTGGCCAGGCGGACGGCCGGGTGCAGGAAACGGCCAGGCGGATCCTTGATTTCCACACCGAGTCAAGGTCGGACTGGATGCCGGCATCGGACACCGAGCCCTCCAGCCCGGCCAGGCAGGCCAGGCCGCGCAAGCGCATCGACTCGCCGCTGCAGGCCACGAGGATGATGAGCTTCCGCCACGCGGCATAGGCCACGGGGGGACGGGAGACAAGCCGGAGTGCGGGGACTATCCCCTCGCACTCCGGCTGTCAGGTTCAGGCCCGGCAGGTCAGCGGAACACCGCCGTTGTAATCAACCATCTGGCTAAGCGCGGTCACCACGTCGATCGCGGCTCCCTGTGGTGCCCCTTCAAGCTCGGCGTACGCCCGGTGCAGGTTCCCGACCAGCCGCTCGGCGTCGGGCCAGCCGGCGAACCTGCCAAGGTCGGTTTTTCTTGCCGCCTCAAGCGGGCTCAGTCCGTCACGGTGATTTTTGGCTGCTAGGTCGGTGACGAATTTCAGGTAGTCAAGCGTGGCGTCCACCGGTCCCTGGCCGCTGAAGACCGGCCCGTGTCCCGGCACGGTAGTCTTCGCGTTGAGCGGCCTGATCACCTGCTCAAGCACCTTGATGGCACCCGCGACCGAGCCCATTAGCAGGAACGGAGTACCGCCATTAAAGATCAGGTCTCCGCAATAAAGCACCGAGCGCTCAGGTATCCAGACGATGGAGTCGTTCGTGGTATGGGCGGCGGCGCCGACGTGCCGCACCTCGGCCCGCAGGTCGCCAGCGTGCAACGCGATCTCGTGCTCGTAGGTGATGAACGGCGGGTCGAGCGACAGTTCGCCCCAGTCGGGACCATCCCAAAATGGCAGGTCGGACGGCGGGCCGAAGGCCAGGGCCTCGGCTCTGGTGCGCTCGTGCGCGATGATCGCCGCCCCTGGGAACAGGCAGTTGCCGAAGATGTGATCACCGTGGTGGTGCGTGTTCACGACCGCGCGCACTGGGCGACTCGTGATCGTGTTAATGGCGGCGGCGTAAGCCAGCGTGCGGCGCCTGGTTGAGCAGGTGTCGATGCTGATCACGCCCTGCGGGCCGACGAGGAAGCCGGTGTTGTTGATCCACCAGGTTCCGTCGGGCTGCATGTAGCTGAAAATCCCTGGCGAGACTTCCTCGAGTACCGGCCTGCCTGGGTCGGAGATATCAGTGGTCAAGCTGCTCATGAGACATCCTGTGTCGCAGTATGCACGGAACGTTGCCAGTAATGTGGTGCGCGGCCATCTGTACTTGATAACGTGCCCCTGCCCGGCTTGGACAGCTCACTAGGGGAACCTCATGGCTGAGATGGTCTTCTTCACCGACAACTATCAAGATCACAGCACGAACGAAGGCTGGCAGTTCGAGTTTTACTGCCGTCGGTGCGGTAACGGCTACTCTTCCTCGTTTCAGCGGTCGGTCAGCGGCTTCGGCGGCAACTTGCTGCGCATGGGCGGTGACCTGCTCGGCGGCACCGTAGGAGAGAAGGCCTCCGAGTTTGGCTGGGACTCCCAGTGGCTAAACGACAACACCCGCAGCAAGGGCAGGGACAAGGCCCTTGCCAAGGCCGTCGATGAGATGAAGCCGTACTTCAAGCAGTGCCACCGCTGCGGGCAGTGGGTCTGCGAGAAGATCTGCTGGAACCCCGAGCGCGGCCTTTGCGTGAGCTGTGCGCCCAAGCTCGACCAGGAAATCGCGGGCATGCAGGCGGCCGCCCAGGTCAACCAGCTCAACGAGAAGATCCAGCAGCAGGACTGGACCAAGGACATCAACTACCGCGACCAGGGCACCGGCCTCTGCAAGAACTGCGGCCAGGAGACCGGCGGCGGGAAGTTCTGCAATAACTGCGGTCAGCCCCAGGCCTCCGCCGAAACGGCCAAGAAGTTCTGCGGCAACTGCGGTGCCCAGCTCACCGGCGCCAAGTTCTGCGGCGAGTGCGGCACCCCGGCCGGGTAAGGCCGTGACCACCGCCCGATACCGGCTGCTCACGCCAACCGGCGAGCCGACCGAGGACGGCAAGGCGGATGTGGTCATCGCCGACGGTACGTTCGTACTCACGCCGTCGGCCGGTGACGTGCTGCGCGTGCCGTTCGACCAGATCACGTCCGTCGGTGAGGGCGACCAGCCGTTCACGCTGAAGGTGGCGCTGGCGCAGGGCACCGTGGTCGAGCTATCCCAGATGGGAGCGATGCGGACGCAGGTGCTTGCCGAGCTTCGCGACGCCCACGCTGACTCGGCAGCCAAGACCGCCTCGGCAGTGGGACAGGCAGACACCTTCAGCGCGGTCGCGGGCGGCGAGCAAGTCGAGGTGCGCATCTATGACGACGCGCTGCTTGTCATCGGGCCGGCCAGCACGCAGCGGCTCAGCTTCTCGTTCGTGAAGTCGGTTCAGACGGAGAATTACGTCGTCACCGTCGCGGCTACCGGCAGCGACGCGATCGAGCTGACCGGGCTGGGGAACAGGACAGGCGAGTTCGAGAGGGCACTGGCCGACCGGATCTCGGCCGCGCGTGGCAGGACGTCTGCGTTCCTCGGCGCACTGCTGCCAGGTCTTGACCCGATGTCGCTGCGGCAGGCGGCCGGGCTGCTGCGTGACGGCGTCGCCGTGCCCGCGGCCACGCTCAACGGCCTTCACCCTGACCTCGCAGGCACGCTGCTCCAGGTGACCACGCTGGCCGACCGGCAGCAGGCCGTCAGCGAGCTCGGCAGCAACGCGACTGCCCTTGCCATCGGATTCCGTCAGGTCAGCTCGGTGCACAAGGACGCGGTCGGCGTGACGGAATGGCACGACAGTTCGGCGACGCCGCATATTGGCGACCATGACCACTGGGAAGGCCGGTTCCAGCCCGGCCTTGGCGGTGCGATGGCGGCGGGGATCGTCGCGGGCGGTCCTGGCAACTTCGGGCCTGGGGCGTACAACCAGGGGTTCGGCGGTGGAGGGTTCGGCGGGTTCGGCGCGGCTGGGATCGGCGGGTTCGGTGCCGGCGGGTTCGGTGCGGGCGGGTTCGGGCTCGGCGGGCTGTTCGGCGGCGGTGCTGGGTATGGCGGTGCTGGGTATGGCGGTGCTGGCTACGGCGGTGCTGGCTACGGCGGTGGCGGCCCTTGGGGTTATCGCGATGAGTACGGCGGCTGGGGTGATTACTGGGCCTATCGCGCGCTCGGCGCCGGCTCGAACTCGCGGCAGCAGCATCAGATGACGAACCGGCCCGACCTGACCAGGGGCCGGCTGACACCTGCGACCGAGGACCTGTCAGCGCTTGCCGTCACGGGAGAGGAACCGACCGTGCTTGGCTTCCTGCTGGCCAGCTTCCCCGGCCGGGTCGTGTTCGAGGTACTTAACCTGGCCGAGCCGGCGACTCTTGTATTCCGCTCCGAGGATCTCGGCGTGATCAACCGGGCACTGGTGGATTCGGGGTTCACTCCGCCTCCCGCAGGCGGCGGCCTCACAACGCCGCTGCGCCGGGTCGGCGAGCCCGCCGCCCTTACCGACCTCCTGGTTGCCGCGATCCCGCACGACGGCAACTGGTCAGCACAACTCGCGGCCGCACTCAGCTAAGCCAAACTCAATAAGGAGCATGAATGTCGCAGCCAACCGGCGGAGTCCGGGCCTCTGACGCCGACCGCGACGCGGCCGCCGAAGCGCTGGCCGAGGCCGTCGGCGCGGGCCGGCTGACGCTCGCCGAGCACAGCCGTCGCCTCGACGCAATGTACTCGGCTATCACCGCCGATCAGGTCGCGGCGACCGTCGCCGATCTGCCTTCCCTGCCAGCCAAGCGCACCGCCATGTACCGCGCCGTTGACCCCTACAAGATCATCGTCGTCGGAGGCCACGTCCAGCGGGCCGGCCGGTTCAGGATCGGCCGTTTCTGCGGTATCACCGCGCTGTTCGGCACCGTTGACCTGGACGTGCGGATGGCCAAGCTCACCGAGGACAACCAGCTTACGATCACGGTTCGGGGCCTGATGTCGACGGTGCGGATCGTCATTCCCAAGGGCTGGCGGGTAAGGGAGTCGGTCATGGTGATCGGCAACAGGCAGCTCATCCCGCCTACCGACAACGACAATCCCAGCATCCCGATACTCCGCCTTAACGGCACCATGCTCGGCGGTTCCCTGCACCTCACCGACGCTTAGGCCCCGCTGGCCGTTGATCTGGCACGTCAGAGCGGGCGCTGACCACAGGCTGCCAGGCTGGTGGTGACCTGGTAGCCCGCTGTTGTCAGCGCCCGCTTGTCCCGCCTGCGCCGCGCGGCGGGAGTCCTGCCGTTGCGTGCTCTCAGCGGTCCGGCCGGCTGCCCTTGTGCAGGGCGCCGGCCGGAGGTCTGGTTGTGGATGGCCTTTGTTCTGGCCGGGGCCGGGGCTACCCGACGAGGGCGGGCTCGCGGGTGGCGGGCTCGGCCGGCGTCTCGGCGT
>DATJLT010000354.1:0-3445 GCA_035509195.1 Streptosporangiaceae bacterium | reverse complement strand
CGGCAGCCACTACGAGGTCGCCGGGATCGGCGGGTCCTGGTTCGCTTACGGCGGCAACTGGCAGTGGTCCTGGCAGCGTGACTTCTTCGACCTCGGCAATGCCACCGCGTTGTTCATCGAGATGATCAAGGCAGACGTACTGTCCGACGGGATGAAGCGGCGGATGGAGCGGTCTGTGTCCGGGGAAAAGCTACCCGGGCACTATGCGATTGGCGAGGGGCCTGCGCACCTATGGTGAGTTACCCCGTGATCGACCCCTCAACTGGCGAGGTGATCGGCCACGCTCCCGATGCCGCCGACGAGGACGTCGATCTCGCGGTCGCGGCGGCGCGGCGCGCGTTCGACGAAACCGGCTGGTCGCGCGATCACGCGTTCCGCGCGCACTGCTTGCGCCAGCTCCAGGCCGCCCTGACCAGCGGGTTCTCAGTGCTGCAGGACCTCACGATCGCTGAGGCCGGCGTCCCCTTGATGTGGACGGAGGGGCCGCAGCTCAGGACGCCGATCGAGGGGCTCGGGTTCGTCATTGACCTGCTCGAGCGCTACGAGTGGGAGCAGGATCTCGGTCTGGCTCATCCGATGGGCCTGCCGGCGCGGCGGCGGGTGTACAGGGAAGCGGCCGGGGTCGTCGCCGCGATCACGCCATGGAACTTCCCCAACCAGATCAACCTCGCCAAGCTCGGGCCCGCCCTGGCGGCGGGCTGCACGGTCGTGCTCAAGCCCGCACCTGACACGCCGCTGACCGGTGCGGAACTCGGGCGGCTTGCCGCTGAGGAGACGGACATCCCGCCTGGGGTGGTTAACGTGATCACGTCCAGCCGTAACTCCGTTGGCAGGCTTCTGACCAGCCACGAAGGGGTTGATCTCGTCTCGTTCACCGGGTCGACCGCGACCGGGCGCGACGTGATGCGGACGGCATCGGCGACGGTCAAGAAGCTGTTCCTCGAACTGGGCGGCAAGTCGGCGGCGGTCGTGCTCGACGACTACGACGTCGCGGCAGCCGCGTCCCTGACCGCCTTCAGCGTCGCGATCCACGCGGGGCAGGGCTGCGCGCTCACGACCAGGCTGATCGTGCCAAGGGCGGCCTACGACGACGCGGTCGCTGCCGCCGCGAAGACGATGAGCGGTATCAAGGCCGGCGACCCGCGCGATCCGAGGACCGTGTGCGGTCCGGTCATCTCGGCCAGGCAGCGGGACCGGATCGAGTCCTATCTGCGGTCGGCGGCGGAAGACGGCGGTGCGTTCGCTTGCGGCGGCGGACGGGTGCCAGGCAGGGACAAGGGTTTCTGGATCGAGCCGACGGTGATCGCGGGCCTGACCAACGAGGCCAGCGCCGCGCGGGAAGAGATCTTCGGCCCGGTGCTCGTCGTGCTCGCGCACGACGGCGACGACGACGCGATCAGGGTCGCCAACGACTCGCCTTACGGGCTGTCCGGCGCCGTCTTCGGCACCGACCTTGACCGTGCTCGCCGCGCGGCAGCGCGGATCAGGGCAGGGACGGTCGGGATCAACGGCGGCATCTGGTACTCGCCAGACGTACCGTTCGGCGGGTACAAGCAGTCGGGTTTCGGCAGGGAAATGGGCGTGCCAGGCTTTGAGGAATACCTGGAAATCAAGTCCGTAGCGGAGCCAGCCCAGTGACGCCAGCACCGATGGACCTTAACCTCGCCGACCTGGTCGGCGCGATCGCCGGCGCCCTCCCCGACCGGGGTGCGCTCGCCTGCGACGGCGACCGGCTCACGTACCGGGAACTGATGACCCGCTCAGGCCGGGTCGCCGCCTTGCTGATCGACGCCGGGATCGGTCCTGACGAGGTCGTCGGGCTCTACATGCCGAACTCGCTGAGCTACGTCGAGTCGATGCTCGGCTGCATGCTCGCGCGAGCGATCCCTGCCAACATCAACTACCGCTACACCGGTGCCGAACTGGCGCACCTGTTCGGCATCGCGAATTTGTCCGCGCTGATCGTGGACGCCGAGTACGCCGGGCGGGCGGCCGAGGTCGCCGCCTCCTGTCCGGGGCTGCGGCTGGTGGTGCTTGCTGGCGGAAACGATCCTGAGGCAGTTTTCGCACCGGGTGTGACGACTGCGGGCTATGCGGAAGCGACCGGCTCGGAACCGGCTGCCGCCGCCGGGCGGAGCGGCGACGACAAGCTGCTGATCTTTACTGGCGGCACGACCGGGCTGCCGAAGGGCGTCCTTTGGCGGCACGAGGACTTCTACTGGTCGGCGCTGGCTGGCGGCAACCATTACGGGCCGCCCCGGACGACCGTGGCGGAGGTCGTCGCCGCCGCCGAGGCGATGCCCGAAGCCGGATACCTGCTCACCGCGCCGCTGATGCACGGCGCAGGCACGTACACGATGTTCACCGCGTTCCTGCTCGGCAGCACGGTGATCATTTCGCGCAAGTTCGACCCGGTGAACGTCCTGTCGCTGATCGGGCCTGAGAGGGTGATGGCGGTCGCGATCGTGGGTGACGCGATGGGCCGCCCGCTGGCCGACGAACTGGCGGCCCACCCGCACAGTTACGACCTGTCGTCCTGGTTCATCCTGGGGTCCGGCGGTGCACTGCTTTCCGACAGCGTGCGCGACCAGTTCCAGGCCCTGCGGCCCGAGTTGTACATCACGAACCGGTTCGGAGCGTCGGAGACAGGCACAGACGGCGAGTTCCAGCGGGACGAGCAAGGACGGCAGCGGCTGGCGGTCTCGCCGACCGTGTGCGTGGTCAACGAGAAGCGGGAGCGGGTGGGGGCAGGGGGTACGGGGTGGCTGGCGCGGGCGGGGCATGTGCCGCTGGGCTACTACGGTGACTCTGAGGCCACCGAGGCGACGTTCCCGGTCATCGACGGAGTCCGCTGGGCCGTGCTCGGCGACCTGGCGCGGGTCGAGGACGACGGGACGATCATCGTGCTCGGGCGGGGCTCGACCTGCATTAACTCGGGCGGCGAAAAGGTCTTTCCCGAGGAGGTCGAGCAGGCACTGAAAGCGCACCCTTCTGTCCTGGACGCGGTCGTGGCCGGAATACCCGACGACCGTTTCGGCGAACGGGTCGCCGCCGTTGTCTCGCTGCGGCCAGGTGCCACGGCTGGCGGTGACGAACTGCGGGAGTTCTGCCGTGAATCGCTGGCCGGCTACAAGGTTCCTGCTCGGATCGAGTTCGTCTCTTCAGTCGTCCGTTCCCCCACAGGCAAGGCCGACTACCGCTGGGCCAGGGACACGCTCGCTGCATCATGATGATATGATGCAGCGATGCGTACCACTATTGACATTCCCGACGATCTTCACGCTCAGGCTGTCTCGATTGCCAGGGACACGCATCAGTCTTTGAGCCAGACCGTGGCCGGGCTGATTCGCCGAGGGCTCGGCTCGGGTGCGCAGGACGAGATCGTCGTGAGTTCACGCACCGGGCTGCCGGTCGTCCACCTGGGCAGGATCATCACCTCCGAAGA
>DATJLT010000353.1:0-29403 GCA_035509195.1 Streptosporangiaceae bacterium | reverse complement strand
CCCCCCGCTTCCCGCTATCGCGGCCGGTACCGCTGCCGCGATTAGAGCCGGGCGGGGCGGGCCTACCCGGCGGGGTCCGGGGGCGGGATGAACGTCAGGTCGGCCGCGTTCTGCAGCATTTCAGTGATGCGGAGCAGGCGCAGGTCGGACAGGAACGGGCCGACGACCTGGACGCCGACGGGCAGGGCGGCGTCGGTCAGCCCGGTCGGCATGGTCACGATCGGCAGGAGCGCGGAGCCGGTGAGGCCGCACCAGCTCACGGCGAGGAAGTGGGGCACGGGAACTCCGTCGACGTCGATCACTCGCTCGGCCAGCATGCGATCGGTGTCGTGCGGGAAGGCAGCGGTCGGCATGACCGGGGCCAGCGCGACGTCGAACTCGCCGAAGAACTCCGCCCAGCGCACCCGTTGGAGCTGGCGTTCCTGCACCGCGTTCATGAAGTCCTTGTAACTGCTTGTCATCGCTCGTGCGACGCCAATCACAGGGTCGTTGCCTGCCGACTTGCCGACCTGGGCCATGAATGAGTACTCATCGGGCGGCAGGCCCATGCCGATCGCCGGGAGGGCGACGTCCCGCCAGGTGCGATAGCCCTCCATGAGCGGCACAGGCGATTTCACCGCCGACACCTGAGCGCCCGCGTCCGCGAGCCGGGAAGCCAGGTCCTCGAGCCTGGCAAGGACGTCGGCGGCGATCGGCAGGATGCCGTTGCCCTCATCGAACAGGGTCGCCACTTTCAGGTGGCGGAGGCCGCCGATTTCTGGTCCTTCATCAAGTCGCAGCCGCCACCCGGCGGCGTTCTCAGGCAACGGCCCTGCCATGACGGCAAGCGCGGTCCGCAGATCGGCCACGCCTCTGGCGACCGGCCCGCCGACCCCTATGTCCACCTCGGTCAGGCTGCCTGGCGGTCCAGGAATGTGGCCGCGCAGCGGGATGATCCCCCAGGACGGTTTCAGCCCGAAGACGCCGTTGTAATGGGCGGGGATGCGGATCGAGCCGCCGATGTCGCTGCCGAGTTCAAGCGGAGTGAGCCCGGCGGCCACCGCGGCTGCCGCGCCACCTGAGGAGCCGCCGGTGGTCCTGCTCGCATCCCAGGGATTACTGGTGCGGCCATAAACCTCGTTGTAAGTCTGCCAGTCTCCTGCGTACAGCGGCGTGTTCGTCTTGCCGAACACGATGGCGCCCGCGCCCTTCAGGCGGCCTACGGCGATCGCGTCCTCCGCGGGAACGTAATCGGCAAGTGCGGGCGCCCCGGCGGTGGTGACCAGCCCTTCGGTCTCCCACACATCCTTGACCGTCATCGGCAGCCCGTGCAGCGGGCCGGCCGCTTCTCCGCGCGCGGTTGACTCGTCCGCCTCGGCGGCGGCCAGCCTGGCCCGGTCGGCATCGAGCGCGACGATCGCGTTCAGCGCCGGGTTGACCCGCTCGGTGCGCTCGAGCAGGGCATCGAGCAACTCCCGGCTGGAAATCTCTCGCGTTTCAAGCGCGTGCGTTAAATCGCTGGCAGTAGCGGTCCTGAGGTCGAGGTCCATGTACCGGACCCTAACCGAGCGGCCGGCCGGCACGGTAGGCCAGGCTCGCGTGCAACTGGCTGCGCGAGGTGATGGCGAGCTTGGGGAAGATCCGCTGCAGGTGGTAGCCAACGGTTCGGTGTGAAATGCAGAGTTCTCTTCCGATGTCCCGGTTAGACATCCCCTCGCTCGCCAGTCGCGCGATCTGCAGTTCCCTTGCCGTGAGCTGGTCCCAGGCTTCTGGCTCACGGCGGCGGCTAGTCTCGCCGGCCGCTCGCAGCTCCTGCCTGGCATGCTCGGCGAGGCCGACGAGGCCGAGCGCGTCGAAGCTGTCCCGCGCGGCTCTCAGGGGTCCGCGCGACTCCGCGACCTGTCTCCGACGGCGCAGCCAGCGCCCGTACCTGAGCTGCATCCTTCCCCGGTAGCACGGCGAGCCCGCCAGGTCATGCTCGATCGCCTGGCGGAAGACGCTGCCGTCCGCACCGGCCACCAGCGGCCGTGCGTAACTGGCCTGTGCCCGCAGCAGGGAACCTGAGGTCACCCTGGCCAGTTCCTCAAGTTCAGCCAGGCTGTCACGGGCCGCGGTCAGATCGCTGACCTGCACGAGGGCCTCCGTCAGGTCGGCCAGGCCCCAGGTGCCAATGAACGGGTGGCGGGCCGGATCGGCTCGGTCGCGGATCCGCGCCAGCGACTCTGCGCCGCGTTCGTACTGCTGGCTGGCGACTGCCCCATGACCCCTGACGTAATGCGACAGCGCGAGCATGGGGTCGTGCCCGGGCGGAAGCATTGACTCAGCCGCACCGCAGAGTGCCTCGGCCGCGTCCAGGTCGCCACCCTGGGCGGTGACCGCGGCCCGCGCGAACTGGGCGCCGATCGCCCAGCGGCGCTGCCCCGTCTCCCTGGCTAGCCGGCCAGCCTCGTTAGCGGCGGACAGCGCGAGCGGGCCGTCGGCCAGGTGCACGCCGGTCCAGGCCTGGGCGACGAGTGCCTGGGTAAGCAATGCCCGGTTACCCAGGGCGCGCAACCCGCCAACGGCAACGTCGAGGAAACCGGACGCGAGGTCATAGGACCAGACGGCGCCGGCGGCCGAGCCGATCAGGTACATGCCGGCCGGATCGGCGGCGTCCGGCTCAAGCTCGGCGATGACGCGGGTAACCTCCGCGCCGCGCCGGATCGGGTCGGCGCAGGCCAGGACGGCGAGGACGGCAGGCTCGTTCAGCGGCAGCCCGGTTCGCTCGGCGGCGGCGCACACGGCCGCTCTGGTCTGCCGGTCAGGAGTGCCCCACCAGCAGCGCAACGCCGCCGCATGCAAGGACTCCGCGGCTAGCAAGGGATGCCCGTCGGCGCGCATCCGGTCGGCGGTAGCGATCAGAGCGCCGATCTTCGCTTCTGCCGCCCATTCGGCCCAGACTCTCAGCGGTCGTAGCCGGCGTCCTCCGTCACCAAGCTCAGCGGCTCGTTCCATGGCGGCGGCGGCCAGTGCGACCGCACCGCGCCGTTCGGCCCGGCTGGCGGCGCGGTCAAGCTCGGCGGCGATGGTCTCGTCTGGGCCGAGAGTCGCGGCGGCCAGGTGCCACACCCGGCGATCATCCCGGTCCCCGAGCACGTCAGCCACTGCCGCGTGTGCGGCAAGCCGTCGCTCTGGACCGGCGGCCTGATAGATCGCGAGCCGGTGCAACTGGTGGCTGAATGTAAGCCGGGTACGGCCCACGTCGACCAGCCCTGCCCTTACCGCGGGCCAGAGGGCGCCCATCTTGATATCAGTGCCCGATGCCTTTGCCGCCGCCCTGATCACCTCACGCGGGGCGGCTTTTTCCTCGGCCGCGAGTACCAGCAGAATCCAGCCGGTAGCGGCAGGCAACCCAGCCGCCTGGGCGGTGAACGCCTGCTCAAGCCGTGTTGTCAGCTCGATCGGACGTGGCAGGGGCGCGTGGTTGCGGGCAACCGCAGGCGAAGCAGGCAACTCGGTCAGCGCGAGGGGATTACCGGTGGCCACAGCAAGTACCTGTTCTCGGACATAAGCGCTCAGGCCAGGCCATCGTTCGTTGAGCAGCGCCCTGGCGTTGTTGTTGTCGAGCCCGGTCAGTTCAAGCTCGGCCACGGCGGCGTCGCCGAACGGGTTCAAGTTCCCGGCGGCAAGCATGAGTACGGGAAGTCTGTCCAGCCGCCGTGCGGCGAGCCCGAGCGTGACGCGCGATGACTCGTCGAGCCATTGCGCGTCGTCGATCACGAGGACCAGCGGATGCCCGGCCGCGGCCTTGGCGACGAGGTCAAGTGTCGCCAGTCCGGCACCCAGGCGATCAGCGTCCGGGCAGTCAGCGACTCCGAACGCCAGGTCAAGGGGCCGCTGCCGCGACGGAGGCAAATCCCCGGCCAGGTCAAGCACCGGCTGGAGCAACCGGTGAAGTCCTGCGAACTCGATGGTCGCCTCTGACCTGACTCCCGCCGTCCGTAGTACAGTGGCCTGGCCATCCATCGTCAAGGCGATTCTCGCC
The DNA here is from genome assembly GCA_035509195.1 of Streptosporangiaceae bacterium. Classification (GTDB taxonomy): domain Bacteria; phylum Actinomycetota; class Actinomycetes; order Streptosporangiales; family Streptosporangiaceae; genus Chersky-822. The sequence goes on along the minus strand of DATJLT010000353.1, from coordinate 25,400 downwards.
GCGGCGTCAATGAGCGCGGATTTACCGCTCCCCGGCCCGCCAGCGATCACCAGCGCGCCGCCTCGGCCCTCTCCCAGCCGGCGGATCTGGTTCTCAAGAACGCTAAGCTCCTGCTCCCGCCCATACAGACCGTAGTGCCGCATTAACTCAAGGTTACCAAGCGGGCACGGGGCGGGTACCTGGTCACTTGCCAGATGCGCAGCGGCGGGCTCCCACGTAACTTCGCGTTCGTCGTGCTTTCCACGCTGCGCCAACCACCGGAGGAGGCAAAATGCCCTACATCAGGGTAGGCCAGGAGAACTCAGCGCCCATCGACCTTTACTACGAAGATCACGGCTCGGGACCGCCGGTCGTGCTGATCCACGGCTACCCGCTCAGCGGCCGGGCCTGGGACAAGCAGCTCCCGGCGCTGCTCGGCACCGGTTACCGCGTCATTACCTACGACCGGCGCGGCTTCGGTAAGTCAAGCCAGCCCGTGACCGGCTACGACTACGACACCTTCGCCAGCGACCTCAATACGGTGCTCGATACGCTCAACCTCAACGACGTGATGCTGGTCGGGCATTCGATGGGCACCGGCGAGGTCACCCGCTACATCGGCAACTACGGGTCGGGGCGGGTCGCCAAGGGGGTGCTGATCTCGCCGATCCCGCCGTACCTGCTGCGGGCCGACGATAACGCAGAAGGCATACCTGGCAGCGTCTTCGACGGGTTCATCCACACGGCTGAGGCCGATGGCCCGGCGTGGCTGAAGGGGTTCCTCGACAACTTCTTCAACATGGACGTGCTCGGCGGGAAACTGGTGAGTGAGGCGGCATACCATGCCAACTTCACTATTGCCCTCGGAATGGGAGCAACCGCTACGGTTGCCTGCATCCCGACCTGGGAGACCGACTTCCGCGCCGACCTGCCCAAGATCGACGTGCCGCTGCTGGTCATCCAGGGCGACGCCGACCGCATCCTGCCCTTCCCCAACACGGGCAAGCGCCTGCCCGCGCTGGTCAAGGGCTGCGAGCTCGCTGTCATCGAAGGCGGCCCGCACGCGATCTGCTGGACGCACTCAGACCAGGTCAACCAGTCCATGGTCAGTTTCCTCAAGTAGCGGCTCCTGACCGGGTGCCGTGCCAGCGCGGGCGCGGCACCCCGGCCAGGGAAGAAAGTGATAGATGCGGCGATTCATCCTGACCGGAGCCCCCGGTTCTGATCGATGTCCCGCCCTCGAGCGTCCCGCTCCGCGCCGGCCTGGTCATCAGTCACAGCGCCCCGGCCGCCCCGCTCATCAGTATCGCGGAGCCACCGATTTGCTAACCGCGCGGGGCGAAGAGCATCGATGGCTCCGTGCCGCCGGCGAGGGCCGGCCTGCCGGGATGGAGAGTTTGGGGTCGTATTTGACGCGAGAACTCCGTTCTGACGCGGGGCGGGTCGGCACCGGGCGGCGCGAGCCGGGCCGGGTCGGGAGGCCGGTCCCGGATCGCCCGATATGGCCGGTTGGCTTGCCGTTGCTGGCGTGCCCGGGTTCGGCCCGGCCGGCCCGCCGGATCCGGCATGCGGCGCGTAACGGGCATTCCGCCGGGCGCACAGCATCGCTGGCCCGTTGTTGTCGTTCGCGGGTCCTGGCCGGGGACATCGGTGGCGACTTGATGTTGTTCCCGCAGCGTCGCGGAGCCACTGATGCTGTTCGCGGCTGGCCGGTTACGACATCTGCGGCTACTTGATGCTGCCCGGCCGGCGGAACGATCCGGCTCCCGCGCGCCGCACCCGGCCCGCCCGGCACCACCAAACCCCGGTTTGATGTGGACTGCGCGTCAAGGCCTCAGGTCCGCGGCAACTCATTTGACGAATGCTCTGTCACATGTAAACTTCTTCTTACAGGTGTCGATGACGCTGGACAGAGGAGCGGGCACTGAGGACAGAAGCCGGGCTGCTTGCGGTGCTGACAGCGCTGGCCAACCCGATCAGGCTGCGGGTCGTAGCCGAGCTATCGGATGGCCCGGTGCACGTCAGCGAGCTGGCGCGGCGGCTCGGGATCTCCAGGCCGCTCCTCTACATGCACCTGGACAAACTGGAGAAGGCCGGGCTCGTCTCCGGCCACCTCGAGCTTTCGCAGGACGGGAAGGCAATGAAGTACTTCGACCTCGTGCCCTTCGACCTCCACGTGACCACCGAGATCATCACCGAGGCCGTGCGCGCGGCTGATCAGGAGAACGAGATGAAGGCGAGCAACACATGACTGACCTGGCGACGACGGCCAACTCGCTGGCGGCGATCGCGATCAGCGTGGGCATACCCCTGGTGATCTGCGCGGCGGTCGCCGTGATCGTTGCCGCTTATTTCAGGCTGCAGGCGCACAGGGCCGACGCCGTAGCCATGGCCGAGTACCGCAAGCTCGCCGAGGAAGCGGTCGCTAACCAGCGGGAGCTCAGGACCGAATTGGGCAAGCTGACCGCGAAGGTCGACGCGGTCGAGAAGCTGATGCGGGACGTGGGATGAGCAGCGCCGACGTACGGCTGACGCTTCGCCAGAACCCGATACGGCTGGTCTTCTCGGCCAGCTTGTGGCGCGCGGCCGGCTTCCTCGGCAGCTATCTGCTGATCAGCGGCGTGTTGTTCACTGTCGCTCTCACGGCATCGGTCACCGCCGCCGCCCTTGGCTTCACGCTGGCCGCGTTTCCGCTGCTGATCGCCGCGGCTTGGGTGGTGCACGGTTGCGCCAGCGTGCAGCGCGGCTTGCTGGCGCTCGCGTTCCGCACCCCGGTAACCACGAGCTACCGGCGATCTCCGGCAGGCTCAGGGCTGATCATCAAGACCATGACAGCCTGGCGGCAAAAGGGCACCTGGCGCGAGCTCGGCTACCTGGTGGGGCTGCACGTACCGCTCTTGGCGCTGGACGCGACAGTGTTCACCCTCTGGCTCACGTTCGCGGCGGGAGTCACGGTTCCCTTCTGGTACGACCGGGTGGCTAACGAGTTCAACGGTCATCAGGTGAACGGCCTGAACTTCGGTGCGTTCCCGCACGGGCCGCACGGGCCAGGCGGCGAGGGCCTGTTCGTCGACAATCTGCCAAAGGCGCTGCTCGTAGCGGGCATTGCGCTGATCTTGTTCCTGCTGTTCAACTACGTGCTCGTGCTCACCGCGCGGATGCACGCGCGCGTGGCCAGGGCCACCTTGCGGAAGCCGGCCGACCCGCTGGCCGCAGCCAAGTCCGTGCTGACCACCGGCGGGCCGCTAGGCCCGCTGAGGCCAACCAGCGGCTAGAAGCAATGCCCTTGCCCGGAGCTGGCACTCCGGACAAGGGCCGACGTGACGAGCAACACCACCTAGGAGAGGCACGATGCGCCAGTCACAGAGTTCAGTATTGCCCAAAACGGCTCAGGGACAGCAGGAGCCGGGCAGCGGCAGCCCGCCCGCCAGGCGGCCGGTGACCGAGCGGCTCGCCGGATGGAGCGCCAGGCACAGAAAGACCGCGGTGCTCGGCTGGCTGCTCGTGGTGACCGCCGTTTTCTTCATCGGCCAGCACCACGGCCATGGCGACGTCCAGTCCTATGATCCCGGTCAGGCAGGCCAGGCCGAGCGCGCGCTTAACCGGCTGGACATAGGCGGAGGCCCGCCCCCCGCGGAGAGCGTGCTCATCTCGGCCACGCGGCCTGGGGCCACGTTCGCGAATGATCAGGCGATGCGGCGGCTCGTCGGCCAGGTCGTAATCTCGTTGCACAAGCTGCCCGCCACGACCGCCGCCAGCATCAAGTCGCCGTTGTCCGCTGGCGGAAGTTCGCTGATTTCGGCGAGCGGCCGGTCGGTGCTTGTCACGTTCGACGTCACCGGCGGCAACGAGGACCAGGACGTGCTGCCCGCGCTCAGAGCCGTAGCGGCGATCCAGGCCGCGCATCCGGGCTTCCTCGTGCGGGAAGCGGGCGACGCGAGCGCAGACAGGGTCATGAACAGTCAGCTCAGCGGCGACTTTCACCGGGCCGAGTCGACGTCGCTGCCGGTAACGCTGATCCTGCTTGTCCTGGTGTTCGGCGCGCTGATCGCGGCCGGGATACCGCTGCTGCTCGCCGGCACCGCCGTGATCACGGCCATCTCCCTGACCTCCGTGATCGGGCAGTGGCTTCCGGTTGGCGAGAGCACGTCGGAGGTCATCCTGATCTTCGGGATGGCTGTCGGGGTCGACTATTCGCTGTTCTACCTGCGCCGGGTGCGTGAAGAGCGGTCGGCGGGACAGGGCCTGCCAGAGGCGCTGCGTATCGCGTCCGCCACCTCTGGCCGCGCGATCGTGGTGTCCGGGCTGACCGTGATGGCTGCGGTGGCTGGGCTGTTCCTTACCGGATACGCGGTCTTCACTGGCATCGCTCTCGGGACCATCGCCGTCGTCGGCATCTCCGTGCTCGGTTCCCTGACCGTCCTGCCCGCGCTGCTGTCCTGGCTAGGCCGCTGGGCCGACCGGGGACGGGTGCCTTTCCTTGGCAGGCGCCGTACCGAGTCAAGGCCCTCAGTGCTCTGGGCAGCCGTGGTGCGGCAGGTGCTTAAGCGGCCCCTCGTGTGGGGCGGACTCGCGGCGGCGGCGATGATCGCGCTTGCGCTGCCCGCGACCGGGCTGCGCCTGGACAATCCGCCGAACGGCGGCTTCTCGGCCAGCCTCCCCGTAGTGCGTACGCTCGACGCGATCCAGAAGGCGTTCCCGCAGGCTCCCTCTCCTGCACAGGTCGTGGTTACCGGCGCGAACCTGACCGGTCCCGCCGTGCGCGCCGCGGTCGCCGAACTGCGACGCGACGCCTCAGCGACAGGCCTGATCAGGCCGCCGGTGACGGCCAGCCTGGCGGCCGGCGGGCGTGCGCTGCTCATCAGTGTTCCGCTGGCAGGTAACGGCACCAACGCCGCGTCTGACCGAGGGCTGCTCGAGTTGCGCGACCGGCTCCTGCCATCGACGCTCGGCAAGGTGCCTGGCCTCAGCTATCCGGTCGGCGGCCTTACCGCCAGCAACTACGACGACGTCGCCACGCTCGACGCCCGGACGCCCATCGTGCTCGCGATGGTCGCCGTGCTCGCGTTCTTGCTGCTGCTCGTCGCGTTCGGGTCTTTGCCTGTCGCACTGCTTTCCGTCGGGCTCAACCTGCTCTCGGTAACCGCGGCATACGGCCTGATCACGCTGATCTTTCAGGACGGACGGCTGCAGGGCCTCATCGGCTTCACCAGTTACGGCGCGATCGTGCCTTGGATACCGCTGTTCCTGTTCGTGTTCTTGTTCGGCTTGAGCATGGATTACCACGTGTTCATCCTCAGCCGGATCAAGGAACTGCGCGATGGCGGCCGCCGTTCCAGGCAGGCCATCATCGAGGGCATCTCAACCAGCGCGGGCGTTGTGACAAGTGCCGCCGTGATCATGGTCGCAGTTTTCACGATCCTGGCCAGCCTTTCCCTCATCGACCTGCAGATCCTCGGCGTCGGCCTGGCCGCCGCCGTTCTCATCGACGCGACCGTCGTTCGCGGAGTCCTGCTGCCCGCCGCCCTTGCCCTACTCGGCGACCGCGCCTGGAGCCGCCACCGATCGCAGGTGACGGATTAATTCCATCATCGCGAGATCGTTGTCAGCCGCGATCCGCGTGACGACTCTGACCCGTTCGCGAGCTGAAGGTCGGCAGCGTCGGCCGCCTCCACGTCTTCCCTTGAGATACCGAGCAGGTGCAAGATCACGTCGAGCTGGGGCACGTTGACCGAGGCGTCGGCGGCGTTGCGTACGGCTGGCTTGGCGTTGAAGGCGATCCCGAGCCCGGCCGCAGCGATCATGTCGAGGTCGTTGGCGCCGTCGCCAACGGCGACGGTCTGGCTGAGTGGCACTCCGCACTCCGCCGCGAACCTCCTGAGCATCCGCTCCTTGCCAGGCCGGTCGATGAGCTCGCCGGTGACTCGCCCGGTGAGCTTGCCATCCACGATCTCGAGCGTGTTGGCGGCGGCGTAGTCGAGACCGAGTTCCTCGGTAAGCCAGTCGGTGAACTGCGTGAATCCGCCGGTGACGGCGCCGCACCGGTATCCGAGGCGGCTGAGCGTGCGCACCAGCGTCCTGGCGCCAGGTGTCAGCCGCAAGTGCGTGAGCAGGTCGGTGAGCACGGCCTCGTCGAGCCCGGCCAGCAGGGCAACTCGCTGGTGCAGTGTCTCGGCGAAGTCGAGTTCTCCGCGCATCGCCGCCGCCGTGAGCGCGGCGCACTCGTCAGCTCGGCCCGCTCGTTCCGCGAGCAGGTCGATGACTTCGTCCTGCAGCAGCGTGGAATCCACATCCATCACCACGAGCCGCATGGCCCGGCGGTGCAGCCCGCCTCGCTGCACGGCGACGTCCACGCCGAGCGTCGCGGACTCCCGCGCGAGAGCGGTCCGCAGGCCGTCGGGATCTGCGCCAGATATGTCGAACTCGATGCAGGTAACTGGCCGGCTCGCGAGCCGTTCTATCCGGTCGATGTTGGCACCGGTCGCGGCGATTCGCCCGGCGATGGCGGCGATCGCGGGCGGGGTAAGCGGGTTGCCGAGTACGGTCACGTGGAGTCGGCCGCGCGAACGTACGGCCTGCTCGCCTGACCCTAGCGTGATCTCGGCGTCCATCCCGAGGTCCGTCGCCAGCGTGCGCACCAGCCGGTGGATAGCGGTGAGGTCGGGCGACTGCCCGCAGGCCAGCAGCACACCGAGGATCAGCCGTCCGCGTATCACGACCTGCTCGACGTCAAGCACGATCAGGTCATGCACGGACAATTCGCCGAACAGCCTGGAGGTGACACCCGGCCGGTCCCGGCCGGTAAGGGTAACGAGCAGCGTGACTTCTGACTCAGTCATGGCACTGCCAACCGTACCTGCATGAGCACCGGCAGACAGCCGCGGTACTAAGGACCCGACCCCATCGAACCGGAGTTTGGTGTTGCGTACTGCCCATCAAACCCCGGTTTGGTGTTGGCCGGGCGGGCACGGGTGCCCTCGGTAGCCGGCAAGGGCCCGGTCTCCGGGCAGTGCTGCTGCCGGATCGTTCATGATCCGGAAGGCTTTTCGTGTGAGGAAGACTTTTCAGGGATAATCCCGGAAAACTCTACCTCACACGAAAACTCTACCGCATAAGTGGAGCAGGAACTCCGGTTGGCGCGGGGCGGGCCGGACCGGGCCGGGCGCATCTCAGCACGGAGTTCCTCGCGCCACCTGCGACGGCCGGGCACGTTCGTCACATGCACCCCGGCGCAGGAACAAGTAGCCAACGTTGTCGTCAGATCCGCCCCGCCGGCCAACCGGCGCGGCGTGGCGAGCGGGTCGGGTGCCACGACTGCTAGGGTCAGTCGCCGATGGCAGAAATCGACGCCGTCTCGTGCGCCTCCGCTCCGGGAACGTGCCAGGGAAGTGCCTGGGAAGTGCGCTAACGCAAGTGTCACGGGCAAGTCACCGGGCCGGTGCCAGCCTTTCCAGCGATTCGATCACAGCCAGCGGACGGAGGTCGCTCTTGAGCAAGCGGGTATCGCCCGAGCCAGACAGCGGGCGCGAAGCACGGTTGAGCCTGGCATCGTTTGAGGTGTTCTACCGGCGGTATCTGCCGGTACTGATGCGGTTCTTAATCTCCCAGTCCCGCGACAGCGCGTGGGCGCTTGAGATCGCTCAGGACGCCATGGTTGCTGCTTGCGATAAATGGGATGATCTGCTGACCTTCGACCGGCCAGATTCCTGGATCTTCACGATCGCGCTGCGGCGGCTGCGGCGGCTCGAGGCCCGGGCACGCGAACGGTGCTGGCTGGCGGAGGGCACAAGCGATTCCGACCTGCGCCTGGTGGCGGTCACCGATTCGTGGGTCGGCCAGCATCGCGCGGTCGTCGCGGCTGTCCGCGGGCTTCCCAGGCGGCAGGCTGAGGTCGTCGGGTTGCGCTATCTGGCCGGCTACAGCCTCGAAGAAGCGTCGGCGATCCTTGGCATCGGCGCGGGCACCGCGCGGACGCATCTGCGCCGGGGACTTGAAGCGCTCGGCGACTACGATCCGGGTCCGCCAGTAAGCACCCAAGCCGGACAGGCGGTGGGGCGTTGATCAAGGAAACCGAACTGCTCGCGGCCGGAGCCGTGATCGGTGACATGCCGGCGGCCGAGGTAGACCGCCGGCTGCGTCAGCTCATGGAACGGCGCCGCTCGCGATCTGACCTGGCCGAGCTCCGCGAGCTCGCTGAGCTGGATGCCTGCGAGCTTGAGCGATCGACTTACCAGCTCGCCCGCAGGTACCACGACGAAGGAAACCTGGAAGCGGCCGCTCGCTGGTACGCTGCGGCGGCCGCCAACGACTATGCCGATGCCACCTTCGAACTGGCCAAGGTGCTCGATACCCTGGCCGCCAGGCAGCGCGACATCCCGGCCAGTCATGCCTCAAGGCGCGAGGAACTTGATCTCGTCGAAGGAGCGGCCCGCTGGTATAGCGCTGCTTACGCGGCCGGGCATCCCGACTCCGCCGAACTGCTGGACGCCCTGATCGCCAGGCATGACCCGAGTCGTCCGCGGGTTGCGCGGCCGCCCGCTGGTCACCTGCCAGGAGTTCATGCCGGGGAGGCCTGCCCGCTCGGCGGCCTCATGCGGGTCATGCAGGGGCGCCTGACGACGGCGAGCGTCCACGTCGGCACCTGCCATGCTTGCCAGAAGGAACTAGTCGATCACGGTGGAATCTTGCCGATCGCACGTGGGAGCCAAAGGCCGCGGCCCGCACGCTGAGGCGGGCCGCGGCCGTATGGAACAGATCAGTTTTCTGGGTCGATGCCGAAGTAGGCGGGCACCTTCACGGTGCGGTGGCCCTTTGTGCCGCCGAGGATGATCTCGCGCAGCGAGGAGTCGTTGTGAGTGTTGGTCTCGTGCAGAAGGTGCTCAGGGTTGGCGATGATCTGGATGAAGTACTTGCCGTTCGGCAGGTTCGTGATGTTGAACGACTGGCCGGGAAGAGTCTGGAAGTAGGTGTCGCCCCAGCCGACTGGCAGCGTTTCCTGCGTCCAGAGCGCGCTCTGCTGGCCGCAGTCGCTGGAAATGTCGAGGTTGCCAGGGTTCCACGACGCGTGCGGCAGCAGCAAGTTGATCGGGTCGCTAGCGCCGATGCAGAACCCTTCCTTCTGACTGCGCAGCACCAGGTTCTTCTTGGCGTTGAGCAACCGGTACTGCGCGAACTGCTTGAAGTGCCAGTGGTTGTAGCCGGCGAAGCCCATCGTGCCGACCCGCTCACGCCCCGCGACCCGGCCATCGTGCCAGAAGTACTGGTAGGCCTGCATGGTCGCAGATCCGTTGACACGGAAGCCTTCCACGTCAAGGCGGGCATTGCCGCCGACCCAGACCGTGGCGCCGAAGTCGATCGCTGAGCTTGCCTTGTAGGTCGTCGACGAATGCGTGTTCTGTACGCGGATCAGCCAGGCAGGCAGCGGCTCGAGGTCAGGCAGGTCGGCCTTCGGCGGGTTGGTCATGATCGGCACGCTTGCGGGGTTGGGCAGGGGCTTGGCCCGCGGGGGAGCGTGCTTGGCGAAGCACTCGATGTAGCAGCCAGAACTCTGCTTCACGACGTGGACGCGCACGACCTTGGAAGCGTCCGCGTTGCTGATATGCAGCAGCCTGCGCCACGCCTCGATGATGTTGACGGTCACCTTGTAGTGGCCGAGCTTCGCCTTGATCCGAAGGCCGCTGAACTCGAAGCCGCCGCCGATGGGGTCGACGGCCCAGCCGCGCTGAATTCCCCATACCATGCCGCGCGGGAAGGGGTCGGCCTCGCACAGTACGGGGAACGGCGACTTCGCTGGCGCGTTCGGGTCGGCCCGCTGGGTGTTGTAGGAGTTGGGGCAGATCGACAGGATCCGCGACGCGATCGTCTTGCCAGCGGAGTTCTTGACCGAGACCCGGAGGAAACGGCGAAGGCCTTTCCAGCCGTTGAGCATGCTGGCCGGGAGCGGCCGGTACTCGGTGCCCGCGCCGTGAACATGTATGACCTGCGTGAGGGTAAGCGGCTTGGTATAGCTGGCCCGGCTGACGTCGAATCGCAACTGCGAACCGAAGGAGGCGATGTACACGCCAGGATCGAGGTAAATGAACTTGCCGAGCCTGGGGATCGTGATGTTCTTCTGCGCCGCGACCAGTGTCACGGTAGGCCCGGTGGCGGCGGGCTTTGCTTGTGCCAGCCCTGACGAGAGCGTCACGGACAGGATCAGCCCGGCGGCGGCAGCGGTCCATCTGGTGACCTTCTGCTGATAAGTCACGCGGTCTCCTTTTGTCGTCCCTTGTCGTTCAAGAGACGTTAAGCGGAAGCCAAAAGTTGCTACTTACCTGGGTGGCCGTCCCGCGGGTGGCCTGATGGGGGGTATCGGCTTCTGCTGCGGATGCCGCGGACCCGACCAGAGTGCGGGTACGGCCTCGAGCGCCTCAGCGACGGCGTAAGCGGCAGCCTCGTAGTTGATCCGCCACCCGACGAATTCTGGCCAGGCTTCCTCTGGCTCGCGCTCGATGGGGAAATTGACCTTCTGCATGGTGGCAAGGCCGTCCAGGAAGTCCTTGTACCGCAGCGAGATGCCGCTGTCCAGGCTGGCCGGCTCCACTTTCAGGTTCATGGCCTGCGCGATGCCGTTCAGGCACTCGAAGCCGCTGCGCAGGCAGAGCCTGGCCGGGACGGTGGGTGCCGCCTTCGGCGCGAACGCCAGGTAGAGCGCGGCGGAATCGAGCACGGAAAGCAGGGAGATCACCCAGGATGAGTACTTGCGCGGTGACCTGAACCTGACCAGCGGCAGATAGGTCGTGTGGCTTTCCGCGATGTCAGCCGCGAACCGTTCCCAGGTCTGGTAAAGCTCGGGCAGCGTATTGACGGTCGAGGTGCCTGAACCGAGCGCGTAGTGGGTGCGGGACAGGAGTTCCGGCCCCCATGAAGGTACTCCTGACCGGGCGTTGAGCAGGGTCACCTCGGTTTCCCTGCGATTGAAGGCCGCGTAAAGCGTCGGCAGGTAAGCGATCTGCAGCGTGATCGTGATGATGCCGCTGAGCGAGGCCATGTCGAGTATCGCTCGCGTCCCCGCGCCGTTGATGTCATCGACCGACCCGATCTCCCACAGCGCCGGCCCGGCGGTCGTGAACGCTCTCGTGATGCCGTGCGGTATCAGCGGCCAGAGCAGCAGGGTGTAACCGATGAAGAAGATCGCCAGCCAGGCGATGAGCTGGGCGAGCAAGATTGTCGCTGCCTGGGCAGCCAGTACACGGTCGCGGCGATGGTAGTCGTGGATCTTGAGCATGACGAGGCGGAAAGCGCCGCTCACGAGCTGATCGACCAGTCTGGTCAGCCAGCTTCCGATCGGCCTTGGCACGATGATCGTGCCTATCACGCTGCCGGCCGCCGTGATCACGAGCAGGGCGCCTATGACCGCCGCGACCACTCTGGCCGCCTCTGGAACCACCATCGCGCTATCATCGCGTGTTCTTGGCGGCTCCGATGGCGCGACCTGCTTGATCGGCGAGGGTAACGGCGACAAGCCTGGCTTGCACGGACGGCCTTGACGTCGGCTTCGGCGTGAGCATGAAGCGACCGCAGAACTCGCCGCCCGCGAACGTGCGCAATTCGATCTCTCCGGCAGGGAAGCCAAATTCCCCGACGTCCCAGGTCCGGTGCGCGGTGACGACGCTGCCATCCGGCTCGAGCCTCGCCGGGTGCCCGATCAGCGACCCGTATTCGAACCGGCAGTCGTCCAGGTCGAGCAAGCTGCGCAGCAGGCCGCTGACATGGTCGACGACCGCATCAGGCGACCTGGCGGTTCTTGACAGCTCGGCTGCGCCGTGGATCTGATCGAGGTAGCCGGCGTCCGTGATCGCGAGGACGCGCAGCTTCCTCCTGTTCGCCGCTAGCTGCGAAACCGCGAGACCCGTGAGCAGCAGCAGGAGGGCCGTGGTGATGTCAGCCGTCCTGCTGATCGTGAGCCGCTCGTATGGCCTGGTAAAGAAGAAGTCGAACCATAGGAAAGCCGAGGCGGCGGCGAGTGCGCCTGCGACGCGGTTACCGAACGCGGCGATCGCTACGACCACGACGACCAGCAGAAGCGCGACGTTGGTATTGGACCAGTCGGCACGGAATGGCAACAGGATCAGTGCCACGGCAAGCGGTACCAGCAGCCCGAGCGCGATCGCTGGCCGGTCTTTCCTGAGCAGGTGATGGTACATCAGTCGCCAGTCAACCACCGGTCGGGCAATTTTCCGCGATCGCTAACAAACTCCTAATACGGGGAATCCTTCAGCAGGCCGACGCCGGATTGCAGCGCCCGATGAAGGTGTTGCCGCCGCCGTTGACGTAGCCGCCGTCTTCGTAAAGCACCTGGTTGCCGCCCAGGTTCAGGTAGTTGCCCGTAAGGGTGAGCAGCGTGCCGTCACCGCGCTGCCAGGCATAGCTCACTGCGCCTTCGTCGCCTGGCAAGGTCAGGTTGACCGTATTGTTTTCCGCGACGGTGTTGTAAACCGGGCCGTCAGGATCGCCCGATCCTCGGGTCACAAGGAACGAACTGCCCAGCCCGCCGGTGCCATCTGACACGGCGTTGTTCTGGTAAGTGTTGCTTGTCGCGATCGAGCCAGGATAACTGCCGAGCTCGGTAAAGGCGTTGTTGTTGGACGTCTGGTTGTTCGCGACGAGGTTGTTCGAGCCGCCGTATACCTCGATCGCGGAGCCGTCATATCCGTACGCGATTGAGCAGGCCTGATTGCCGCTGATCGTGTTGAACTGTATGGTATTGCCGTTGCCCCAGAGCAACACACCGAACGCGCCAGATGAACCATTTTCGTCGTTCGTGTCCAGCATGGTGTTATTCGTGAAAGTGGAGTTCTCGATAACGTTTCCCGACGACCCGGCCATGATGAACACGGCTGCATAGAAACCGGTCGCCGAGACATTGGTGACCGTGTTGTCCAGCGCGCCGCCTTCGATGTCGATGCCGTCGACATGCCCGTCAGGGGTTCTGGCGCCGTCGCAGTTCCAGGTCCTCGGCGCCTGCCCGACCAGGGACAAGCCCTCGATCGTGTCGTTCGAGCCCTCGACGTCGATCGTTTCGCCGTTGCGGGAAAGCGTCAGGACGGGCGGCGAACCCGTGCCGTATGAGGTCACTGTGACGTAGTTCGCCGTGATTGCCAGCGTGCCTGTGTAAGTACATCCGCTTTGCAGTTCAAGCGTGCTGTTCGCGGCCGGGCGCTGGGCGGAAATCGACTTTCCGCAGGGCACCTGCGTGGTCAGTTGGCTGGAGCTTCCGCCGCTCGCCGGAATCGCGGCGAGCGAATTGCCGCAAGCTAGGGAAAGTGCGCCGATTGCGATCGCAACGCCTAGTACTATGTCGTGGCGTCTCATTCCCGGTTCCCCCTGTGGACATAACGCGATAAAATTGCCGACTCCATTAACCGGGGTCAGTAATTAATTTACCACGAGCATAATGAACGGCCACTATCGTGAACCAGAAATCGCAAAACTATTCGGGCGGCACGCCGGCCGGCGGGTAAGGTGACGGTGGTAGCCCGGCTCCGCCAGCCTTCGGCCTGGCTGTATCCCTGTACCAAGGGGACGGGCGCCTCAACCGATAAGCACTCTGGTCGAGCGCATCAGGCCGTGGCAGGCTAGTGGGCGGGTAGACTAACCGCGCACCGGGACGCCATGACCCGATTTGACCGAGAAGTGACAGTCTGGCTGGCTCCCGCCCTGCGGTTTGGACCCTCGTGGTTTGAAGCACGTGGTTCGAAACGCTGGGCTACCTGGCACCAGCGCAACGTAACGGGAGTTGGAATGCGCGTTCTGGTTCTTGGCGGCGACGGATTCTGTGGCTGGCCGACATCGCTATACCTGTCGGACCGCGGTCATGACGTCACGATCCTGGACAACCTCAGCCGTCGGAATATCGACAATGAGCTTGAGGTGCAGTCGCTCACGCCGATCCGGCCGATCAGCGAGCGACTGCGGGCCTGGGAGGAGGTGTCGGGCAAGCGGATCGGCTTCGCCAATATCGATCTCGCCGCCGAGTACGACCGTGTGGTCAGGGTCATCGAGGAAATCCAGCCGGAAGCGATCGTGCACTTCGCCGAGCAGCGTGCCGCCCCTTACTCGATGCTCTCAGAGAAGACGAAGCGCTACACGGTGGACAACAACGTCCGCGCTACGCACAACCTGCTCGTCGCGCTCGTGGCCACCGGCAGCAATGCCGCGCTGGCGCACCTGGGAACCATGGGCGTCTACGGTTACGGCTGGTCGGGCAGCGCCCCGATTCCCGAGGGTTACCTCATGGTCAAGGTGCCGACTCCGGACGGCGACCTTGAGCGCGAGATCTTGCACCCGGCCAATCCCGGGTCCGTCTACCACATGACGAAGACGCTCGACCAGCTCATGTTCGCCTTCTACGCCAAGAACGACGGCCTGCGCATCACCGACCTTCATCAAGGCATCGTCTGGGGCACTCAGACCGATCAGACGTGCAAGGACGAGCGCCTCATCAACCGGTTCGATTACGACGGCGACTACGGCACCGTACTCAACCGCTTCCTCATGCAGGCCGCGATCAAGCACCCGCTCACCGTTCACGGCAGCGGCGGGCAGACCCGTGCCTTCATTCACATCAGGGACACGGTCCGCTGCATCGAGATCGCGATCACGAACCCGCCGCAGGCCGGCTCCCAGGTCATGGTGCTCAACCAGATCACGGAGACCCACCGGGTCGCCGACCTTGCCAAGATGGTCAGCGAGATCACCGGTGTCGAGATCGCCAACCTGCCCAATCCGCGCCGCGAAGCCGACGAGAACGACCTCGTTGTACGCAACGACCAGTTCCTCGCCCTCGGCCTCAACCCGACGACGCTCTCCAACGGCCTGCTCGACGAGGTCACTCAGGTCGCAGAGAAATACAAGGACCGGGTGGATGTCACTAAGATCATCGCCCGTTCCGTCTGGCGCAAGGGAATGCAGACCGCGGAAGACCTCCTGACCAACGTCAGCGGCGACACCGTCGGGTAACTCTCGCCCAGCCAGGAGCATCGGAGCATGCCGTTTCTTTGACGCACGTCCGCTAGGCGTGAAAACGCGAGCCGGGCTGGTGCGGCCTTGGCCGCGGCCTTCGCGGTGGCGCTTGCCGTTGAAGCGCTCGATGAGCTAGTCGGGGGCACTAACGGTGCGGCGCTGCCGCTGATGCGCGCTGGCCTGCGCCTTAGCTATACCGAGATCGGCCTGCTCGTCGCCGTGCCGCTGCTCATCGGCGGTTTGCTTGAGCTGCCGTTCGGGCTGATCGCCGGCCAGGGTCAA
The DNA here is from genome assembly GCA_035509195.1 of Streptosporangiaceae bacterium. Lineage (GTDB taxonomy): Bacteria > Actinomycetota > Actinomycetes > Streptosporangiales > Streptosporangiaceae > Chersky-822. The sequence goes on along the minus strand of DATJLT010000353.1, from coordinate 10,136 downwards.
AGACGTAACCGCCTGGTCTTGCTCGGCGGGGCGGTGTTCGCCGGGTCACTGGTGCTCGTGGCGCTTTCACCAGGGTTCCTCGCGCTGCTCGTCGGGTTCGTCGTGTTCTTCCCCGCGTCCGGCGCCTTCGTCAGCTTCACGCAGGCCGCGCTGATGGACTCGGACCCTGACCGGCGGCAGCAGCGGATGGCGGGCTGGAACCTGGCGGGAGCGGCCGGGGCGGTCGCTGGTCCGCTGCTGGTGGTCGGGACGCTCGCTGCTGGCGGAACCTGGCGCTATGCCTATTTGCTGCTCGCCGGGCTTGCCGTGGTCACTGTCGGGCTGGCGGTGGCTGGCGGGCCGGCGAGGCCGTCTCTCGAAGAGCCCTCTCGTGATGACAACGAGGCTCGGCGAGTCACGGTCAGGGAAGCGATCAGGGCGGTGCGCGAAGGGGGCGCGGTTCGCTGGCTGGTGCTGCTAGAGGTCAGTGATCTGCTGCTCGACGTGCTGACTGGATATGCTGGCCTTTATCTCGTTGGCGTCGCGCACGCCAGTCCGCAACTCGCCGCGGTCGGCGTGGCGGTAAGGCTGGCGGCGACGCTGGCGGGCGACGCGCTGTTCGTGCCGCTCGCTCACCGGATCACGGCACGCGCGGCTCTTGTCTCGACGGCGGCTGCTGCCGCCGTGCTCTATCCGGCCTTCCTGCTGCTTCCCTGGCTGGGTGCGAAGCTGGCGGCGCTGGCCGCGCTGAGCATTGTCACCGCGTGCTGGTACCCAGTGGCCAAGGCCGGACTCTACGGCAGCTTGCCTGGCAATAGCGGCATCGCGGTGTTCTGGACGAGCGTGACTGGCCTGGCCGGATCGGCCGGGCCGCTGCTCGTAGGAGTCGTCGCACAGCAGGCCGGCCTCGGGTGGGCGCTAGCCTTGCTCGCCGTCACCCCGTTGGCCGTCCTGGCGCTCGCGTCCCGCCAGCAACGGCTCATAGGGTGTAGTGATGACCGAAACATCACAAGCCAGTCTTGATGCGGCACGGGCTATCCTCGCCGACACCCCTATCCTCGACGGCCACAACGACCTGCCATGGGCGCTTCGATGGGCTGGTGAGTCGCCCTCAAGCCCGGTCGACATTAGCGGTCACGTCGAGTTCACCCAGACCGATCTTCCCAGACTGCGTGCGGGCGGAGTCGGCGCGCAGTTCTGGTCGGTCTTCGTTCCTTCTGAACTTCAAGGTGACAGCGCCGTGGCGGCGACTCTTGAGCAGATCGACCGGGCACTCCGCATGATCGCGAGCCAGCCTGCGGACCTTGAACTCGCCCTGAGCGCCGCCGACGTAACCAGGATCATGGCCTCGGGGAAGATCGCGTCGCTTCTGGGGGCCGAAGGCGGGCACAGCATCGCGAGTTCGCTCGGCGTGCTGCGCGCTTTGCACGCGCTCGGCGTGCGTTACATGACGCTGACACATAACCGCAACGTGCCGTGGGCGGATTCGGCAACCGATGAGCCGGAACTCGGCGGCCTCAACGACTTCGGCCGTGAGGTCGTCGCGGAGATGCAGCGGATCGGCGTGCTTGTTGACCTGTCGCATGTGTCGCCGGGCACGATGAACGCGGCCCTCGACGTCGCGACCAGGCCGGTGATCTTCTCGCATTCTTCGGCCCGCGCGATCACCGACCATCCGAGGAACGTCCCCGACCAGGTACTTGAGCGGATCACTGGCAACGGCGGCGTGGTCATGGTGACCTTCGTGCCGCCGTTCGTCTCCGCTGCCTGCTCGCAGTGGTTTAAGGACGCGCGAGCTGAGGCAGAACGGCGCGGCGTCGAGTTCGACCCCTGGGCCGGTCCTGACCAGCTCGGCGACTGGGCCGCTGCTCACCCGATGCCGCGGGCGACCGTTAGCGACGTAGCTGACCACGCTGACCACGTCAGGGAGGTCGCCGGAATACATCACGTGGGAATCGGCGGCGACTTCGACGGCACGAGCAGCCTCCCGGTCGGCCTCGCCGACGTTTCCGGCTACCCGAGGCTGTTCGCTGAGTTGTCCGACCGCGGCTGGACAGCCGACGACCTGGGCAAGCTCGCCAGCGGCAACATCATCCGTGTCATGCGCGACGCGCTAGGCTAGCGGCGACTTCGGCTTGGGCAGCTTCTCCCCGTCCAGGTAAATGTCCACGCGCTCGTTGTAGAAGCAGGCGAGCCCGGCGATCTTCTGGCTTTCTGGCAGCGGCGTGCGGTATATCCACACCACGTCCTTGTGCACCCGCGTCCCGGTATCCACAGACCAGTAAGCGGCGTTGCCCTTGTAGGGGCAGTGCGTGCTTGAATCAGAAGGTCGCAGCAGTTCCATCCGCATCGACGTCAGCGGAAGGTAGTACCGGGTAGGCAGCCCGGTCTCGAACAGCAGCCTGGGCTGGTCGGACTCGGCGACCGTCAGCCCGTCGATCTCGACCCGCACCAGGCGTGAACTGGCGAGGATGTCGACGCGCTTGTACGGGTCACGCGGATGCGTGTATACCGGCTCGTCCTCCTCCAGCCATTCACTCATCGACGCCCAGTCGAGCCTGACCGCGTCGCGAAGGGCTTCGGCCGGCGAAGACGAGTAACGCCTCGCGGCGTTGTCGGCTGTCCCCGCACCGGTCTTGACGTGCAGGATCTCACCATCGCCGAGCCCGGCCTTGTGCTCAGTTTGCCCAGAGGGAATGAGCTCGGCCGCTATATCGGTCGCGGGAATATAATATGTCGGATAGTAGGGAATTTCCCAGACAAGCAGCGGCTTATAAGTATCAGCGACGAGTTCGCCGTTCAAGTAAGCCCGAACTCGTTTAGGTCCTTGCTCGATTCGCACTGACTTTCCCGATTCACCGGACATTCCGCCTCCGCATCGCGTCAGTGCCGGCTCGAACCGGTGTCAAGCTGGCTGTAGCGTCATGGTATGCGGCTTGGCGTGCTCGACGTGGGGTCCAATACGGTGCATCTGCTCGTGGTCGATGCGCACCAGGGTGCCCGGCCGCTGCCGGCGTTCTCGCATAAAGAAGAGTTGCATCTCGCCGATCACCTGGACGCGAGGAACCGCCTCAGCAATGAGTGCTCGAGAAGCCTGCTCGCCTTCGTGCGCGAAGCGATCGCGATCGCCGAGGACAAGGGCGTGCAAGAGTTGCTCGCGTTCGCGACCTCCGCTGTCAGGGAGGCCGCGAACGGCGACGAGATCCTTGCCGCGATCGAGGCGGAAACCGGCGTCACCATTAAGGTCCTGCCTGGCACCGATGAGTCGCGGCTGACGTTCCTCGCGGCGCGGCGATGGTTTGGCTGGTCTTCTGGCAGGCTGCTGCTGCTTGACATCGGCGGCGGGTCGCTGGAAATCGCCTCAGGCCAGGACGAGGATCCGTCCGTGGCTGTCTCGCTGCCGCTCGGTGCCAACAGGCTCACCAGGTTCTGGCTGGACGGTGACCCGCCAGAGCGCGACGACGTGCGCAGGCTGCGCAAGCACGTGCGGGCCGAGATCGCCGCCGCGGCGAGCGCGGTCAGGTCGGCCGGGCAGCCCGATCACTGCGTGGCCACCTCGAAAACGTTCCGCCAGCTAGCGAGGATCTCAGGTGCCGCACCGTCCAGCGAGGGCATCTACATCAAGCGCATCCTCCGTCACGCCGACGTCGCCGAACTCGCCGACCGGCTTCCCAGGATGTCGGTCAAGGACCGGGCCAACCTGCCGGGAGTATCGAGGATAAGGGCGCCACAGCTAGCCGCCGGTGCGATCGTCGCCGACGCGGCAATGGACCTGTTCCAGCTCCCTGCGCTCGAGATCTGCCCCTGGGCGCTACGCGAAGGCGTGATCCTCCGCCGCATGGACAGCATCGACACCTAGCTGAGCCCTAGACCGCCCCCTTGAATACGGGGTTTGAGGGCGAAATACACCCTCAAACCCCGTATTCAAGGGGTAGCACCCCCCGCGCGGCGCGCGGGGGGGCGCGGGGGGGCGGCTTGTTAGTGGGTCAGGGTGTCCGTGCCGTGGTGCACGTCGTCGAGGTCGCCTTCCGGGAGGACGGCGGTGTCGCCTGACGCGGGCTGGTGCCTGGTGCTCGCGCTGTGCGTCTCGGGCAGGTCGCGCTCGATCGGCGTGGTCGGCTGCCTGGTCGCGCTGCTCGCACGGGGAGTCGAGGTCTCGGCGAGGCTGTCGTGCTGGCTGGCTGCGACGGCCGCGCGGCGGCCCTCGACGGCGCTTGCCGGGCCGCTGGTCGCTGACCTGTGTCCCGCCGCGCGGTGCGCGCCAGAGTGCGGAGAGTCGTGGGGACCTGAGGACTGCCGGTCGCCGTTGGTGCCTGCCTGGGCCGCGAGGGCTCGGGTGACCTCGTCCTCAAGCGAACCCCGCGCTGCTTCGCCCGCAACCAGACTGGTCACGACATCCCTGATCTCGGTCAGTCTCCTGACCGTCTCCGTGTGCCGCGAGATAAGCAGGTTGAGCCGCCGCTCGGCGCCCTCGTGGATCGCGGTTGCGCGCGCGGTGGCGTCGTCGAGCTGCTGCTTGGCCTGGGCGATCGCCGTGGCGACGGTGTTATCGGCGTGCTTGGTGGCATCGGCGACCAGTTGCTCGGCGGTCTGCTGTGCCGCGGACACGAGGTTCTCCGCTTCCGCGTGAGCGGTCGAGATCGCCCGGTCTGACTGCTCCTGGGCGGCGGTAAGCATCCGCTCGGCCCTGTCCTGTGCCTCGGCGCGCAGGCGGTCGGTCTCTTCCTTGACGTCGGCCCGCAGCTTGTCGGTCTCGGACTTGGCCTGGTCCCGCATCGCCGCGATCTCTGAAGAGCCCTTGTCCCGCTCGGCCTTCGCCTCGTCGGCGGCAAGCTTCAGTATCTGGCCGACGCGCTCGCTGACTTCCTCATGCGCCGGGCGTCCGCCTGCGGCGCGTGCCTCGGTGAGTTCCGCCCGGAGCCGCTCGATTTCCGTGAGGCCCTGAGAGAGCTTGCTCTCAAGCTCGCGGATCTGTCCGTTGCGCCAGGCGATGTACTCGTCGACCTGGCGCCGTGCATAGCCACGCCGCTCGCTGTCGAACGGGTCATCCCGGCCATCGGCCACGACATCTTGGTACTCGGTCATGTCTTCACCCATCAGGTGGTCGGGCAGACGCTGGCGCGGGCGGGCCAGTGCCTGCGAGTCGGTCTGAAAGCTGACGGTCTGCGGCAGCGCCGCGCGCAGATGTCGTAGGCAGATGTGAGTAACGACTCTTGCTCGGACCGGTATCTACCGCAACCGAAACAACAAATTATCCTAATTTGTGGTTCGGGTGGATCGGGAGCTATTTGCCTGGCCGCAAGATCTGAGATGATGGGATCGTGGCTACTGAACGCCCCATGATCGGCGAGCTCGGGCCGGCCGTGCCAGTGATCCACGAGGACGCCTGGGTCGCCCCTGGCGCGATCGTGGTTGGTTCCGTCTTCATCGGGCGAGCATCGAGCGTGTGGTACGGCACCGTGCTGCGGGCCGACGACGATGAGATCTTCGTCGGGGAAGAGTGCAACATCCAGGACCTGTGCTGCTTTCACGTGGACGCAGGCGAACCGGCCATCCTCGCTGATCAGGTCAGCGTCGGCCATCATGCGACCGTTCACGGCGCCACGGTCGGGCAGGGAGCGCTGATCGGCATCGGCTCGGTCGTGCTCGGCGGTGCCATCATCGGCGCGGGCTCACTGATCGCGGCCGGCGCCGTCGTGCTGCCCGGCGTCAAGGTGCCAGAGGGCGTGTTGTTCGCTGGCGTCCCCGGCAAGGTCATACGTGACCTCGAAGAGGCAGACCGCGAACGGCTCCGCCATACCTCGCAAAGCTACGTAGAACGCGCAAAACGGCACCAGGAGGCGAAATGGCAAAAGGAGTCAGCGGGTTAGCTCTCCCCGGTGACAAGAAATGATCCTGATGGGTCATGCGGGACAGGGGTGCCGACCCGTAATGTTGCTCGGAACAAGGCAGCAACCGTGCGTCATCGCGACGGAGGTGGGCAATGCGAGAAGACCTTGACGATCGCGTCCACGATGCTGTCGCACTCGACGAGATCAACCTCTACGGTGATGTGCTGAGCGCGGTCGCCGCCACCGACCGGCCGCTGACCGATGAGGAAATCGACGCCGTGCTCGGTCTGTCAAGCCTTGACCCGGCCGCCAATTAGCACCGTTACGCTGCCGCGTACATGACGTCCGTGCCCCAGTGGCTGAACCCGAGCGACTCGTACAGGCCGATCGCCGCAGTGTTGGTCTCATCTACGTAGAGCATCACCTGGAACAGTCCGCGCGACCTCAGGTACCGAAGCCCCGCCAGCGTCAGCGCCCTGCCTAGTCCGGTGCCGCGCTCATCTGGATCGACGCCGACGACGTAGACCTCGCCGATCGGTTCATGGTGGTGCCCGTCGGCGTCCTGCCCCTGATCCTCGCCGTGGATCTTCGTCCAGTGGAACCCGGCCAGTTTGCCGTCGCGCTCCGCGAGGAAGAAGCCGTCCTTGTCAAACCAGGGCTCCCGCTCGCGCAGGTCAAGGTCGGCACGGGTCCACGTGCCCTGTTCAGGGTGCCCGACGAACGCCCGGCGGTTCAGCGCCGTCCAGGCTTCCTCGTCCTGGCCAGGCACGAACGTCCTTACCGTGATGCCGTCAGCGAACTGCGGCCGCCCGATCCTGGTCTGCAGCGACCTGCGCATTTGCCAGAGTGCCCTGATCCGCTCGAACCCGGCTCGCCGTGCGAGCCCGGCCGCTCCAGGCAGGTCTCCGTGTGCCCAGAGCCTGAGCTTGCCGCCATTGGCCTCGGCTTCTACGGCTCTAAGCAGTTCGAGCCCGAGGCCGTGCCCGCGGAACTGGGGCTGCACGACGAGTTCGGCGCTCGGGCCCTGAACCGGGTCGGTGGGGTCAAGGTGCGCGTAACCGGCCAGGTCATCAGCCACGTACAACAGGAAGCTTCTGGCAAGCGGGTCACCGCCGTAACGCAGGTGGAGCAGCACGTGCTCGGAAAGCGGGCTGATGCCGTCCTCGTCCGTCGCGGCCCTGACCAGCTTGAGCGCCGACGTGACCTCTTTGTCTGACAGGTGCGCCTCGATCCGCACTTCATTCACGAGACGTCGCCGTCCGCCTGTGCGCTGGCCGCCTTGGGCCTGGGCTTCCTGCCGTTCGCCGTGGTCGGGCTCGTCCCGTCTGCGGTGGCTTCGCGCTGGGCGTCTGCGAGAGTCGCCGGTGCTTTCTGGCGGCTATCTTGTTTCGCGGGCACGAACTTGTAGCCGACGTTTCTTACCGTGCCGATGAGAGCCTCGTTCTCGGAGCCGAGCTTGGCCCGCAGCCTGCGTACATGCACGTCAACGGTTCTGGTGCCGCCGAAGTAGTCGTATCCCCATACTTCCTGAAGTAGCTGGGACCTGGTGAAGACGCGCTTCGGGTGCTGCGCGAGGAACTTGAGCAGCTCGAACTCCTTGAACGTGAGGTCGAGGGAGACGCCGCTGATCTTGGCTGAGTAGGTGGCCTCGTCGATCACCAGCTCGCCCGAGCGGACCTCGGCGGTCTTGGTGATCACCGGTCCGGCGGCGGCCCTGCCGATGGCCAGCCTGATCCGCGCCTCGACCTCGCCAGGTCCCGCCGTGTGCAGTACTACGTCGTCCGCACCCCACTCGGCGGTGATCGCGGCCCAGGCACCTTCGCTGATCACCGCGATGAGCGGGAGGCCTGCGCTGGTGAGCTGGCCGAGCAGCTCCTTGGCCCTGACCAGGTGATGCCTGGCGTCTACGAGGAGAATGTCCGGCCCTGGATCGGACTGAGTCCCGCGCCTGGCTTGCACCAGGTTCGCGGCCGCGGCGGCGACCGTGACCACGTGATTGAGCAGGCTGAGCGACGGCAGGATCTCCTCGGCGGATTCGCGCGTGCCGGTGAGCAACAGGACTCTGCTCACGCTGGCCGCCACCTCCGGGTCCCGCGGCCATCACCGCCGGCGTCGGCCCTGGCCACTATGCGAGGATAGCTGACATGCCTATCGTCACCTTGAGGTACTGGGCCGCGGCGAAAGACGCCGCAGGCGTGGCGGACGAGAAGGTGGAGGCGATGACGCTCGCCGAAGCCCTCGCCGCAGCCGGGCGCGAGTGCCCTGGTGCCGCTGAGCGGCTGCGTCCCGTGCTCGCCAGGTCTTCTTTCCTGATCAACGGTGAGCCCGCGGGGCGACGTTCACCGGAGTCCGTCGCGCTCCCCGATGATGCCGTAATCGAGGTCCTGCCGCCGTTCGCGGGCGGCTGAACCATTCGAATCCGGTTACCGTGTAGCTGGGTGTGGGTCCCAGGCAAGTCACCGACGAGGAACTGGTGCGCGCGCTCTACAGCGAGCACGCAGGACCGCTCCTTCGCTACGCGCTGCACCTGACCAGCGGGGACCGGCAGCGGGCAGAGGACATCGTGCAGGAGACTTTGCTGCGGGCCTGGCTGCATCCTGATGCCATCGTTGACCGGCCGGCGAGGCCATGGCTGTTCGCTGTGGCGAGAAACCTGGCGGTCGACGCTCACCGTGCCCGTCAGGCCAGGCCGCATGAGGTCGGGGAGGCCGCGCTCGCGCTGACCGCCGTTCCTGACACGGCCGACCGTGCGCTCGAGGCCTGGGCCGTGGCCGACGCGCTGCGCTCCTTGCGCCTTGAGCACAAGACCGTGCTTCTCGAGACGTACTACCACGGCAGGTCGGTAGCTGAGGCGGCGGCCGTGCTCGGCGTGCCCCCAGGTACGGTCAAGTCACGTACGTTCTACGCGCTGCGGGCGCTGAAGCTGGCGCTCGAGGAACGGGGGCTGGCACCATGAGCGGCCCTGAATGCCGTAACTTCCGCGAGCTGCTCGGCGTTTACGTGGTCGGGGCGATTGAGCCGAACGAGCGCAGTCAGCTTGAGTACCACCTGAACCAGTGCTACGACTGTCGTGAGGAACTGGCGGGGCTTGCCGTGCTTCCCGCGCTGTTGCACAGGATTCCTGTGGCTGAGGCCGAGCAGTTTGTCATGTCTTCTGACGCGGACTGTGCTCACGAAGATCCGGCGCCTCGGGTGCTGGCCGGGCTCTTGTCTGATGTGGGGGCGCGGCGCCGCGCCAGGCGCTGGCGTGGTGTTCTCGCCGCGGCGGCCGCCGTGCTCGTGGCAGTTGGCGGGGGTGCCGCGGCGGCGGCGTCGCTCGGTGCGGGGCAATCGCAGAAGCCGCACGCGGCCGCTCGTTTCGAGGTCGCCGAGGCGCGCCAAGGGAACATCGACGTCACGGTGCGGTACGACGAATCGCGCTGGGGGACGGAGATGTGGGTTCGGGTGCGCGGGGTGCCCGAGTGGACGAACTGCAAGTTCTGGGTGCGGACGGCGGACGGTCACATGGCGCTGGCTGGCGGCTGGCTCGTGGGGCCAGACAGCGGAGGCCTGTGGTACCCGACGCAGGCGGGGGTCAGCGCCGCGAACGTGGCCGGGTTCACGCTGACGTCCGCCGGCAAGGTGCTGGCCAGCGTTCCTGCCAGCTAGCCGGCGACCTGGGCGGTTCGGCGTCACTCTAGCCGTGACCCGGGCCTCGCACGCGCCGCGGTGGCGGATGGAGATCTGACGCTGCCGCTCGGAATCGGGCAAATAGTTCTAATCGCCTGACCGTACAGCAGTGAAGAGCCGAGCGACGAGCTCCCGGCCGGGCCGGATAGCTTTCGCCCGCACCCGGCAGCCGGGTCAGACCGCTCATTTCGGCACGAACCAGGCATCCGCCCGGCAGACTCCCGCGTTGCGGGCGCCCCGCCCGGCGCTCCGGCGGCCCCGCCCGCCCCGCAACAGCATCAAGTAGCCACCGATGCCGTAACCCGGCCTGGGGCCAACAACATCGATGGCTCCGCGATGCTCCAGGTACAGCATCAGGTAGGCAGCGATGTCCCAAACTCCGGCCCGTGAACGACAACAACGAGCCAGCGATGCTGTAAGCCTCGGCGGAATGCCCGGAACGCGCTGCATGTCGGATTGCAACCAGCGGGCTAGCTGCGTGGCGAGCGGGGGCCGGGGGAGCGGGCCGGGATGTCGGGTGCGGGGGAGCGGGGAGCGGGCTGGGATGCCGGGGGGCGGCCGGGGATGCCGGGTGCGGGGATCGGGCCGGGGATGCCGGGGAGCGGCCGGGGATGCCGGGTGCGGGGGCGACGCCGGGGAGCGGGTCGGGGATGCCGG
>DATJLT010000352.1:0-2335 GCA_035509195.1 Streptosporangiaceae bacterium | reverse complement strand
TCCCAGGTTGGTCATTTCCGCCAGGTTGGCGCCCTTGCCGCCCAGCAGGTCCTTCAGGTCCTTGTTGCCCTCGGTGAAGTCGTAGACGAGCTTCGGCACTGCATGCACTCCTCGAGATTGCCGTCCCGCGGCTCGGCCCAGGCGGTCGCGGCTGCGTATTTGGCGGCTCTTAGTCTTCTGCGGCCTGGCGGCCCTCCCCTTGAGCCTATCGACCCTGGCCACTAGCCGGTGCGACGGTCACCGGACGGGAGATGAACAACTTGGCGACGACCGCTGATGCGAGACTGTTAGCGCCAGCACCAGCCAAGCCGAGGGGATATGTCATGTCAGTGAATATGAGCCCTGCGGAGCGGGAATCGTTCCTGGCCGAAGTGCACGTCGGCGTGCTCGCAGTGGCGGCCGGGGACGGCAGGGGGCCGCTCGCAACCCCTGTCTGGTACAGCTACCAGCCTGGCGGCGTGGTCACCGTGACGACTGGCGAGAACAGCACCAAGGCCAGGGCCATCGCGGCCACTGGCCGGTTCAGCCTGTGCGCCCAGGACGAGGCCCCGCCATACCGGTACGTGACGGTGGAGGGTCCGGCCACCATGGAGCCCTCCGACCTTTCTGAGCGAGTGGCCATCGCCCGCCGCTATCTGGGTCACGAGGCCGGTGATGCCTGGATCGCTGCCAACCCCGCCATCGATGAGGTGACAATCCGGATGACGCCCGAGCGCTGGCAGACCGCCGACTTCAGCAAGGAGGAGGCCTAGCCAGAAGCGGTTACCCGTCGAGCATCCTGCGGGGTAGCCCGGAACGACTTTGCAAGGGCGCGCAGCTTTTTGCGCGGCTTATCGCGTCTTAAGTGCGGGGAGCCGAAGCACGGAGGCCGCATGACGTTCGATGAGTTCGCGAAGACGGGATTGCCGGCACTGCTGGCCTTCGCCACGGTTCTGACCGGACAGCGCGCGACCGCGGAGGACGTAACCCAGGAGGTACTTATCCGCGCGCACGGCAGGTGGGATCAGATCGCAGGTCTGGACCGGCCCGAGCTCTACGTGCGCAAGATGGTGCTCAACGAGTTCCTGTCCTGGCGGCGCCGGTCCTGGCGGACAGTTCCGGCTGCCAACCCCGTTCCCGGTCAGGACCTCACCGTTGACCACGCGGCCGGTTACGCCGAGCACGCGGCCATGCTCGCGCAGATCGCGAAGCTGCCGCGCCGGCAGCGCGGTGCTGGCACTGCGCTACTACGAGGACCGCGGCGATGCCGAGGAGATTTGCTGACTCCCAACGGCAGAACAGTCGTCGCAACCCAGACGCGGGATCTGCACCCGGGCAACGAATTTGAGTTCGCCGAGTACTCCGCTAAGACAGGCAGACAGATTGAGGCGCTCTTGCCGGAGCACGACGCGACCGGAGACCTGGGCTGGGCCAGCCCGTCCGGCAACGTCCTGATCGTGGAGGTCGCGACGGAGACCCACGAGGTGCTTGGCACGCTGAGCGGCGGCCGGCTTACGCCGATCCTGTCGCAGACCCTGGGGCCCGGCGGACCACTCCAGCGATTCCCAGGGACTATAGCGTTCTAGGCCTGCACCACTAGGCGGCGGTCGTTCGCCGGTCCGTGCCACACTCTGCCCATGGATCTTCAGAGCGGAAACGTGGTCGGGCTGCTGCACCCAGGCGAGATGGGCACGGCCGTCGGACGGTGTCTCACTGAGCGCGGCTACACGGTCCGGTGGGCTTCGCAGGGCCGCAGCTCAGCGACAGAGGCGCGGGCGAAGGCAGCTGGCCTGACCGACGCCGGTACGCCGCGCGAAGTGGCCGCTCACGCCAGTGTGATCCTCTCGGTCTGCCCGCCGCATGCCGCGCTCGATGTCGCCTGGGCGGTACACGGCTTCACCGGCCTGTACCTGGACGCGAACGCGATCGCGCCGGACACCGCGAGGGAGGTGGCACGCCTCATTAACGGGAACGGCGGTCGCTACGTTGACGGCGGCATCATCGGGCCGCCGCCGTTCCAGGCCGGAACGACCAGGCTCTACTTGTCTGGTGACGACGCTCCGGCGCTCTACGAGCTATTTGACGGCACGGCGCTCGAGCCGCGGATCGCGGTCGGTTCGCCGACCGCCGCATCCGGGGTCAAGATGGCCTACGCCGCCTGGACCAAGGGAACGGCGGCACTCCTGCTCGCCGCCCGTGCGCTCGCTCAGGCCGAGGGGGTCGAGGAGACGCTCCTGGCAGAGTGGGCGCAGTCCCAGCCGGGCCTGGCTGAGCGGTCAGCCGGGGCGGCCAGGTCGGGCGTCACCAAGGGCTGGCGCTGGGTCGGGGAAATGGAAGAGATCGCGCAGTCCATGAC
>DATJLT010000351.1:0-5797 GCA_035509195.1 Streptosporangiaceae bacterium | reverse complement strand
GCCTGGTCCAGTACGCGAGGCTGATACGCACGGTAACGGTATCTGGGTGGTCGGTGCCAAGTACCTCTTCAGAGGCGGCCAGCACCTCCGTGAAGAGGTTCCTGGCGGCGGCGGGGTCTTTCGCCTGGCCGGTCCACTCTGCCAGGTCGGCGCGGATGCCGATGCTGTCGGGATGCCTGGCTCCAAGCACTCGGTCGTAGCCGGGCAAGAGCCTGGTGAAGCTGTCACTTGCCGAGGCAGGATCGCCTGCTTCACCTGTCCACTCGGCGAGGCTGGCCTGGGTAGTCAGAGTCTCAGGATGATCAGGGCCGAGTGCCTGCGCGAAGGCGGGAATCAGCGTGGCGAGCTGATCTCTGGCGGCGGCAGGGTCGCCCGCTTCTCCCGTCCAGCGCGCGAGGTCACGTCGGGCGGTTAGCGTCACGGGATGAGCCGGGCCAAGCGTCGCCTCGCAGTCCAGGTACAGCCGGGAGTACTGGTCCCTTGCGGCGGCCGGGTTCCTTGCCTTGCCCGTCCAGAATGCCAGGTCACTTCGGGCATCCAGGGTCTGCGGATCTAGCTGGCCAAGCAGCGCTTCGTACCTGGCAAGCAGGTCAGCGCAAAGGTCGCGCGCGGTCGCCGGGTCACCGGCCTCCCCGGTCCAGAACGCGTAAGTGCTTCGGCTGGCCAGGGTCTCCTCGTCGTCGTAGCCGAATACCGTCTGATAGCGGGACAGCAAGTGGGCGTAGAGGTCACGGGCGTAGGCGGGCTCTCCGGCCTTGCCGGTCCAGAAGGCGTGGTTGCCGCGCCCCGCCAGCGTTTCGGCGTGGTCCGCTCCGTAAACCTGCTGAAGCGTTAGCACGAGGCCCGCATAAAGGTCGCGGGCAGCAGCGGGGTTCCCGGTTTCGCCTGTCCAGTAGGCCAGGTTGGCGCGGGCAGTCAGGGTATCGGGATGCGCCGGGCCGAAGTCCCTCATCCGGGCGGTCGTGACTGCCTGCTGCAAGGCAAGCGCCGCCTGATAGCGACCGCTCTCGCCGAGGTAGTTCGCGATCCGCGCCATGCCAGGGCTGTGCTCGGCGAGCACAGCCCTGGCATGAGGCAGCAGGAGCGCGCAGGCCGGCCACGTTTCCGCCGGCTCGGTGTCCGCGGGGATCGCGGCTTCGACGAGCGTTGCCGCTCCCCGCCGCCAGGCGGCCGCAAGGCGCGGTGCTGTCTGCTCATGCACGGCGGTCCTCGCGAACAGAGGCAGCGTCACCAGGCCGTTGCCGCCGTCAGTGATCAGGCCGCGGTGCCTGAGCAGGCTAATAGCGCTGGCTAGTGCCTGCTGGCTGCCAAGCAGCGGGCTGAGCGCGGCCGCTACAGGCCGGTCAAGCTCAGCCCGCGCTTCCCGAGAGGCCAGGAGCAGGTTCAGCGGCACCGGTTCCGTGGCCATGCTCGCCGTCAGCCGCAGCAGCCCGGCCGCCGGGGGAGAGTCGGCCTCGAGCACTTCGATTGCCTGAACCGGTGCGTCGGCGACCGCTGGCGCGTAACTCACAGGTGGCGCGTAGGCAGTGCTGGCCACGGCTGCGGGTGACCTGGGCGCAGCGGCGCCTGGCGAGCCAGGTGCGTCAGCCGCGCCTGGCAGGCCGAGCGCGATAGCCAGTTCACGTGCGACCCAGCCGCAGGCTTCTGGCGGGAACGCCGTCCGCACGGCGAACGACGAGGCGGCAAGGCTGACCGCGGTTTCCACGTCCATGCCCTGAGACGTGTATCCCCGCAGGAGCGCAGGCAGGCCGGCGTCGACGGCCGCGACTAGTATGCCGCTTTCCTTCGGAGCCTCTGGCAGCAGATCTTGCAGGATGCTGGTCGTCACCTGGCTGTCGTCGAGCACGCCGGGACCGAATGCGGGGTCGGACACGATCGCGAGCAGCGCGGCCCTGGCTTCCTCGCCGTGCTCGAAGGACGTCGTAGTCATCGGCCGTCAGCCCGCGATCAGGATCACCATTGACTCGGCGGGCAAGGTAATGCCGTGAGAGAAGGCCGACGCCCATCTTGAGCCGGTCACGATGTTTGAGTTGGTGAGGTTTTGCTGGCCGGCGCTGTAAGTGAGCGTCGTGAGCAGGCCGCGCAGCCGTGCCTGCGGGTGGAACGTCACTGTCTGCTTGGCCTGCGTGTTCGTGTTGATGAAGGCGAGCGCCTCGCCGCCGCCCTTGAGCTTCGACTGGTAGGCGAGCACCGTGCCTGGCCTCGACGTAGCCATGGTGGCGAGCTGGGCACCAGGCCGCGCGACTCGCGAGGCGAGCAGGTAACCGTAGTAAGGGGTCTCGGGTACGGGCGGGGAACTCGAGGTAAACATGCCAACGTCTGCGTTCGCGCAAGCGGTCGTGGTGTTGCCGCCGCCGTTCATGTCCCACCAGTCCACGGTCTCCGCTCCGGCGGCCAGCCAGGCCAGCACATCCCCGGCCGCGAACAGTGCCCCGGTCGGGGTGCAGACCGTCGTGGTCACGCCTGGCGATACCCCCGTTTCGCCGACGACGACACCGGCCTTCTGGTCGAAGGGCCTGAGCTCCGACTTGATCTGCGCGTCAAGCGAAGGCACCATCATGATCGACTTGAGCACGGCCTGGTCAGTCGGGTTGGCTCCGCCAGTGCTGCCACGGAAATTGAACGGGTAGAAGTGCGCGTCAACGAAGCCGATGTACTTGCCGTCCGCGCGGAGCACGGTGTTGTCCCACTCGGCGTGCAAGGGCACCGCCGCGCCCTTAACGTTTGTCGGGAACGCCCAGGGCACTCCGAGATCGGCCTTGGGATCGGCTTTATGCATGGCCTTGAGGAACGGCAGCGCGTGCGCGGCGTAGGAACTGGCCAGCAGTTGCGTGCCCTTCTTGTTGCCCAGGGTCACCTGCGGGCAGGTCGGGTTCTCGTATTTGCCGTTCACGGTCTCGTACGTGTTCGGCGTATAGCCGTGATAGCTGGCTGGCGGCTTGATCAGCTCGTTGTTGACCTCCCAGCAGCCGTAAGTCTCGTTGCCGACCTCCCACAAGGCCACGTTGTCTCTCGGGCGTGACAGGGAGTGAGCGACCCAGGCGGCGGCCTCGGCCGGGGTACCTGAGCCGTAGTTCACGGTGACGAAGTTCCTCGCGCCGATGGCCTTGGTCTGGGTGGCGAACTGGTCATAGGCGAGCGGGTCGTACGCCGCGCATCCCTTGCTCGTCACCTTGAACGACGCCGTGCTGTCGTAGGGCAGGCAGTTCTGGATGTTCGAGTTGTACTGCCAGTCGTAGAAGTCGGCGTATGAGCCGCCGCCGAACTTCAGCAAGTCGATTCCGGCCGAGCGCAGCAGCGGCTGCATGACGTCGACGCCGCCGCCCGCAGACGCGTTAGCGGCGTAAAGGTAATCCCAGGGGGCGGTGTTCAGGCCAAGGGCCATCGGCGAGATCTTGTGAAAGACGACAGCCGGCTTGGGTGCCGCGGCCGCCTGGGCCGCTCCGCTGCTCAGGGCGGCAGCGGCCAGGGCGGCGGCGGCCAGGGCGGTGACCGGGACCGTGGCGAGTGCGCGGAACTTTCCTCGTGGTTTCGCCATTGCCCTGCCTAACTCAGTTCGCGTCCGAAGGTGCAAACCATATTGAACCGGCTGGCCGGGCGTTGCAAGACGATGTTGACCGGCCGCGCGCTCAGCTGTTCCGTGAACGCGCGGCCGGCCACGGCAAAGGCATCAGCCGACAACTGCGACCTTGTAGTCGTAGTACTTGGCGAGGTAGTTCAGCGTGGAGGCATGAACCAGGTAGTCGCCGTCCAGGGCGAACTGGGTGCTCCACGAGTTCCGCACTCTTATGACCGTGCTGTTCAGCTCGACGGTGCCGTCGGCGGTCTGCGCGACCTGGGCGATACCGCGCTGCAGGGTCTCATGCCCGCCCGCGACGCCTGACTGGATGGCGGCATGGAGGGCGTCCAGGCTGCCGTCGCCGTCGACGAAGCCGTTGCTGTCCGGCTGCATCCAGGAGTTGAACCAGGGTCCGCCTTGCATGACGGTCCCGGTCTGCAGCAGCGACAGGCACGCGACGATGTTCGGCGCGGACTGGTAGCTCGAGGCGAAGCCCAGGTGGATGAGTTCCTGGCAGACGTAGAGCCCGCTCGACCCGCAGTCGGTCGGCGGCCACTCCTGTGCCGTGTCTCCTGTCTGGTCGGTGACCACGTGATACAGGAGGATCGCGAACTCCTCGTCGGTCACGGCGTTGGCGGCTGACAGGCTGATCTGCTGCCCGTTCGCGGCGGGCAGGGTCAGGCCAGAGATGTCCTTGCCCGCGGCCGCCCAACGCTCAGAGATGTGCTCGGTGCCGGTGTTGCACGTGCAGGAGCCGAGCGCGTCCACGTCCTGTGCGTTTGTCACGAGCTGAGTGACGTTGATGCCTTGCGCGTGCAGGTCTTCCTGGTCAAGCACCGGGATCGGGATGTCGTGCACGATCTCCTTGAGCGTTGAACCGTCGTGGAACGCGAGCAGGTCGAACCTCGGCGGTTCGGCGACCGATACCTGTCCGAATTTGGTCCTCGTCGGGCCGTCATACATAGTGCCTCCAATGGGCGCTGTCGCACGTATTACAGAACGGCAAATTTGCCCGACGAGCCTATAGCTTCTGCCGCGGCGCTGCCAGTGGCCTGCGCGTTCTGTTTGGGTAGCGGTGAACCGCTTCCGCCGGAGTGGCCGAGAGATTTGTAAGTTTAAGGGCAATCGTGGGCGGTTAGGCGGCGATGCCTGACTTGTTCGTACAGCTCTTTTCGGATTGCGCGGGGAAAGGCGCGGGGCAGCGGAGTGTTCGCCGGCGTTCGCTGGGCGAACAGTTTTAAGCGCTTCAAACCGCATCTCAAGCCCACCTAACGGGCTCGTGTTCGCTGGCGTTCGCTGGCCCGTCGCCTGATGGCGCCAGGGGATCAGGGTGGCCGCACGGAATCCCCTGACCGCGTCAAGGAGGTGACGGCGATGGAGTGGCATGGCATTGTCATCCTCATCACGACCGTCGTGTTCGGCCTGCTGCTCAGGCCTTAGCAGCAGGAAAGCCAAGCGGGCGGGCGGGCCGAAACGGCCGCCCGTCCGCCTACATTTGCCACTGAATTCCGTAACCCAGGTACATCACCAGGTCGCGGAACTCGGCATGCACTTCTCCCGCCGCGTCTGGGAACAGCAACTCGCCGGTCTTTCTTGGCTCCTCGTACATGCGGACGGTCTCGCCTGCGATGCACCTGACCCATTCTGGCTGGCGATCGGGATGGAAGCGCACCTTCACGTCGAGGGCATCGCACCGGCATTCCGGTGTCATCAGGTAATGCGGGCTCATCGGCCCGCCATCGACGACCTTCGAGATCAGCCCGTATTCGTGCTCTTCCCCTGCCTGCAGTGGACGCGGGAGTTGCACCAGGAACTGATAGCGATTGCCGAACGGCTGCTCTCTCCTGATCAGCCGGCCACCATGCAGGACTTCCGCGGAAAGCACCGGCCCGGTCTGCGCGTTGTTGCGCGGTACGTCGACCCAAGCCATCACTTCACGCAGGTCGTTGACGGTGGCGACGATGCGGCGGGTCTGGTGCGATTCTGGCGTCTGGGTGTCGAGGCGCAGCAGTCCTTGAATCTCTGCCAGGTACCAGCCCTGCGGGGCGGAAGGTATCCGGCCGCGTCGGCGCTGCAATTCCCCCGCTATCTGCTCGGCGAGATACCGCTCTGCCTCCTTGACCCGGCGCTTGCCGGTGCGGAACTCCCTGCCGAATTGCTCGGAGAGCCACTGAACCCGTTCGTCGAGCAACTGCATTTCCCTGGTTTCCCCTGACAGGGCGAGGCTGGCGGTCACCG
>DATJLT010000350.1:0-8374 GCA_035509195.1 Streptosporangiaceae bacterium | reverse complement strand
CCCGATGCCCGGCCCTTCCTTGATCCAGCTTGCAGCGACCGACCAGAGGCCTGCGACCTCGGGCGTCTCGCCGATAGCCGGGTGACCGTCCGGCGTCATCGAGATCAGGCCGTTGATCGCGTACCTGATGCCCGCACGCTCGTCGCCGAGTAGCGCTGGCATCAGCTCGAGTGCCTGTTCAAGCTGAAGATCGAAATCCTCTGAGGTGAACGGCAGTTCGGTCGGGGACAGCACGGCTTCCTCGATGGAAGGGATGTCGTCGGGGCTGACAATCATCGGACGGTGGGCGTAGGAGCCGACCTCCAGGTCGCCGCCGTGCTGCCGCTCGTACATGTTGAGGTCAACGTCGCGGACGATCGGGTAGCTGATCTCCCCTGGAGTATCGGCGAACAGCGCGATCGGGCCGACGCTGATCATCTGATGGACGATCGGCGTGAGCGGGATGCTTGCGCCCGCCATCCGCGCCAGCCTCGGCGACCAGACGCCGCAGCAGATCACGCACAACTCGGTCTCGATGTCGCCGGCGCTGGTTCGCACCGCCGTGATACGCCCCCCTGGCCGGCTCGCGCCAGCGCCATCCCGCGCGGTGCCGATCCCCAGAACCTCCGTGCTCGGGATCACGGTGAGCGCCCCTGACGCCTGGGCCTGCTCGCGCATCAGCGTGCCCGCTCGCAGCGAGTCGACGACGCCCACGGTCGGGAAGTACCCGCCGCCGAGTATCACCGAGTCGTCCAGGTACGGCACCAGCTCACGCACTTGCGCCGGGGTCATCAGCTCGGCAGGAATCCCCCAGGCCTTCGCCTGCGTGCAGCGACGGCGAAGCTCGGTCATCCGCTCTGGCGTCCTGGCTACCTCGAACCCGCCTGACTCGGTGAACACGCCGAGTTGCTTGTACTGCTCCATGGAGTCAGCGGTGAGCTCCATCATCATCTTGTTGTACTCGATCGGGTAGATGAAGTTGGAAGCGTGACCGGTAGACCCGCCAGGGTTGGGCATCGGACCCTTGTCGATCAGGACAAGCTCCCGCCAGCCCAGCCTGGCCAGGTGATAGGCCAGGCTGTTGCCGACGATGCCCGCCCCGATGATCACCGCGCGGGCGCGTCCAGGAATCTCGCTCATGCACCTGCTCCGTTCGCGGCGTCCCTTGAATCCGGGCTTCGAGGGTCAATATTGCCCTCAAAGCCCGGATTCAAGGTGCCTGGGGTCTGGGCCTACTCGACCGGGATTTCTTTGTTGATCAGGCCGAGGTCGATGCCCTGCCGCCGCCGCACGAACCAGGCGATGAGGTAGATCACGACAGCTAGCACGTACATGCCGAGCATGTAAAGCAGCGAGTCGTTGCTGTTCACGCCGTAGTTCACGTTGGTCAGCCACTCGTAAAGGTTGTATCCGAGCAGCCCGATCGTGATCACGCCGGCGACAGGGACGATCGGCACGCCGAGAACCTTGATCCGGCTGGCGGGCGAGGCCTTCCACAGTTCCGGCTTGCGGAACGGCAAGATCACGACCGCGATGGCACTGAACAGATACGTCACCGCGATGACGACGGTCGCGTCAAGCGTGTACGTGTAGAACTTGGACCAGTACGCGTACAGCGCCGAGAGCAGGACCGCGGGTAGCAGCATCAGGATCAGCGAGTAGACAGGCACCTTGCGCTTCTCAGAGACCTCGGCGGCCCGGTCAGGCAGGATCCGGTCGAAGGCGGCGGCGAAGATGACCCGCGTCGAGGAAAGGAACAACGTTCCCACCCAGGCAAGGAACCACAGGAACATCAGCAGGATGAGCACGACCTGGAAGACCTCGTTGTGGACCAGCCAGCCGACGAACATCACCGGGTAGGGCCAGATCGGGATCGGCGACGCATACTTGCCCGCGCTGTAGTACGCGCCCCAGTAAAGCGCGCTCGAGTTGTTGTAGAAGCTGCCCATGGTCTTGTTGACCAGAACAAGGAAAAGGACGGACAGCAGCACCGTGATCCAAAGGCCGCCGAACATGCCGATGAACACCCGGCGGAAGTCGCTCGCGCCCCTGATCTCGCCGTAAAGCGTGGAACCCCAGTTCGGCCACAGCAAGTAGAACATCATCATCGGCACAAGCAGCATGCTGGCCGCGATCGGGGTGAAGCCGAAGGAAGGCGAAACATAGCCGGCGTTCTTCAGCGCGCCCGCGTTGGTCGCGCCGAAGGCGTTGTGGATGCCGAAGATCTTCTGTGCCTCCAGGTTGACCGAACTGACGAAGTCGGCGTGGTTATTGACCGCGAGCAGGATCAGCACGATCGCGAACCCGACCAGGCCACCGTAAAAGCACCACTTCTGCAGCTTGGCGTAGCCGGCCATGCCGAGCGAGACGAGGAAACCCGCCAGGAGGATCGTGATGACAGAGACAAGGAAGACGCCGTTGTGGCCGGCGAACCAGGTCGCCGCGCTCGGATGGCCGAGCGTCGCCAGCAAGGGCTGGAAGAACTCGGCGGAAAGGACGTTGCCGTAGATCGGCGCCCACAGCCAGAGTATGAACCACCAGCCGGTCGCGGCCATGACGAAGCCGAGTCCGCCGAAGAGGATCCTGGTCTGCCATACGTAGTCGCCGCCCGCGCGCGGGATCGTCACGATGAGGCCGGCGTAGGCGATGACCAGGAAAGACACCCAGACGGCTGAGATCAGCACGGCCGTGAGCAACTGGCCCTTAGGGAAGAACGACTGATAGGAGAACTCGAAGATCCCGAGGGTGACCACGTTGGTCGACAGGCACGCGTAGATCATCGAATCGCGCACCGACCAGCCTCTGACCAGGCCGGTCGCCTTCCTCAGGAAAAGTGTCGGCGCCTCGCCGGCAGCTTCCGCAGCCATACCGTTCCCGCCTCCTCATTCATGAACCTCAGCCATTGACCAGCAAATATCTCCGAACCTTCGCCTTCTTCAAATCAAGGTCGATCAGCGCGCCCTGCAGTACGCCGTCGCCGTAGACGCTGCCCGGGTTGATGGCCAGCGTGCGGCCCATCTTCTTCACTCCGCGGCTCTCGTGGATGTGCCCGTGGACCGAGAGCAGGGGCTGGTGGGCCATGATCGAGTCGCGTACCGCCATGGAGCCGACCGGCTTCATGACCGCGCCGCCGTGCATGGGGCGCAGGCTGGCGTCCAGGGCCGGCGCCTCGTCAAGGCCGGTACCGTACGGCGGCGCGTGGAAGTTGAAGATCGTCCGGCCCATGTCAGGTACCTGTGCCGCGACCGCCTCGATCTTCGCGGCCAGTTCGTCCTCAGGCGCCTCGCGGAACGTGTCCCACGGGGTCGGGTTGGTCCAGCCCATCGAGATCAGGCTGAAGCCGTCCAGGTCGAGCACCTTACCTTCGGCGAACGTCACGCACGGTGAGGACTCGATCAGCTCGTCGATTTCGAAGATGTCGTCGTTGCCGCCGTTGAGTATGCAGCCGATCTCGCCGCCGCGCAGCTTGCCGTCGGCCATGTCGAGCCAGCGGTCAAGCGAGGCCATCATCTCGGTGCTGAACCGCTGGTCCACCGCGCCCTCCGTGGCGCTCAGCTCGGCGAGCTCGTCTGGAGTGACTACCGCCGGATAGGAACCGCGTGCCCTGATCTGGTTCTCGACCCTCGCCAGCTCTTCCCGCGTCTCCATCCTGACCGCCTCGCCCCGGATCGTGGCCTGCCAGTATCCGGTGTGCGCGACGATCGGCACCATCACCTTCCCTGTGACATCACCACCCAGGATGACCAGGTCAGCCTTGTAGAAGGCGGCCGCGTTGAGGAACTTGCGCCAGCAGGTTTCTGAGCCGTGAATGTCCGTGGCAAAGAAGATCTTCATCCGGTACCGCCTGCCCGCGTTCGCTTACAAAGGGTGTAGCAGCCGTCATAACCGGGCGTCAATGATCAATGTGCTACTTCCTCGGGCAGTTCGTACCAGCGCATCTTCTCCCCGATACCGGCCCGCACCTTCCACTTCATGGTCTTCGGTGTCTCATCGGCCAGCTTCCGCAGGACGGCTGCCTGCCCTGCCGGGTCGAAAGGCAGCCCTGGCTGGGCCAGGGAGGGGCGCTCGCTGATCAGGGAAGGCAGCTTGTCAAGGTTGCCGGTCACGGTCCGCCACCAGCCCCAGTCACCGCTGAGCACCTGGGCGAAGCGAACCGTGTCGTGATACGGGCCGGTGCCAGCTTCCGCCACAGGCAGGCAAGAGAGGAGCTGGACGATGTCCCTGGCGTCCTTTTCGTTCAGCTCCACGATCTGCAGCTTGGAAAGCAGCAGGTCAACGGCGTCGACCGTGTACGGCAGCCGGCCAAAGGAAGGACGGAAGTCCAGCGTATGGCACATCGTCAGCTTGTCGACCATGACGTCGATCGGACGGCCAGAGGGAGCCGTGAAGTACATTTGCCGATCGCCGTTGAGATTGTTGAACCGCCGGTCGGGCTGGCAGCCTGCCTTTTCCAGGTGCGCCGCGACCTTCTTGCGCTCCCTGGACAAGCACGCGAAGTCCATGTCCTGGTCGCGACGGAGCCTTGGCGGGTAATCGGGGCAGATGACGCGCACCGCGAGCCCGCCGAGCAGTTTCAGTCCCACGCTGGCCTCGGCAGCGCCGTGCGCGATCGTCATCGCGTCCGTGAGCGGGTCGTGCGGCGATCCTGGCTCGACGTGGTCTGCTGTCATGAGGAAAGCCTAGGACGCTACGGCTTCGCGCACTATTACCTGCAACGTCGCCAATGACGGATCTGCCGCGTACGCGATGCGGCCGCCGTCGGCCTTGACCTCGCGCAGCGAGTCCACCGCTTCAGCCGTGATCAGCTCACCTGGCGCCAGTACCGGGACGCCCGGCGGGTATGGCGCGATCAGTTCCGCACTAACCCTGCCGATCGCCGCATCGGCGCTGACCGTCTCGTTGCCGGCGAAGAACGCGTCCCTCGGTGACATCACGACCTCGGGCACGACCGTCCACGACGCGGCGACGCCCGGCTTTCTTGGCGTGGTCCTGTGCCGCTCGATCGAGGCGATGAGAACATCGAGGAACGCGTTGACGTGGTATTCGTCGTCGGCAAGCGTGATGATCGGAACGACCGTGTCGCGGTCGGCGCTCTCGACAGGCATGCCGTGCGCCACGAGGTCGTTCTCGATCGTGTAACCCTGCGTGCCGGTGCCCGCGATCAGCACGACAAGCTTGGTCGGCTCGACGCCAGGACCGTCAAGCACGCTGACATCAGGCACCTGGCGAAGCCGGTCCTTGGCCATGGCCACAACGCGGAGCAGGCGGCCGCACAGTTCCTCGCCGTCGCGGGCAAGCAGTGCCCTGGCCGCGTCGATGCTTGCCATGATCGAGCCGGCCGGACTTGTGGTATGCGTGGCCTCGAAGGCGCGGTGCAGCCTGGCCGCGCTGAGGCGCTCGGTGCGGGCAAGCACGATCGCTCCCTGCGAGTAGGCGGGAAGCGTCTTGTGCGCGCTTGTGACCATGCCGTCCGCGCCCGCAGCGATCGCGTGCGGCGGAAGTTCCGGATGAAAGCCCAGGTGGGCGGCCCACGCCGCGTCCACGAGCAACGGCACGCCTGCCTCATGAGCGGCATCGGCCTGACCACGCAGATCGCCGATCGTGCCGACGTAGGAGGGTTCGCCAAGGAACACCGCGCAGGCATCAGGGTGCTCACTGAGCGCGGCCCTGACCGTGGCGACGCTGACGGCGGCGGGCAGCCCGGTCTCCAGGTCGACCTCGGGTCGGACCCAGACCGGCCGCAGGCCAGCGAGCACCAGGCCGAGCAGCAGCGACCGGTGCAGGATCCTGGTCACGATGACCTCGCGGCCTGGCGACCCCGCGGCGAGGGCAAGCGCCTGATTGCCATGCGTGGAGCCGGCCACGGAGAACCGGCACCAGTCGGCGCCCCAGAGCTCAGCGGCCCGGCGCTCCGCGTCGGCACGCGGAACGTCGGCATGCTTGATCGAGTCGACTCCCCCGTACAAAGGCGCGTCCCCGACATTGACCGCGCCAGTGAGGTCCTGCCTTGCCTTGTGGCCGGGAACCGCCATCGGGATGAACTTGCCGGTTTCGATCAGCTCGGTGGCTCTCAGCCAGCCGTCGAGCAAGGGCGCGTCGAAGCGGAGGTCGCGAGGGTCGCGAGGGTCGGAACCGGACGGACGCACAGTTTCAGGGCTCATCGGCCTAGTGTGCTTGATCGCGGCTGGCAGGTTCGCCACCGGTAGGGTGGTGAGCCATGCGAGCAGCACTGTATGAGCGGATCGGCCCGAGCGCGGAAGTGCTGCGGGTAGAGGACATCGACCGGCCAGAGCCAGGACCTGGCGAGGTCAGGGTCAAGGTTGAGTACTCGGGCGTGAACCCGACAGACTGGAAGTCTCGCAGCGGCCTGACCTCCCGCCCTGTCGACGGATTCCAGATCCCGCATCACGACGGCGCCGGCGTTATCGACGCGGTCGGCGAAGGAGTCGAAGAGAGCAGGATCGGGCAGCGAGTCTGGACCTGGATGGCGGCAGGCGGCCGCAAGTGGGGCACCGCGGCCGAATGGTCGGTCATGCCCAGCCGCCAAGCCGTAACGCTTCCTGAAGGGATCTCCGCCGAACTCGGTGCCAGCCTCGGCGTGCCCGCGATGACCGCTTACCGGTGCCTGTTCGCCGACGGCCAGGTCAACGGCAAGACCGTGCTCGTCGCCGGGGGCGCGGGAGCGGTCGGGCACTTCGCGATCGAACTGGCCAAGCACGCCGGCGCCCGCGTGATCACGACCGTGAGCGGACCGGAGAAGGCCGAGCTAGCCGCCAAGGCAGGCGCGGACCTGATCGTGAACTACCGCACGGAAGACGCGGCGGCGAAGATCAAGGATTTCGGCTTGGTCGACCGGGTCGTTGAGCTGGCGCTGGACGCCAACCTGGGACTCGACCTCGCCGTGATCAAGCCGAACAGCGAGATCATTACCTACGCGTCCACGTCGGCCGATCCCGCCCTGCCGGTCAGGTCCTGCATGAACGCCAACGTGCTGCTGCGGTTCGTGCTGCTGTACGGCGTGCCTGCTGACGCGCTTGATCAGGCCGTGGCCGGCATCACGTCCGCGCTCAGGGACGGCGCGCTGACCGAACTCCCCGTGCACAAGTACCCGCTGGACGACATCGTGGCCGCCCAGGACGCCGTTCAGGCAGGCGCCGTAGGCAAGGTGCTTGTCGTACCAGGCTGATGGCGGTAGAACCCGACGTCCTCCGGCGGCAAAGGTTCATTGCCAAGTATCAGGTCGGCGGCCTTCTCCGCGACCATCATCACCGGCGCGTAAATGTTTCCGTTGGTGACGTATGGCATCGCCGACGCATCCACGACCTTGAGCCCGCGGATTCCGTGTACGCCCATCGTCGCGGGGTCGGTGACCGACTCGGGGCGGGTGCCCATCGCGCACGTGCACGACGGGTGCAGCGCGGTCTCGCCGTCCCTCCTGACCCAGTCGAGCACCTCCTCATCGGTGCTTACCGACGGGCCAGGCGAGAGTTCGCCGCCGTTGTAAGGGTCGAGCGCGGGCTGGTTAAGTATGCGCCTGGCCACGGCTATCGCTTCGGTCCACTCCTGCCTGTCGGTTTCTGAGGACAGGTAGTTGAACCGCAGCGCCGGATGCACGGTCGGGTCCGCCGAGGTGATCTTGACCGAGCCACGCGAGTCTGAGTACATCGGCCCGATGTGAACTTGGTAGCCGTGCCCGCCCGCGGGCGCGGACCCGTCGTACCTGATCGCGATCGGCAGGAAGTGAAACATCAGGTTCGGATAGGCAACGTCGTCGTTGGACCTGGCGAAGCCGCCACCCTCGAAATGGTTGGTCGCGCCAGGACCTGTCCTGCCGAATAGCCATCTCGCCCCGACCATCGGGCGGTTACGCCATTTCAGCGCCGGCGCCACAGACACCGGCTGCTTGCACGCGTACTGCACGTAGACCTCGAGGTGGTCCTGAAGGTTCTCGCCCACCCCTGGCAGGTCGGCGACCACCGAAATGCCGTGCTCGCGCAGCAGGTCAGCCGGGCCGACGCCGGAAAGCTGGAGTAGCTGCGGCGAGTTGATCGAGCCGCCGCAGAGTACGACCTGACCGCCGCTCGCCCGCACGAGTTGCCCGCCGAGCCGGTACTCGACTCCGGACGCGCGCGTGCCATCGAACACGATCCTGGTAACGAACGCGTGGCAAAGGACGGTGAGGTTCGGCCGGCTCAGCACGGGATGCAGGTAAGCGCGTGCGGCCGACAGCCGCCTGCCGCGGTAAATGGTCCGGTCGAACGGGCCGAACCCTTCCTGCCGGTACCCGTTCACGTCGCTGGTCAGTTCGTACCCGGCTTGCTGCGCGGCCTCGAAGAACGCCGCGAAAAGCGGGTTGGCCGCCGGTCCCCGCTCCAGCTTCAGCGGGCCTTCGGTA